>CADBQN010000032.1 GCA_902796855.1 uncultured Bacillota bacterium | reverse complement strand
GATGAACTTTGTTCCGCGCGGATTTATCGCTACACAATCTAAGGTTTGTTTTACGGGGAAAGGTCTGTTCAACGGGTTTTGTCACGTTGTACAATGCAGGGGAAGGTCTCCTGACCTTCCCGCGGCGGCGGAGCGTTGATTTGGGGGAGGGCCTTTCTGCGACGTTGGTTCCTTCGGCGGTGGTCGGGTGCGTCGCCGGACGGTTCACCATGTGATTAACGTTATACCGCGCGGACAGGCCGGGAGGCCTGTCCCTACATTTATAAAAGATCATTTTTACAAAAAAGGTCATTCCTGCGGGAACGGTCATCCCGCGGGGAAAAGGCTGTTCGCGGCGGCGGCCGCGGCGCGGTCAGCGGCGGCGGGATCTCGTCCGGCGGCTGCGGTAGGCGGGGATCAGCTCCAGCAGCGGGTTCAGGTCGGAAGCGAAGTAGTTCACGCCGCGGTAGTCCGCCGGGACGAAGGGAACGGCTTCGGGAAGGGACGGCCGCTGAGCGTCGCTTTGGAAGGACAGGGCCGAGGCCGCCGGGGAAGCGGTCGGCGACGCCGTTTGAACCGTCGCGACAGCGGCGCGGGCCGCCGCTTTTGTTTTTGCCGCCGAAGCGGCTTTTTTTGCCGACGGGGCCGAAGAACGCCCCTTCTTTTTCGTTTTGGCCGACTTTTTGGCGGCGGAACCCGACGCGGAGCCGGAACGGCGGTTCCCCCGCAGTTTGGAGGTGTAGACGCCGCTGTCCTTCGCCGTGAGGCCGCCGCCGAAGTCGAAATAGCTCTCGGGGTTAACATAGCGGCCGTTGACCCGCACCTCAAAGTGGAGGTGGGGACCGGTGGAATGGCCGGTGTTGCCGGAAAGGGCGATGGCGCTGCCGGCGCGGACGGTGTCGCCGACGCTGACGCCGATGTCCGAAAGATGATTGTAGGTGGTCTCGGTGCCGTCGCCGTGGTCGATGACGACGCGGTAGCCGTAGCCGTTGCCCCAGCCGGCGAAGGTGACGGTGCCTTTGCGGGCGGCGGCGACTTTGGTGCCCTCGGGGACGGCCAGGTCGATGCCGCTGTGACGGTGGGTGCCGCGGTCCACGCCGAACCGGGAGGAGACGCGGAAGCCGCTGACCGGCAGGTAAGAAGCGTTTTCGGCCTTTGCCAGCGCGTCGGCGGCGGCCCGGGCCGGATCGGCCCCGGCGGCGAGGACGCTTTGGGCGGCGGCGGAGAGACGGGGCGAGGCGGCTTTGAACCGGGCGGCGGCGGTCTTCGGCGGCGCGGGCTTCGGCAGCGACGCGGCGGCGCTCCCCGCCGGGGACGCGGCGGGCAGCGTGAAGCGGATCTGAGGTTGGGCGGCGGCGAAGCGTTTCGGCTTTGACGCCGTCGTTTTTTTCGCGGCGCTCCCGGCGGAGGCGGCCGCGGCGGCGGTCCCCTTCCGCGCAGCGGCGATGACCGCCTTTTTCAGCGCTTTGACCTTTTCGGCGTTGGCGGCGGTCTGTTTCGTCTGTTTCGTCCGGCCCGAACCGCGGCGGGCGGAGGCGGCGGCCTTTTTCGCGGCGGCGGCGGCCGCGGCGGCCGCGGCGGTCTTTCCTTTTGCTTTGGCCATGATCAGCGGCTCCTTTCTTTAGCGATGAGCTGACGCAGCAGGGAGCTGTCGCCGAGGTACTCATAGGCGTAGAGGGCGGCGTTCCAGAGCCGTTCCTCCTCGGCGGCGGCCAGCTCACGCTCGTATTTTTCCCGGTTCGCGGCGGTCTCGGTGTCGTAGCGCTCCTGATTGAGGCGGAGCTCGTCATCGTAGCGCCGCTGTTCCAGGGCCCGTTCCTCCTCGTAGTTGGCCTGGGAGCGGGCGGCGCTTTCCAGGGCGTTGTCGTAGCTGATGTCGTCGGTGAAGCGGTTGTAGCCGAAGTCCCGGTCGGTGTTGTACTGGGCGAGGTCGTCGCGGTAGCGAAGGTAGTCGTCGCTGCGGAGGGCGCGGAGCATCTCGACGGCGTCGAGGTCGAGATCGACGCTGTCCAGATAGCGGTCGTAGGCGGTCTGATCGGCGGTCTGCCGCGCTTTCAGGGCGGCGAGGAGCTGATTCTGCCGGTCGGCGGCGCGGTCATAGGCCAGCGCCGCCAGCTCCGGGATCTTGTCGCTGAGCTTCGCGGCGTAGTAGTCCCCGGCCTGGGACGCGGCGGTGACCGCCGCCGAGGAGGGGATGCCGCCGGTGAGGGAGGCGGCCTGGCCCATGGTGTCGGCGACGGCGCGCTGTCCCTCACGGCGATACTGCTTGGCGTAGGCGGCAAAGAGGTCGTCGCTGCCGGGGTCGTAAGTGAAGGACGGCGCGGCCTCGATGGCGTCGAGAAGGGCGGCGGTGCGGTCCCCATAGGGGGAAACGTAGCTTTCCCTGCGGAGCACGGCGTCGGCGCGGCCGTCGATGGCGCTGCCGTAGCGGTCGCCGAAGGAGGGCGCGGCGGCGGCCTCGTAATCCGCCGGGGAGATGGGGTTCACGTAGTAGCCGCTGCCGTCGGTGCCGCCGGAATAGCCGCCGTACTGTTTGCGGGCCTGCTCCGCCCGGGCGTGGGCCAGGGCGCGCTGCTCGTCGTTGGCGGCGGAGCGATAGTCGTTCCGGCTCAGGAGCACCGTCATCCCGGCGTCGGGGTTCTGCCGGGAGAGGGCGCGGTCGGCATCGGACATGTTCTGCAAAAGCCCCAGGGAGGAGGCTTTGCGGAGGACGTCCGAATAGGTGTAGTTCTTGTTCATGGGTTCTCCTTTCTTCCTATATATTTTATATAGAGAATGGTCAGGCGTAAACGCGGGAAGGAACGTCGCTCCCATCCCGATACGTCACCGCCAGGGAGTACAGGGCGGCGGGGCCTGTCCCCGCCACACGGAGGCGGAAGCGGTCGCAGCGGCCGGGGTGCACCGGGAGCACGACGGTGCGGATGCCGCCGCCGCGGAGCGTCGTGCCGAGGGCGGTCTCTTCGCCGTTCTCCCCTTTGAACCAGACCCGAGCGGTGCTCCCCTCCTCAAGGGAGAGGCGGAGCGTCAGCGAGGTGACGGATTTCTGATCCGGGGAAGCGGCGTAGAAATCGCCGAACACCGCCTCCCAGGGGAGGCTCGTCTCGGCGGCGCCGGGGAGCTCCTCGCCGCCGGAAACGGCGATAAACCGCTCGTCGGCGGCGGCAAAGAGGACGCCGCCGCTGACCCAGAAATCGCTGACAGCAAGGCTGTCCTCGCGGTGCCACAGGTCTTTCGCCGTGTCGTAGACGAAGAGGGAGCACGATCCTTCGCCGTCGCTCATCGAGATATAGTAGCGGGCGCCGTCGCTGCCGCCGACGCCGTTTCGCCAGCGCGCGCCGCCAAAGGCGTCGTACCGGCCGACGGGAAGCGCCCCGCCGAAGGCCATGACGCCCCGGGGCGAAAGGTAGAAGAGCAGGTCCCCGGCGACGGCGAGGCTTTTGGCGCTGCCCGCGGCGACGCCGGCGGTGACCGTGGCCACGAGGGAAAAATCGGCAGGCTTGGAGCCGTAGACCTTGAAGACCCGGTCCTCCTTGAAAAAGGTGGGGTAGCCCAGGTAATCGCAGCAGGCGGTGAACGCGCCGGGGGTGCCGGTCCGCACGGCGTAGCTGTCGGTGGCAAGGCCGTCGAAGACGCTGAAATTCGCGGCGTCGCCCAGCTTGGAGCCGTAGATCGTGTCGCCGGCGCAGCCCCAGAGGCGGTTGTTGACGGCGGTGACGTGGTCGAAGGCGGGGATCCGCCGGGAAACGGTGATGTCGGTCTCGTCGATGTCGCCGTCGACGGTGACGAAATCCAGATAGGAGCCGCGCTCCCCGAGGGAGACCGGGAACGTCCGGCGGACGCCGCCAATGGTCGCCGAAAGGGTCGAACCGTCCCAGAGCAGGGAATCCCCGGCGGACATGGCGTAGGTCAGGGCGAAATACCGCGGCACGGCGCCGTCGCTGAAGGTGTAGTAGTCGGCGCGGAGGCTGCCGGTGGCGACGTAACGGCGGAAGCTGTCCACGGCGAAGGTGTCCTCGTAAAAGCGGAGGTCGCCGCCGTCGATTTCCCGGATCACCGCCGTTTTGTTGTTGGCCCGGCGGCGGACGCAGCCGCTGATGGTGACGCCGTCGCCGGGAGCGAAGTAATCGGCCCAGTTCACGTCGTCGCTGTGGAGGGTGTTCCGCCCGGCGGCGACGCCGAAGAGGCTGCCCTCGGCGCGAAAGGTCACGTCCCCCCGGACCGAAGCCGCCAGCGGCGCGATCTCCTTTTTCAGAAAGACCCAGTCCTCCCCGTCCCAGGTGTAGAGATCCGCCGGGACGGCGACGCCGACGGCATAGACATCGCCGATCTCCGGGGAGCGCACCGAGAGTCGGAGCACGGCCAGGGAGGTGTACGCTCCCTTGGCGGCCATGCTGACGGCGACGGCGTCGGGGAAGATCAGCACGTCGCTGCCGAGGACGGCGAAGTTCTTGGGAGAATCCGTCACCGCGCCGAGGACGCGGTTCTTCCGGCGGACGGTGCCGCCGTCGACCCAGCAGAGATCGCCGCCGACGGCGACGACGCCGCGGCAGCGCTCCGTAACGGCGGTGACGACCCGCTTTTTTCTGGTGGCCAGCAGCGGATAGCTCCGGGAGGAGAGGTTCGTCATGTCGTAGATCGCGCCGTCGTAGGCGCCGTCGCTGTGGTCGTAGCCGCCAAAGGCCGTTTGGGTCACGCGGCCGGGGTCGTCGCGGAGAGGGAGCTTAGGCAGTTTTCCCATGGCGTTCCCCTCCCCCCGCGGCGCTTTCGGCCTCAAATCGGCAGAAAGGCAGCAGCGCTTTGAGCCACTTGCCCCGGATCCTTTGGGGCAGCGGCGGCAGCAGCGGCGAAAGCTCCCCTTCGGAAGCGATGTTCTCCAGTCTGCGGTGCTCCCGTTCGTAGCCCTCGCGGTGATCCGCGTCGGCAAAATCGAAACTGCCGTCGGCGGCGATGGCGACGCCGCCGTTTTCGCCCTTTTTGCCCCATTTGGCCACGAGCTTCATCTCCTCCCGGCAGAAAAAGCGGTAATCCGGGGCCAGGGCCAGCATCAGCTTGGTGAGAGGATAGATAAAATCGAAATCCCACTCCTCTTCCATCATTTCATCCAGCGCCTTATAGGCGCGGACCTTGTCCAATAAACGCATTGAGATACCTCCGTTCTCGTGTTTCAGCCGCGGGGAGACAGAAGCCTCCCCGCCGGTTCAGTTCAGCGGCGCGCCGTTCACGGTGACGCTGCCCACAAGGGCGACGCTGACGCCGGCGCCGCCGATGGTGACGGTTTTTCCCGCCGGGGCGGAAAGGGAAACGCCGCCGTCGCCATAGAGGCGGAGCACGGTGCCGTCGGAAGCGGTGACGGCGAACTCACCGTTCTCCAGCAGCGTCAGGGCGGCCTTGCGGAAGCCGTTCCGGGCGATGGAGAGGTCGCCGCCGCCGCTCTCCAGGACATCGCCGTCGGCGCCGACGGTGAGGTACCCGGCGATGACCTCCTCACCGTAGACCGTTTGCCCCTCGATGGTGGCACCGTTCAGTTCCGCGGCGGTGAGGACGCCGCTTTCGGCGCGGATCTCCCCTTCGCCGCCGCGGATCGTCACCGCCGCGCCGCGGAGATCGAGGCCGTTTTCGTCCCAGGTCGCCGCGGCCTCGCTTTTCTCGCTCCGCAGGGCGAGGGAGCAGAAGCCGGAGCGCTGTTTCAGCGTGGTCTCCCCCTCGCTGCCGCGGCAGGCGACGGTGAGCCCCTTGCCGCCGAAGCTGAGGGAGGCGCCGCTTCCGTCGCTTTCGGCGCGGAGCTCGGTCTCCGCCGACAGCTCCTCTTTCAGCCCCCGCCAGCCCTCCTCGCTGAAATTTTCCTTGGTCAGGTGGGTCAGCAGGTAGGTGAGCTGTTCTTCCAGCAGATAGAGATGGTTCTCCAGCTTTTCGGCGCTGAGGGCTTCGCCGCCGATGGCCGGGAAAGCGCCAAAGTTCAGCAGGCCCGCCATCAGAAAGCGGCCCCGTTGGTGGGATCATTGAGAATGCCGAAGGTCACAAGGCCCTGGAGCACGGCGCATGCCACACCTTTCAGCGCTTCGCTCTCGCCGTCGGAAATCACGCCGGTGAGGACGAGGATCGACATGGCCTGGGCGCTGAGGGACGCCCAGAAGACCGGGCTCTGCCAGCGTTTTTGCGGTTTCTTTTCGTTATTCTTCGTATCGAGTCGCGTCATCGAATTTTTCCTCCAATAAATTGATTTTCATTTCCGCCCGGTACATCCGCTCGACGAGGTGGTTGTGGACGTCGACCTTCTTTTCCAGCTCCTTTAAGCGGGTGGAAAGCGCGCCGTAGAGGCACCCCACCGAGACGGCGTAGGCGGTGATCTGCACCCAAAGTTCCGAAATCATTGGTTCTCTCCTTTTGGGGCCGCCGAAACGGGGCGGCCCGGGTCGAAGAGGGCCGGGTCAGTCCCGTTTCTCCCGCTCCGCCAGGCGGCGCGCCACGGCGGCCAGCTCCTCCCTGGTGCAGAAGGAGCGATAGGCGAAGTTCCCCGCCCCGTCGCCGCGGAAAAGGCCGTTCTCCTCGGCCCAGCGGCGGTCGCTCTCGCTCCAGGCCGAGGCCGGAGCGGCGGCGCGGAAGCGGAGATAGCCCTCCATCAGTTCGTTGAATCGTTCCTGTGTCATGTCGGTCTCCTCCTTTTCCTCCGCCGGGGCGGGGTTTGCTTTGGCGGTGAGGGCGGCGATGTCGCTTTCGTTCAGGCCGAAGTAGCGATAGAAGTCGCCGCCGACGTTGCCGCCGTAGCCCTTGCGCTCGTCCCCGCGGTAGAGCCCTTCGGGGCGGACATCGAGGTGCAGGGCGGTGCCGCTGATATAGCCGACGCCGGGAAAGCCCATGGTCTGGGCGAGGCAGCAGAGCTTTTTGGCCGGGAGCACGCTCCCGTCCCGGAGCACCGAGACGTCGGCGGCACGGCCTTTGACGTGCTGCGAAAGGGACGCGCCGCCGATCTTTTTGTTGTAGGCGGCGGTGCGGTAGCCGCTGTGGATGACGACGGCGCCGCCGACGGCCTCCCGGAGCCGCTCCAGCAGAGCCATGAGCTCGGTGCTGTAGAGGACGGTGTCGGTGCCGTCGCGGCAGGCCATTTCGGCAAGTTTGAAATGGGGCGATATGAGGTGATCGCGTCCGGAGACGCTGAGTCGTTTGGTGATGATGGCCATAAATTCTCCTTTCCGATGGGGAGAGGCCCTCCCCATCCATCTTATGACGGCGGGCCCGCCGCGGTGATAGACGCGGGCGGTTTCTCCCGTGAGAAGGTGCGCGTCGCCGGTGGAAGACGCGGGTCGTTTCTCCCGTGAGAAGGTGTGCGTCGCCGGTGGGTCATACCGTTGGCGGTATGTGGTACCGCGCGGATTTATCCCTACACAATCAAAGAATCTTTCTGCTTTAAAAGACCTGTTTAAACGTGTTTTGTAACGCGTTTCAATGTAGGGGGCGCTCTCCCGTGCGCCCCGCGCGGCGGGACGTATCTTTGCTGGTGGAGCCTTGCGGCGACGTTGTTTTTTTTCTCTTGTGAGGGGGCGCGTCGCCGGGAGGATGTACCGTTAAAGGTAGGTTCTGCCGCGCGGACAGGTCGGGAGACCTGTCCCTACACAATGAAAGGTTGGTTTTGCGGGAAATCCCTGCTCAACGGTTTTTGTGATGTTGTACTGCGCGGATTTCGCGGGGAAAGGCCTGTTTGGCGGCAGATGTAACGTCATATAATGTAGGGGGCGCTCTCCTGTGCGCCCCGCGGCGGTGGGACGTTGGTTTGGTGGGAGCATCTTTCGGCGACGTTATTGGTTTCTCCCGTGAGGGTGTGCGTCGCCGGTGGGTCGTACCGTTGGCGGCAGGCTGTACCGCGCGGATTTATCTCTGCACACCTTATGCCGCTTTTCATGTAAAACCCCGCTTAAAACGTGTTTTGCTGCGTTGTACGGGGCCGCGGGCCGCGTCAGCGATCGGCGGGGCGGCGGGTCTGGCCGTACCAGCGGACAAAGCACTCCCAAAAGGAATTGAACAGCGCCATGTCGTTCTGGTACTTCCCGTATTCGGCGTTCATGAAGTCGATCATCGCCAGCAGGTAGGTATAGTAGACCCGCTGATGGGGCAGACCGATCAGGAGATCCGCGCCGCCGCCGTCGTAGGCCAGCGTCACCGAAGCGGTCTCCGGCGCGTCGCCGACGGCGGCGAAGGCGCCCTCGGCAACGGTCAGCGTCCGGCCGTCGGCGGAGACCTCCGTCAGGGTGTAAACGCCGTTGTCCGCGCCGTAGGTCACCGCCCCGGAAAGGGTGATCTCCCCGCCGGGGCAGAAGACGCAGGCGGAAGGGAGCACCAGTGTGTGATCGTCGGGGAAGGTGATCCCCTGCCCCCGCCAGTCGGCGGAGAGGACATAGGGCGGGCGGAAATCCTCCCGAAGGAGCACATCGGCCTCGATGATCCCCTCAATTTCGTCAAGCCACATCAGCAGATCCGCTTCCGTGTAGGCGCTGGGCTTTACCCGGCCGACGTAGTCAAGCAATTCCCGGACAGTCATGGGGAACCTCCTTTCTCAAAGCGCCGGCGGAGCGAAAAGACCGTTCCGCCCGGCGCTTTGTTCCTTGTTCCGTCGGGAGCATGCTCCCAAAGCGGAACGGAGCGATCAGGAATTGGGGATCCCCAGGCTCTGACCGTAGGGCACGCCGCCGGCGGCGAAGGCGCGCCAGTCGTTGAACCCGGCGGTGAACCGGGCGTAGCCGCGCCAGACGTTGGCGTCGGTGTTCTCGTCGATGGTGGAGCGGACGTCCAGGGGCGTGCGGTCGGTGAACACCGCGCCGCCGTATTCCTCGTTATAATCCAGATCCGCCAGAATCCAGGGGGACGTCCCCGCGGCGAGATACTGGTTCAGATAGTTCCAGATCAGCACGTTCCAGCGGCCAAAGACGTAGTTGTAGCCGTTGTTGGCGCTGACGGGGTCGCGGTCGGCGCCGATGGCGGCGAAAACGGCCTTTTTCAGCGCGGCGTCGTTGGGGATGATGATGGTGTTGGGCACGACGTTGACGAGGTCCATGTTGTCGCCGCGGAAGTTCTGCATCCGCGCTTCCAGATAGGCCAGGGCGTCGGCGGAAAACGCGTCGGAAAAGGCGTTGCACTGGGTGGCGCCTTTGACCTTGGCCTTGTGGGCCTCGTGGAAGAGGCTGAGGCCGTCGGCGGCGGTGGCGTCGAAGCGCTTGCCGCGGAACTCGGCGTAGCTGTCGCCGCCGAGGGCCGCCGCCAGCAGCGACGCGCCGAGGTTTTCCCTGGTGCGGTAATAGGCCTTGACAAAGCCCAGGGGCTTTTTCTTCAGGTCCAGCGCCTTGCCGTCCTCCATGATCTCGCGGGAGATGGCGAAGGAGTTTTTCCAGGTGATGTGCTCCAGCGTCTTGCTGAAGCCCTCTTCCATGCCGTCGTTGGGGTAGGCGCCGTTCTCGCCGACGGGGTCAAAGCCGTCCATGGCGGTGAGCGAGGTGTATTTTTCGGCCCAGTGCTTCGATTCGTCCATCAAAAAGACCTCGTTGAGCACGGATTTTTCTTCAAAAGACTCGGCGCGGTCCTCGATGAGCATGCGGATCGGGGCCTGGCTTTTGCCATAGATACTGTCGTTGACGTTGCTGTTTTCGGAGAAGGTGATGTTCGCCAAAAGAGTCACTTCCTTTCTGTTTTACGGGGCGCGTCAGCCGTTGAAGCGGCCGCGGACGGCGGAGCCTTCGGCGGTGCCGGCGAGGTAGGTCAGGGTAAAGTTCTTGTTCGCCGTGGCGGTGGCATCGACGAGGAGGCCGCCTGAGGCGACGTCCACGGCCTTGCCGGCCTTGACGTTGGCCGCGGAGGCCAGCGCCGACTCCCAGACCTGATCCGGGGCGATCTTCACCACCGGGATCAGCGTGCCCGAGGCGACGTTCTTATCCTCGACGCGCATGGCGATGTACTTCGGAGTGGTGGAAACGGCCAGCAGGCCGGTGGTTTCGTTGACGGCGAGGCCCATGCCGATCTGCGGTTTCATCGCGGAGCAGGGCAGGTATTCCCAGGCGGGAACGTGGCCGTCGTCGGTGGAATAGAGTTTGAATGCCATAGCATATTTTCCTTTCTGATGATTCGCGGGAGCGTGCTCCCGCGGGGTGTTCTCAATGTTCGGTGAAATAACAGGAGCGTGTTCGCCTTTGGAGCGTGCCGCTACGAGCGGCGCTTGGCGGCGGCGCGCTGATCCCGCTGATAGAAGCGGCGGATCTCGTCGTCGCCGGCGTGGGGGAGCAGCCGGTGGAACTCGTCCATCACATCCTTGGGGACGGTGACGCCGCCGCTGCCCCGGGACGTGGTGGCGGTGAGGTGCTCCTTGCTCCGGGCCCGGTTCGAGGCGGCGCGCTCCGCCAATTCCGCGTCGCGGCGGCGGAGGCGCTCGCCGTTGGCGAGGTAATAGGCGTCGGAGAGGGTGTAGCCCCGCGCCACCTTCGCGTAGATCTCGTCGAAGGCGTCGCTCGCGGCGATGTCCTCAAGGGAGCCGACTTCCGGATCCCATTGGCGGATCGCCGCCAGCTCCCGGCGGACGGTGTCGTCGAGGCGACGCCGTTCTTCCTCAATGGCGGCGGCCTTTTGGCTCAGCTCATCGCCGCCCTCGGCGGCGGCAAAATCGCGCTGCCACGCCTCAAAATCGGCCCGGGAGCGAATGGCCGCGCCGGTGTAGGGATTGACCATCCCGGATTCGGCGAAGACGCGGTCGATCTCGGCGGCGGCTTCGGCCCTGGCGGCGGCGACGGAACGGTCCCGTTCCCGCTCGGCCTTGCGGCGCGCCGCGGCGTAACGGGCGTTCTCCGCGTCGGACTGCTTTTGACCGCGGTCTTCCGCCGCGGGTTCTTCCTGTTCGTCCTCGGCGGCCGCTTCTTTCGGTTCCGGCGCTTCGCCGGTCAGCGGATCGGCTCCGCCGGGGCCCGCCGCTTGGGAGGCGGCGCTGTCCGCGCCGTCCTCGGCGCGAAAGACGTTCTGAAAAGCGTCGTTTACGTTCGGGTTCATGGGAACCTCCTTTTTTGGATGTTTGCTCTTTTCCTGAGACGCGCTGTTTGGGAGCATGCTCCCGCGGCGCGCTTATTTTTTGCCGCTGTTTTTGATGACCTTCCCTTTCGCCGTTTTGACGGCGGCGAAGGGCGCGTTCATCTTTTGGGAACCGGCGTTGCCGATCCTGCCGCTGTAGCCAAAGGCTTTTTCTCTGTCGCTGCGCATGGTCTCACCTCCCTTTTTCCATTGTGCTGGCTGTATCGTCAAAGAGCGGCGCGGCGGCGGCCATTTGCCCCGGCCGGAGGGAGTTCTCCGCGGCGGCGCGCTCCTTTTTTTCCTTTTGTTCCTGTAAATACCGCTTGGTCTCCTCGGCGCAGGGGTAGTGCAGCCGCGCCATCTTGTCCCAAAAGAGGATCAGCGTATCGACGTCGGCGGGGTCGCCGAACGCTCCCTGCTGCAGATTGAGGCGGGTTTCCTGCCACATCTGCTCCCGATTCGCCGCCAGCGACGCCGAAGTGTCGCAGGAGAAGAGAAAGGCGTCGTTCCAGTACCATTCGCCGCTCTCGTCCCGTTCCAAAAAGTCGTAGCGGTCAAAGGCGTCGTAGCGGACGTCGCCGTTGACATTGCGGCTGGTCACGGCGCGGGGCTCGTCGGCGTAGGCCAGGCGGAACTTGAACATCGCCTCAAAGAGTTTGGCGTAGGCGGCGTTCTTCATCACCCGCTTGCTCTCGAGCCTGCCCGCCGCCTGGGAGGCGGCGAATTCCTTGGCCTTGCCGCTGGTGGCGGTGGTGTCGCGGCGTCCCTGATAGCTGTCGGTGATGCCGATGATGTCCCGGGCCTCCTCGTAGACCTGGCGGTAGACGGTGAGGTCCTGCTCGATGGTGCCCTCCATGTCGTAGACGTCGATCATCGACTTGTCGGCGGCGTTCTCCAGGCGGATGTACTTCATCTCCTCGTTGTCGGTGCGGAGCATCGCGTCGGCGGGGAGGGTGGCGAAGGAGCCGGCTTTCAGCAGCTTATCGAGGATCTTGGCGGCGACGCGGTTGGATGTGTTCTGCTGGTCGCTGATCTTGTCCACGTCGCTGTCGCCGAGGAGCTGACCGAAAACGGAAACGCTCTTCTGCAGGATCACCGGGAAGAGATCGGGCTTGTAATAGGGGATCCGCGTCGGCACGAGCACCGGTTTGGCCTCGTGCTCCGTCGAATCCTCCCCTTCTTTGGCCGCCGGGGCCGCCTCTTCCCAGCGGGCGCCGGGGATGACGACGCCGTGGGTGGAGACGCGGGGGAGCCAGACTTCCTCAAAATCCTCGCCGCGCTCGACGAAGCGGCCGCCGCAGCGGGGGCACACGTCGGCGAGGGCCGCTTCGCGCTCTCCGTCGTTTTCGTGCTCCCGAGGCGCCGGGGGGAAGACGGCGGGTTCCGCCGCGCCGCAGCTCTCGCAGCGCCTGAGCCGCCGGGCCTGATAATCCTCGTAATCCTCCAGCACGGTGTCGTTGACCCAGGAAAAGCGGCCGATGCCGCCGCCGTCGTTGCGGAAATAGGCGACGTACTGGGTGACCATGTCCTTGGCCTCGCTCTCGCCGCCGCCGGAGCGGACACCGGGCTCGGCCTCGGCGGAATCGGCGACGCTGACGCCGTAGCGGCGGCGGATCGCCGCCTTGGTCTGGGGGAGCTTCAAAATGATGTAGTCCATGTCCTCCACGGCGGTGTAAACGCCGTTTTCCGGCACCACCTGTTTGGGGTGGAGGGCGGCGACGGTGAGCTCCCCGGCGGTGTCGTGGCCGCCCAGGGTGTTGTCCCATTCCAGCAGGAAATAGGCGCCGCCCTGGATCGGCACGGTGCGTTCCATCATGTCGTTCAGCGTCTCGAAGGGGAGGCGGTCCAGCTCATTGCGGAGCATGTCCTCGATGATTTTGGCCAGGGCCTCATCCTTCGCCCGGCGCGGCGTGACCTTGGGCGCGGGGATGTTGGCGTCGACCTGGGCCTCGATGAGCTCGGCGACGATGTTGCGGACGTGCTTCGCCACACGGTCTTTGTCGCCGTCGGCGCAGCCCGACACCTCCCGGCTGCCGCGGAAGAGCTCTTCCCGGCGGTCGAAGCGGTCGGAGAAAGCGGCGTAAGCGCCGTCGTTCTCCGCCAGCCGTTCCTGCCACAGCCGCAGCTTGGCGTTGTTTTGCTTCATTTCGTTCATTTCATACCTCCGTGATGAACCGCAGAGCGGTTTTTTTGTTTTATCACGTCATCTAACGCGTTTGAGCGGGGTTTTACATATAAAGTAAGATAAATCGCGGGGAAACACACAACAAAACCCGTTTAAACAGGCTGTTTCATTTCACCTGCCTTTGATTGTGCAGGGATAAATCCGCGCGTCAGGACATTCCTTCAATGGTATATCCACCCGGCGACGTATCCTCTTACGGAAGAACCATCACACCCCGCGGGGGCATCATACCCTGCGGGAGGAACGCCTCACGTCGCCGAAAGACGGCGGCACCAAAGTCATGTCCAACCGCGCGGGGCGCACAGGAGAGCGCCCCCTACATTGAATTTAGCAACAAAACACGTTTAAACAGGTCTTTTAAAACAGAAAGAAACTTTGATTGTGTAGGGACAGGTCTCCCGACCTGTCCGCGCCCTACAGCGTACCTTCTATGATGTAATCTCCCGGCGACGTACCCGACCAACGCCGAAGGAAACATCGTCGCCGAATGTGGGAGCATAAAACCAGCGTCCCACCGCGCGGGCGCACAGGAGAGCGCCCTGCATTGAATTTAGCAACAAAACCCGTTTGAACAGGCTGTCCCCTCCCGCTTCGCCGTGCTCCGCTTCTCCCCTCACAGGTTCGGCGGGCGGCCCCAACGACGGAGCATCTCCCGGCGGTCCGCCGGGGAACCGCGGAAATAATCTTCCTTCATGTCCTCTGTCCAGGGGGAGGCCGCGGCGGTCTCGTCGTGATCCCGCTGCTGGCGCCGGGCAAAGACGGCGATGGCCAGGGCCATCACGCAGTCATCGTGGGCGCCGGCCTCGGCCTCGGGGCGGAGGGAGGCGGAGCGCACAAAGGTCAGCATCTCTTCCAGCGTCGCCGCGTCGTTGAGGAAGGAAACGTCCTCCCGGACGGCGCGGACGAGACCGGCGATAATCACCGGCCTGGTGCTCCGGTCGGTGCGGAAGCCGAAGGCCGCCTTGGGGGCGTGGGTGTAGCTGTCAAAGGCTTCCCGGACGTACTGCTTCGGGTAGCGGAGCCGTTCCAGCTCCCGGATGGGGTAGGTGCTCCAGTTCGTCTCAATGGCGACGAGGGCGTCGTTGTAGAAGCGCCCCAGGCAGAAACACTGACGGGCAAAAACGTCCTCGTCGATGTCGCGGCGGCGCATCACGGCGGCCTGCTCCCCGGTGACGTTGTCCACGCACTGGAGCACGGCGTAATCGCTGCCGTCGCCGGCGGTATCGCCGCCGATGACGTAGGGACGGCCCTTTTTCGGCATCGCGTAGATCGTCACCGGGCCGTCGTCGGCCTCCTCAAAGCGGATGTCCCGGATCGTGCTTCCGTCGTATGCGCAGCGGAACACGCCCCTTGTGCCGCTGCCCCGCACCTCGCTGAGGCGGCGTGCCACGATGTCGGCCGGGAACACCGTTTTGCCGGTGACGCCCCATTCGCCGAGGCAGTACACGGCGTAATAATAGGCGTCGGTGGTCTTAAAATCCTCCAGCACCTTTTTGGCCTCGTCGTCGAGAAAGCGGTTGTCGCGGTAGGTGCTCTCGTGGACGCGCGCTCCCTCGCGGCGGACGTCGAAAAAGCGGCTCTTCAGCCAGTGCAGCGCCGAGACGGGGTTAAAGGTCAGGATGATCTGTTTATAGGAGGCGGTCTCGCCGCGGAGGCGGATGTCGAGCTGGTTGAAGTCGCTCTCCAGCAGCTCGCTGGCCTCCTCGATCCAGATGCCGGTGATGTTATAGATGGATTTCAGCTTCTCGACGTCGTCCAGGCCGGAAAAGAGGATCTCGCTGCCGCTGTCGGGGAAGGTGATCCGCATGTCGGTCTGATTGGTCTTGACGGCGAGATCGGGAAAGACCTCGCCGATCTGACCGAGGATCTGACGGAAACAACTGTTCCGCAGTGTGCGCCCGACCTTGCGGCAGACGAGAAAGCGGTGGCCGCCCTCAAAGACGGCGCGTTCCAGCAGCTTCCGCCCGGCGAAGATCGACTTCCCCGAACCGCCGCCGCCCTTTAAGACGAGGTAACGGCTTTCGTCGGCGAAGAGGGGCAGGAACGTCCCGTTGTTCGTCCGCCGCAGCTCCTCACCGCGGCGGGCGACCCAGTCCGCGGCGCGCTCTGCCGCGTCCCCTTCGGGCTTGTTCGCATTTTTGTTCGCCATATCCTTCGTTCCGTCGGCCATGGGCCCTCCTCCTTTCCGTTCTTTTTTCGGCGTCTCACCGCTTTGAGCCGCCGACGCTGGCGGCTTTTTTCTCCGCTTTGGCGACGCAGGCGCGGCACCAGTGGGAGAGGCCGTCCCGCGTGCGCCCGCTGCGGAAGAACATATAATCGCTTTTCAGCTTCCCGCAGCGGCCGCAGCGCTTTTTCCGCGCCGGGCCGCAGCCGTAGGCGGCGCGTTCCTCCTCGGTGAGGTAATAGCGCTTCACCGGGGAGCTCGTTTGTTCGGAAACCGCCTCTTTCCGCCGGAGCTCCCGCCCTTTGGGGTCGCGGTTGTCATAGATCCGCATATCGCTTCTCCCGCGCGGCAGTGATCAGCTCCACATAGTCGCAGCCGCCCAAAGGCCGCTCAAGCGGGCAGGTAGCGCAGTGTTCGTTGGGATAGACGACGCAGTCCGGGCTGTCGACGCGGCGGTACAGCGCCGCGGACGCTTCCTTTTCGCGTCGGATTCTCGTTGTCATTTTCGCCTCGGCTCCTTTCTCTCTCTTTTTGCCTGCTTGAAGTGTTTTCAAACAGCAGGCCGAAAAAACAGACCTCTTTCCGCCTGCTCCGCGCGGTCCGGTTTTCCATGCTTCGGTCAGCCGCGGCGTGAGTAAGCGTCGTTCGGTCACGCCGGAAGATAAACTTCCAGCTAAAATATGTTTTCTTTGGCGGTGAGCGGCGGGAGCGCCAAATCCCTTCGGAGGCGTTAAAAGGACGATGGTTGCCTCCCGGCGGTCTCGGCGCCTGCCGCTCCCCGCCTTCCATGTCCCATGTTACTTGATTATTGTTCATCTGTCAAGGGGGTAACTGAAAATAATTCAAAAAAATTTTTTTCTCGATTTTAGGCTTGATTTTTAATCTCCGATGTGGTATAATACCGCCAACAAGAGATGGGAGGTCTTTGTTATGTATCTTGGCGAAAACATCCGCTTTCTGCGCAAAACCCACAACATGAACCAAACGGAGCTCTCCAAAGAGCTGGGCTATAAATCCTTCACCACGATTCAGAAGTGGGAGGACGGCTCGTCGGATCCGCCCCTTTCGACGCTGCTCCGCCTCTGCGAGCTCTTTTCCGTCGACCTGGAGGAACTGACCCACGCCCGGCTCTTCTGCGGCGAGGCCATCCGCGTCAAATCGGAATCGGTGCGCGTGCCGGTGCTGGGGAAAGTCGCCGCCGGCGTGCCGATGGAGGCCGTGGAGAACATCCTGGACTACGAGGAGATCCCGGCGGAGCTCTCCGAGCGGGGCGAGTATTTCGGCCTCAGGATCCAGGGGGCGTCGATGGCGCCGCGGATCCAGGA
Source organism: uncultured Bacillota bacterium (assembly GCA_902796855.1). Lineage (GTDB taxonomy): Bacteria > Bacillota > Dehalobacteriia > UBA7702 > UBA7702 > UBA7702. The sequence goes on along the minus strand of CADBQN010000032.1, from coordinate 4,255 downwards.
GGGCGACACGGTGATCGTGCGCAAGCAGGACGACGCCGACAGCGGCGAGACGGCGATCATCTTAGTGAACGGCGCCGACGCGACCTGCAAAAAGATCAAAAAGACCGACGACGGCCTGCTGATGATCCCGCTGAACCCCAATTACGAGCCGATCTTCTACAGCGGCGACGAGATCCGCGACCTGCCGGTGCGGATCATCGGCAAAGTGGTGGAGCTCCGCGGCAAACTCTGACCCGCGGAGCGCGCCCCCTGCATTAAATTTGCGGCAAAACGCGTTTAAACAGATCTTTTAAAGCAGAAAGATTCTTTGATTGTGTAGGGACAGGTCTCCCGACCTGTCCGCGCGGTGCAACATACCTTCTATGATGTAATCCCCCGGCGACGTACCCGACCAACACCGAAGGAAACAACGTCGCCGAATGTGGGAGCATAAAACCAACGTCCCACCGCGCGGGAAGGTCAGGAGACCTTCCCCTACATTGAATTCAGCAACAAAATACGTTTAAACAGGAGTTTTTCGTAAAACAGAACATAGGTTGTGTAGGGACAGGTCTCCCGACCTGTCCGCGCGGTGCAACATACCTTCTATGATGTAATCCCCCGGCGACGCGCCAAACCAACGCCGAAGGAAACAACGTTGCCGAATGTGGGAGCACCAAAGTCATGCCCACCGCGCGGGGCGCACAGGAGAGCGCCCCCTACATTGAATTCAGCAACAAAACACGTTTGAACAGGCCTTTCCCCACGACCCTGCCTGCCATCGCGCCGCCACTGAACGGCGCGTTTTTCTATAAATAACGCGCCCCGCCGCCAAAATCCGCCGCCGAATTTTTTCGCGCGGGCCATCCCCGCTTCCGGCGTTCTCCCTGTTCCGCCCCTATTGACAACGGAACGCTTTTCATGTAAAATAACACTATGGGACGATATTTGAAGATTCATTTTCAATATCGCCCTTTTTTTATTTTTTCAGTCCCCGATCCCGGGGAGAAAGGAGAACAAAAATGCGCGGTGATAACGTGTTCGCCGAGATCAAAGCCGCCGTCGATATCGCGGCGGTCTGCCGCGATTACGGCATCGAACCGGACCGACAAAACAAGGCGCTCTGCCCCTTCCACACCGAAAAAACGCCGTCTTTCTCGGTCTCCCGGGAAAAACAGCGCTATCACTGTTTCGGCTGCGGCGAAGGCGGCGACGTCATTGATCTCGTCGCGAATCTTGAGAAGATTTCGCCCCTCGAGGCGGCGAGGAAGCTCGACATGAACTATGGCCTGAATCTCTTTGAGACGCCCAAAAACGACGGTAAAAAACGTTTGGGAACATCCGTTCTCGAATCGAAAAAACGGCGGCGGAAAGCGGCGCGGACGGAAATGAAAACCTGGGCCGACGGGGCGCACGACGATCTCTGCCGAAAGCGCCGGGCCCTTTTTGCCGCCGGGCAGGACTGCGCCTACGCCGATTTCCTCTTAGACAGCCTTGAGGAAGACCCCCTCGGTTTTCGCGCGGCCTACGGCAGCGACGTTTCCGCCCTGCTCCCCGCCGCACCGCCTCCCCCGCCGGAGCGGGATTGACCAAAAGGTTGAAAACAACGTCGCCGAATGTGGGAGCATAAAAGCAGCGCTCCGCCGCGCGGGAAGGTCAGGAGACCTTCCCCTACATTGAATTCAGCAACAAAACACGTTTGAACAGGTCTTTTAAAGCAGAAAGAAACTTTGATTGTGTAGGGACAGGTCTCCCGACCTGTCCGCGCGGTACAACATACCTTCAATGATGCAATCTCCCGGCGACGCACCAAACCAACGCCGAAGAAAACAACGTCACCGAACGAAGCAAAATAAAACCAACGTCCCTCCGGGGCGCTCGGGTCCGGCTGACCTGAGAAGGAACCGCGGCCTCCATCACGGGACAAACGCTGCGGAGCATGACCCCCCCGCATTAAATCAACGCAGCATATCTCATACAAACGGCTCTTTCACCGCGAAACACGACTCAGACGCGGCAAAAAAAACAGACCCCGGCACCGCCGGGGCTCGGAAAGGAAAAAGGATGTCTAAATCAAAACGGAAAAAACGAAGACCGGCGCTGCCCGCCGCGGAACCGGATCGGGAACGCCCCGCCGAAGAAACCGCGGAGCTCGGCTGGATCGACGCCCTCGGCGCCGATTCCGTCGTCAGCGACTGGGTCTATACCATCATCGGCGATTACGAGGGCGCGGCGCTGGAAACGGCCCGGGCCAAACTGACCCGCCGCGGCGAGGCGCTGGGCCTCGGCGGCGAGGTGGCGGAAAAGGCGCGGCTGCTGCTCCCCGCCGGGGGCGACGCCTTTTACGGCGGCGGCGTCACCGCCTTTTCCCAATGTCCCTACCCGGCGCTGCGCTGCGGAGCGTGGGAAGCCGACGACAGCGGCGTCCGCAAAGGCAATGAGATCGCGTGCTCCCACCCGATCCTGCCGCTGGAGCGGCGGCGCGACAGCGAGACCGGCGGCGAACGGATCCGCCTGGCCTTCCGCCGCGACACCGTCTGGCGCGACGTCACCACCGACGCCGCGGTCATCGCCTCCCAAAACGCCATCATCCAGCTGGCCCGATACGGTGTCATCGTCAACAGCCAGAACAGCCGCGCCCTCGTGGCCTACATCGCCGACGTGATGAGCGCCAACGACCTCCCCGTCGTCGCCTGCGTCCGCCGGCTGGGCTGGATGGACGGGGAGTTCATCCCCTTCCGCACGCGGTTCCGCTTCGACGGCGACGAGGAATACCGCCCGGTCTACGAGGCGGTGCGGTGCCGCGGCTCGGCGGAGCAGTGGCGGAGCACGGTGAGGGAAGCGGTCTCCGCCGGACTGCCCTGCCGCCTGCTGCTGGCGGCGTCCTGCGCTTCGGCGCTGGTGGGGCCGCTGGGGATCAACTCCTTCATCGTTCACCTCTGGGGCACCACCGGTGTCGGCAAGACCGTGGCGCTGATGATGGCGGCCTCGGTGTGGGGCGACCCGAAACAGGGCGCGCTGCTCCAAAGCCTCAACGCCACCCGGGTGGGCCTCGAGCGGAAGCTGGCCTTCCTCCACGACCTGCCCCTCATCGGCGACGAGCTGCAGATCATCAAGGACCACTTTGAGAACTACGACCGCCTCATCATGTTCGTCACCGAGGGCAGCGGCAAGAGCCGGGGCACCGCCTCCGGCGGTATCGAGGCCGTACCGACCTGGAACAACCTGCTCCTTTCCTCCGGGGAGGAGCCGATCACGACCTCCGCCAGCGGCGGCGGCGCGAAGAACCGCTGCGTGGAGATGGAATGTCGGGAGCTCCTTTTCGCCGACGGCCACGCCGCCGCGGAGTGCTTTCGGGAGCATTACGGCCACTTCGGGCCGGAGTTCCTGCGCCGCGCCGGGGAGCTGGATTTCAGGGAGATGTACGGCGTTTATTTCGGCGCCCTCGCCGCCGGGGACACCACGGAAAAGCAGGCCATGGCCATGGCGGCGCTGCTGACGGCGGATCGGATCATCGCCGGACTGCTGGAGCTTCCGCCCCTGGCGCCGGAGCACGTATCGCCGCTGCTGACGGTCAGAAGCGAGGTGGACGCCGCCGCCCGGGCCCACCGCTGGGTGATGGACTGGGCCTCGGAGCACCAGGACAACTTCAATCAGAACGGACGGGAGCTTTGGGGCGCCGTCCGCGGCGGCGCGCTGCTGATCAACCGCGCCGTGCTGGAGCGGGAGATGACCAAGGCCGGATTCTCCCTGAAAAGCTGCCTCGCCCCGTGGCACGCCCGAGGGCTTATACAGAAAAGCGGCAACGGACGTTTCGCGCTCCAGACCACCTTGAACGGCTTTCGTACCAGTGTGATCTCTTTTTTGCCGGAGACGGAACCGGCCGTGTCCGGGAACGGCCGCGATGTCAAAAGCGGCGGCGACGCCGTATCGGCGCGCCAATGGAACGACGCTTCCTAAGAAAAACGGCGCGAAAACGACGCCCGCGGCGAGCGACGGAACAACAGAACAACAGCCATATATTATAGAAGAAATCCGCGCGCCCTTCCCTTTTGGGGACGGCGGCGGATTTTTTGTCGGCGCGAATCGGTGCGGGAGACGGCTCCGGCAATTTCAAAAGCGAACAGACCCATTGGCATTCAGCGCGAACATGAAAAAGCGCGGATTTTTTGCCGCGCGGGGTTTTCCTCATTTTATCCACATTTCGCTCAAATGTAGAAGAGTTTTCCACATTTGTAGATTTTTTGGGGTCATTTTGACCCAAATGTAGAAGATG
>CADBQN010000031.1 GCA_902796855.1 uncultured Bacillota bacterium | reverse complement strand
TCCGAACCGACGCCGCCCCGCCGGGGCGCTCCCGCCGAAACAATGTTTTGTTGACGATAACTCCGTTTTTTGTTGACGATAAAAAAAACCTTCCGTCAACAAACTCATGCTGTTTTACCAGGCCTTTTCCCGATTTGTTGACGATGTTGACGATTTTTTCGGGTGTGCGGGCTTCCGTCAACAAAGGCGCGGATCTGCGCAATATATCCCTATCGAAAGGCAAAATCCGACGGTGACAAAACGGCGCTTTCGTGCTATCATAATTGATTAGACCAATGAAAAGGAAGTCGATCGCTATGTCAGCCGCCGAGACCGCGGGCCAGCCGCCGGAAAATAAAATGGGCTATCTGCCCATCCCCAAACTGCTGATGACCATCTCCCTGCCGATGATGGCCTCGATGCTCGTTCTCTCCCTCTACAACATCGTGGACAGCGTTTTTGTCGGCATGGTGTCGGAAAACGCCCTGGCCGCCGTTTCCCTGGCCTTCCCGATGCAGATCCTCGTCATCGCCGTGGGCACCGGCACCGGCGTCGGCGTCAACGCCGTCCTCTCCCGGGCCCTGGGGGAACGGAACTTCCGCCGGGCCAACAAAGCGGCGATGAACGGCATCCTGCTGGCGCTCTTCAGCTCCGCCCTCTTCGTCGTCATCGGCCTCACCTGCGTGAAGCCCTTTTTCGCCAGCCAGACCGCCAACGCCGACCCGGAGATTTACGTGTACGGCGTTCAGTACCTCTCCACCCTCTGCGTCTTCTCCGCGGCGGTGTTCATTCAGACCATCTTCGAGCGGCTGCTCCAATCGACGGGGAAAGCCTTTTTCACGATGATCACCCAGACCACCGGCGCCGTCATCAACATCATCCTCGACCCCTTTTTCATCTTCGGCATCGGCTTTTTCCCCCGGCTGGAGGTGCTGGGCGCCGCCGTGGCCACCGTCTGCGGCCAGGTCATCGCCGCCGGTCTCGCCCTCTTTTTCAACCTGCGCTTCAACACCGAGCTGACGCTCCGGCTGAGGGAGCTGAAGCCCGACCGGGCGCTGATCGGCGCCATCTATCGGGTGGGGTTCCCCTCCATCATCATGTCGGCGGTGGGATCGGTGATGAACTACGGCATGAACCTGATCCTGATGGGCTTTTCCTCCACCGCCGCCGTGGTCTTCGGCGTCTACTACAAGCTCCAGAGCTTTATCTTCATGCCGGTCTTCGGCCTCAACGGCGGCGTGGTGCCCATCGTCGCCTACAACTACGGCGCCGGCAGGCGGCGGCGCATCTACGCCACGCTGAAGCTCTCCGTCATCGTCGCCGAGTGTCTGATGGCCGTCGGCGTGTTCCTCTTTATGGTCTTCCCGGAACCGCTGTTAAAGCTCTTTTCCGCCTCGGACGCGCTTTTGGTCATGGGCGTCCCGGCGCTGCGGATCATCTCCACCCATTTCCTCATCGCCGGCGTCTGCATCATCATCGGCAGCGTCTTCCAGGGCTTGGGCAACGGCGTCTACAGCCTCATCGTCTCCGTCATGCGCCAGCTGGTGGTGCTGCTGCCGGCGGCGTTCCTGCTGGCCCGGTTCTTCGGTCTGGCGGCGCTGTGGTGGGCCTTCCCCCTGGCCGAGCTGATGAGCTTTGCCGTTTCCTCCGTCTGCTTTTTCCGCATCAAGAGGAAGATCCTCGACCATATCCCGGATAAAGCTTAAAGATACCAAAAAAACCGTCCGCGGCGCGGACGGCTTTTTTTATTTCTCTCTCATAACGGGCGCTTTTCCGGCATCCCCGCCCGGCGCGGGTATTTCGCCGCGGTGGGCGCTTTCTTTTTTACGACGATCAGGCGGCGCTCATCGCCGCCGAGGCCGTAGCGGTGCTCCGCCTCGATGTCGCAGGCCAGCGCCGTCAGCGCCGTCTTTGGCGAGGCCTCCTCGGCGGGGCCTTTCAGCGCCAGAAAGCGGCCGCCGACGCTCAGAAAGGGCACGGCGTATTCCAGCAGCACCGGCAGGGACGACACCGCCCGGGCGGCGGCAAAATCGAACCGTTCCCGCAGCGCGTCGTCGCGGGCCAGTTCCTCGGCGCGGCCCCAGCGGATGTCCACGTCGTCGATGTCCAGCTCGGCGCAGAGCCGCTCCAAAAAGAGGCAGCGCTTTTTCAGCGCGTCGATGAGGGTGATCCGCAGATCGGGCCGGAAGATCCGCAGCGCCATGCCGGGAAAACCGGCGCCGGTGCCGATGTCTGCCAGGGAGGCGCCTTTCGGCAGGTCGACGTAATTCAGCGGGGCGAGGCTATCGGCAAAGTGCTTGACGGCGATTTCCCGCTCGTCGACGATGGCGGTGAGGTTCATTTTCTGGTTCTCGTCCAAAAGATAGGCGGCGTACAGCGCCGCCCTGGCGATCCTATCGTCGTCAAAGGGGATGTTCCGCTCGGCGAGCGTCTCCCGCAGCGTCAGGTCAAAAGCGATCATTTTTCCCCGTCCTTTCCGCGGCGCTCCGTCAGGTAGACGAGGAGGACGCTGATATCGGCGGGGCTGACCCCGGAGATGCGGGAGGCCTGGCCGACGGTGTAGGGACGGATCTCCGCCATCTTTTCGGCGGCCTCAAGGCGCAGGCCGCTGACGTCGCCGTAGTCGATGTCGTCGGGAATGCGGCGGCCCTCGGTCTTTTCGAACCGGGCCACCTGTTCCCGCTGTTTGCGGAGGTAGCCCTCGTATTTTACCTCGATCTCCCGCTCTTTCAGATCGTCGTCGCGCCAGCGCCCCGCTTTGCCGTCGAGGGCGGCGAGGTCGCGGATGTCGATGTTCGGCCGTTTCAGCAGGTCGGTGCCGGAAATGCCGCCGTCCACCGGGGCGGAGCCCTTTTCCTCAAGGTAGGCGGCGACTTTCGCGTCGCGGCCGCTGAACTTCACCTGACCGAGCCATTCGGTCACCGACGCGATGGCCTCGACGCGCTCGTTGAAGACGCGCCAGCGCTCATCGTCGACGAGGCCGATTTCGCGGCCGATTTCCGTCAGCCGGAGGTCGGCGTTGTCATTCCGCAGCAGCAGCCGGTATTCGGCTCTTGACGTGAAAAGACGGTAGGGTTCGTTGGTGCCCTTGTTGACGAGGTCGTCGATGAGCACGCCGATGTAGCCGTCGGAGCGTTTCAGCAGCAGCGGTTCCTTCTCCTTAAGCTTCAGGGCGGCGTTGATACCGGCCATCAGCCCCTGGCAGGCCGCTTCCTCGTAGCCGGAGGTGCCGTTGATCTGCCCGGCGCCGTAGAGGCCGCCGATGGCCTTGTATTCCAGCGTCGGTTTGAGCTGGGTCGGCACGACGCCGTCGTACTCGATGGCGTAGGCCGGGCGCATGATCTTCACGTGCTCCAGCCCGGCGATGGTGCGCATGAATTTTTCCTGGATCTCATAGGGCATCCCCGTGGACATGCCCTGAACGTAGATCTCGTTGGTATAGAGGCCCTCGGGCTCCAAAAAGAGCAGGTGGGCGTCGCGGTCGGCAAAGCGCACCACCTTATCCTCGATGGAGGGGCAGTAGCGGGCGCCGACGCCCTCGATGACGCCGCTGTATTTCGGCGCCAGATGGAGGTTCTCCCGGATGATCTCGTGGGTCCGGGGGTTGGTGTACGTCGAATAACAGGGGACCTTCGGCCGGTCAAAGCGCTTTGTCATATAGGAAAAAGCCAGCGGCGCGTCGCTGCCGGGCTGTTCCTTCGTTTTGGAAAAGTCGACGCTGCGCCGGTCGACCCGGGCCGGCGTCCCCGTTTTGAAGCGGAAGAGCTCCAGACCGAGGTCTTTCAGGGATTCCGAGAGTTTCGCCGCCGTGGGCTGATTGTTGGGCCCCGCCGGCGTCAGCAGCTTCCCTATGATGACGCGGCTCCTCAGGTAGGTGCCGGTGGTGAGGATCACGGCCCGGCCCAAAAACATCGTCTCGTTATTGCAGACCACGCCGGCGACGTGATCGCCCTCGATGAGGAGATCCTCCACCGCCGCCTGCTTCACGTCGAGATTTTCCTGGTTCTGGACGGTCCAGGCCATCCTGACGCGGTACTCGTGCTTGTCGCTTTGGGCGCGGAGCGCCTGGACCGCCGGGCCCTTCGAGGTGTTCAGCAGCCGCATCTGGATCTGGGTGGCGTCGGCGTTGATGCCCATCTGGCCGCCGAGGGCGTCGATCTCCCGAACGACATGGCCCTTGGCCGGGCCGCCGACACTGGGGTTGCAGGGCATCAGCGCGATGTGGTCGAGGCTCAGCGACAGCAGCAGCGTCTTCATGCCGAGACGCGCCGCGGCCAGGGACGCTTCCACCCCGGCGTGGCCGCCGCCAACGACGATGATATCGTATTTTCCGCCAAGATATCGGTTCATATGATCACTTTCCTATACAAAATTCCGAAAAGACCCGGTCGAGGATTTCCATGGAGATGGACTCGCCGTTGATCTCGCCCAGCGCCTCCAGGGCGCCGCGGAGGTCGATGACCTGAAAATCGAGGGGCATTGCCAGCTCCTGACCTTTCACGACTTCCAGCAGGTGTTCTTTGGCGCGGAGAAAGGCTTCCTTGTGGCGCAGGTTGCCCACCCACTCGCCGCTGTCGGCGGTGATGGCGCCGGTGAGAAAGAGCTCCCGGATCCCGTCGCCGAGGTCTTCCAGGTGGCTGCCTTCCTTCGCCGAGAGAAAGACGGCGCGGTGGGGCGCGAAGGCCGCCGCGGCGGCTTCCCGGTCGTACTCGACCACGTCCTCCTTGTTGCAGACAACGATGACCTTTTTCCCGGCGCAGCCGGCGAGGATCTCCCGTTCCTCCCCGTCAAAGCCGTCTCCGCGGTCGGTGACGAAGAGGATCAGCTCAGCGCGGCTCAGGGACTCGCGGCTCTTGGTGACGCCGATCTTCTCCACGGGATCGTCGGTTTCGCGGATCCCGGCGGTGTCCATCAGCCTGAGCGGGATCCCCCGGAGGATCACCGTGTCCTCAATGACGTCCCGGGTGGTGCCGGGGATCTCGGTGACGATGGCCCGCTCCTCCCGGAGCAGCGCGTTCATCAGCGAGGATTTGCCCACGTTCGTCCTGCCGGCGATGGCGGTGACGATGCCGTGGCGGTAGACGCGGCCTTCGTCGGCTTTGGCGATCTCCGCGTCGATGGCCTCGATCATCGCCGGGACCCGTTTACGGATCGTCGCGGCGACGGTATCGTCGAGGCCGTCCTCGGGGAAGTCGATGACGGCTTCGGTCTCGGCGATGAGGGCGACGAGGTCGTCGCGGATCTTGAGAAAGCCGCGGCCGCGGTCGCCTTTGAGCCGGGTCAGGGAAAAATCGAGATCCTTCTCGTCGATGGCGCGGATCGTCTCGATGACGGCCTCGGCCTGGGAGAGATCGATGCGCCCGTTGAAAAAGGCGCGCTTCGTGAACTCCCCGGGGAGCGCCAGCTTCGCCCCGAGGGCGATGAGCAGCTCCAAAATGCGCTTGGCCGCCAGGAAGCCGCCGTGACACTGGATCTCCGCCATGTCCTCCCGGGTATAGGAGCGTTCCTTCTTCATCAGCGCCAGCAAAACCTCGTCGTAGATCTTGCCGTCAAAAACGATGTGGCCGTAGTGCAGCTGATAGCCTTTGGCTTCGTCCCAGTCAAAGGGCGTGTGGGGCTGAAAAATCTTTCGCGCCAGCTCCCAGCTGCCCTCGCCGGAAAGGCGCAGAATGGCGATGCCGCCGACGCCCTCCGGCGTGGCGGCGGCACAGATCAGCGGAAAATCCATAAAGGAGACCTCCCTTCTTTCACGCGGCGCGCCGCTGAAAAAAACGAAAAAGACCCGGCTCGCCGTGATGGCGCCGGGTCCCTATGGGCTCTGTGATCGAAAGACCTTCGTTCCGTCACGGAAAAAAGCGGTTACTTCTTTCTGGCGATGACGACTCTCCGATAGGGTTCCTCCCCTTCGCTGAAGGTGCGGACCTTTTCGTCGCTTTGGAGCACGGTGTGGATGATCCTTCTTTCGTAGGGGCTCATCGGTTCGAGGGACATGTTTTTCCCCGTTTCCTTGACCCGTTCCGCCAGCTTTTTCGCCAGCCGTTCCAGCGTTTCCTCGCGTTTGGCGCGGTAGCCCTCGACGTCGAGGATATATTTGCCGTGCTCGTCAAAGTGGCGGGCGACGGTGAGATTGGTCAGATACTGAAGCGCGTCGAGGGTCTCGCCGCGGCGGCCGATGAGAATGCCGAGGTCTTTGCCGACGAGATCGAGGGTCACGAACTCATCGCCCTCGATGGCGCGGATATCGACGTCGAGCTCGAATTTTTTAAAGATCTCGCTGAGGAAATCCATGGCGTAAGCGGTGACGCTGTCCTCGGCGGTGACGCGGACCACGGCGTCTTTGGCGCCGATGCCGAAAATGCCTTTGGAGGGCATGGCGACGATTTCGATCTTGACGTCCTCACGGGAACGGCCCAGCTCCTGAAGGGCGGCGTCGACGGCTTCATCGATGGTCTTCCCGGTTTTTTCCAACGTTTTCATGAAAGATAAACTCCTTTCCCGTTAATGCCAGGGCTTATCACGTTTGTCGTTCGTTCCCTGAACGGTCTTTTGGGACTCGCTCTGCGTATTCGATTTATTGTGGGTCGTGACGTGTCTGGCGTTTTTCGTGCTCTGGCTTTTTTGCTCTTTCTTTTCCTGTTTTTCCTTGATCTCCGCGACGAGGCTCTTGTTCTGGACGCGCTCTTCCTTCGGCGTGAAGAAGCCGGTCTTTAAGCGGTAGTTCATCCAGCAGACCTGGAGCATCGAGAAGAAGCCGTAGAACAGCCAGTATACGGCGAGGGCCGAGGGGAACTGCGGCGTGATGAAAAGGAACATCACCGGCATCATCAGAAGCATCATCTTCTGACTGGTGTCCTGGAGATTCGCGGAAGAAAGGAACTGCTGGCCGACGGTGACGAGGGCGCAGGCGATGGGCAGGAACCAATGGAACGGCGTCAGCTTCACCGTCATCGACAGGTCGCCGATCCAGAGGAAGCTGTAGAGGCCGGCGTCGATGATCTCCTGAGCGGGCAGCCAGTTGCGCATCCCGTAGAAGAGCACCATCAGGATGGGCATCTGGATCAGGATCGGCAGACAGCCCGAAAGAGGGCTGATGTTGGCCTCCCTATAGAGCTTGCTCATTTCCTCCTGCTTTTTCTGGGGATCGTCGGCGTATTTTAAGTTGATTTCCTGCATCTTCGGATTCATCGACTGCATGGCCTTCATGCTCTTTTGCTGTTTCAGGTTCAGCGGCGTCGTGGCGATCTTGACGATGAGGGTCAGGGCGATGATGGCGAAGACGTAATTATAGAGATGAATGTAACTGAGGCCCCGCTGCAGGGCGGTGAGAATGAAGCCGACGATCTTGGCGCAGACGGAGTTCTCGTTGACGATATAATTCCCGTCCTCATCGAGATTGTTGGCGGTGCCGCAGCCGGCGAAAGCGAAGGCGACGGCGATCAGCAGCAGCAGCGCGACGATTTTTTTTGATCTTGCGATTTTTTCCATCGTTTTTTCCTATGAGATCTGTCCGATCTTTTTTTATTTTCACCGAAAGAGAGGGGAAGGCCCCGAAAGGGCCGCGGACAAAAAGAAGGGGGCCGCAAAAGGCGTCACGGCGGCGGCCCGGTCGGGCGGCGCCAGTCAACGGTAAGTGATCTTTAATCGACAGGGTCGTAACCGCCTTTGCACCAGGGGTTGCAGCGCAGAACGCGCCAGATGGCTTTTCGCCCGCCTTTCAGGACGCCGTATTTGGAGATGGCCTCTATCGCGTACTGGGAACAGGTGGGGGTAAAGCGGCAGCTCGGCGGGAACAGCGGCGAGATCGCCAACTGATAAAAGCGGATGAGCCCGAGAAGTATCTTTCGCGTCATTTGATCTTCCTCAACAGACGTTCCAAATCCCGTTCCAGTTCGCGGTAGTCGCTTTCGGCGGCGGAGGCCCGGGCGATGATGATGTAGTCCCGCTTTCCGGCAAAGAGCTCCGGCCGCAGCCGGGCGATTTCCTTGAGCCGCCGGCGGACGCGGTTGCGCACCACGGCGTTACCGACTTTTTTTGAGACGGTGAAGCCGACGCGGTAATCGTCAAGTTCCGTTTTCCGCCAGCAGACGACGACGTTCCGTCCGGAAAGGGATTTGCCCCGCTGATAAACTCTGGTGAAATCTCTTCTCTTTTTGATTCTGTTCGGATCGTTCAAGGAAGGAGATCCGTCCTCAGACCGTCAGGCGTTTTCTGCCTTTGGCTCTTCTGCGTTTTAAGACTTTTCTGCCGTTGGCGTCGGACATTCTGGCGCGGAAGCCATGAACTTTCTTATGCTGGCGGTTTTTCGGTTGAAACGTTCTTTTCATGATGATTCCTCCTGATATAAAAAAGAATGAGAGCGACCGGAATCGCTCTGATCTACTCCATAGAAAAAGACGGATAACTATGGCAGTATATACGATTGCACAGTAAATCTATTATAGCGCAATCGCCGAGGCCTTGTCAACAAAATTATCCGAAATCCTTGTATAAAAAAAGTTATCCACAAAGTTTCCACATCGGAATCGGATTTTTCTTACCTATTATATTTCACCGATTTTTTCAAAATGAATCTCGTTTTTCACATTCTTTATCCCCATTTAAAAAAAGCATTTCACAATAAGCTGTGTATAAGTCCAAGGAAGCGCCCTTGAATTTTTCACCCCGGATGTGATAAGATAGGAGACGTGGAAAAGATCTGTTTCAGGCCGATGAGGCCGATCTCGGCAGCCTTTTTCTTTTCTTTTTCCGCCGGGGACAAAGGACCCGCGCACAGCATCGAGCGGTAAGATACAGATAAAAATATAAAAAGAGAAAAACCGCCGCCCCGCCGGAAAAAACAGGAGCAAAAATTCGCGAAAACGGAGGGAAAAAGTATTTTGGCAAATCTTACACCTTATATAGAAATATGGGATAAGACGCTGACCCATATCAAGGAAAACGAAAAAATGGCGTCCACCAGCTATCAGTCGTGGTTCGAGCCCCTGACCGTCGTCGACTGCAGGAACGACCGTCTCTACCTCGGCAGCAACACCGATTTTATCATCAACTGGATCAACGATCACTATCGTCCCCTCGTCTGCCGCAATTTGGAGATCGCCTCCGCCGGGGAAATCTGCGACTTTCAGATGGTGCTGCTGAACAACGACGGCACCTATGTCCCCGAAAACGACGAAACGGAGACCGCCGCCGCCGTCAAACCGGCGGTGAAAGCCGCCGCCGACGAGGATGAGGATTTCTTTTCCTCGTCGCTGAATCCCCGCTATACCTTCGATACCTTCGTCGTCGGCGACAACAACCGCTTTGCCCACGCCGCTTCCCTGGCCGTGGCCGAAGTGCCGGGAAAAGTCTATAACCCCCTGTTCATCCAGGGCGGCGCCGGATTGGGCAAGACCCATCTGATGCAGGCCATCGGCCACTTCATCAAGGAGAACAACCGCAACGCCAAGGTGGCCTATTTCACGACGGAGAGCTTTGTGAACGAGTGGATCAACGCCATTCAGAACAACACCCCCCAGAACAACACGCCGGAAAAATTCCGCAGCAAATACAGAAAGGCCGACGTCATCCTCATGGACGACATCCAGTTCCTCTCCAAAAAGGGCAGCTGCCAGGAAGAGTTCTTCCACACCTACAACGCCCTCTACGAAAGCGGCGCTCAGATCATTTTAAGCTCCGACCGGCCGCCCTACGAGATCCCGGAACTGGAGGAACGCCTCGTCTCCCGGTTCTTATGGGGTCTGACCTCGGAGATCGTCCCGCCGGACATGGAAACCCGCATCGCCATCCTGCAGAAGAAAGCGGCGCTGAACAACATCATCATCCCCCACAACGAGACCGACGTCTTCTTCTATATCGCCAATCAGTACGACTCCAACATCCGCATCCTCGAGGGCGCTCTCAACCGCGTCGTGGCCTTTTCCAAGATGAGGGGCGAGCCCATCACCCTCTCGCTGACGATGAAAGCCCTGGAAAACTTCGTTTCCGAGAACCGCATCAAAGTCATCACCGTCGAGCTGATCCAGCAGACGACGGCGAAATACTTCAATATCAAACCGGAAGAAATGAAGAGCCAGCGGCGGACGGCCCACATCACCTTCCCGCGGCAGATCGCGATGTACCTCTGCCGGGAAATGACCGACGTCACCTTTGAGAAGATCGGCGAGGAATTCGGCAGGCGCCACTACACCACCGTGATGCACGCCCACGACGAGATCGCCAAAAAGATCAAGACCGACAAGAACACCGCGAAATACGTCAAGGAACTGACGGAATCCATCCGCAAGATGTGACCGCGCCGCCGTTCTTCCCCTCATCCACATTTTTATCCTTTTTGAGGACGGAACGAAGAAGGAATGCTCATTCCTTCCATGTGGATTCTGTTGAAAAGCGGAACGGCTGGATTTTATCCGCAATTTCATCACAGCCCTCCCGACATCGGGACCACAATCGAAAAAGCGGCGCTCAGCAGGGAAAAGAACGGCTTTTTCATAAATCCACAGCGCTTATTATGATGATGATAAAACTATAAAAATAATAATAAACAGGAGCAGCCCCATGAAAATCAAATGTGAGAAAGCAAGTTTTCTTCACGGTCTCCAGGCCGTGGCGAAAGCGGTCTCCGCGAAAAACACGATCTACGCTTTGAGCGGTATCCTGATCATCGCCGAAAGCGACGAACTGATCTTTCGGGCCACCAACATCGAGATGGCCATTGAATACAGGGAAAAAGACGTCACCATCGTCGAAGAGGGCAGCCTCGTCGTCCCGGGACGCTACATCCTTGAAATCGCGAAAAAACTTCCCGACGAAAGTCTGGAGCTGGCCAGCGAGGGTTATACCTTCTTCATCCGCTACGGCGATTCCGAAATCACCGTCAACGGCATGGACCGGGAGGAATTTCCCGATCTGCCCGAGGTGGAAGGCGAGGTCCGCGGCGTGTTCCCGCTGTTCCGCTTTGAGCGGGACATCCGCGAGGTCATCGTCGCCGCCAGCGCCGACGAGTCGCGGCCGCTGTTCACCGGCGTTCTCTTTGAAATCGACGGCGAGGAGGTGAACTTCGTGGCCACCGATACCCATCGGCTGGCGATGAAAAAATCCTCCTGGCTCAGCAAGGGTGAAACGGGCAAAGTCTCGATCATCGTGCCCAATAAGATCCTTCAGGAGATCATCCGCCTTGAGGCCGAGGAAGACAGCGTCGTGGAGATCGTCGTCGGCGCGAAGGAAATCAGCTTTTTCACGGCGGATACCCTCTTCGTTTCCCGGCTCATCGAGGGGAATTTCCCCAATTACCATCAGGTGATCCCGGCGGAAGACCGGGTCAAAGCCGTGGCCGAGGTCGACGCCGTCTTTCTCCTCGCCACGCTGGAACGGGCCTTTGTCCTCTCGAAGGAACTGGTCCGGGAGCACATCGGCCGGGTGAACATCGCGTTGATCAACGAGCGGCTGGTCGTGGATTCCCGCAGCCCGGAAATGGGCCACATCCACGAGGAGATCCCCGTGGCCCAGCAGGGCGAGGACATGGCGCTGATCTTTAATGCCCGCTACCTTTTGGATATCCTGCGGGTCATCGACAGCGAACGCATCGTGATGCGTTTTACCGGCGTCAATACGCCGCTGCTGCTGGGACGGCCCGACGACGATAACTACATCTACCTGGCGCTGCCGCTGAAAGGCTGAAATGATCTTAGAGGAACTGAAACTCACGAATTTCAGAAACTACGGTTCCGCGGCGATCCGCTGGAGCCCCGGGGTCAACATGATCCGCGGCGACAACGCCCAGGGCAAGACGAACCTGCTGGAGGCCATCGCCTTTCTCAGCACCTTCGTGTCGTTTCGGAAGAGCGCCGCGGCGGAGCTGATCAAAAAGGACCGGGATTTTTTCCTGATCCGCAGCGCTTTTACGGCGGCCTCGTCGCCGCGGACGCTGAACGTGGCCTATTCCGCCGAGACCCGGTATAAAATCCGCCTCGACGGTGAGGAAAAAAGGCGGGCCGCGCCGCTGGTGGGGATTTTAAACACCGTCGTCTTTTCCCCCGACGATCTGATGCTGATGAAGGGACGGCCCGACGACCGCCGCCGCTTTCTCGACGGCGAAATCGTGCAGACGGCTCCTTCCTCCCAGGTGATTTTTCACCGCTATCAAAAGGCGCTGCGGCAGCGGAACGCCGTTTTAAAGGGCGGCTTCAGCCGCGCCGCCGCGGAGCTTTTGAACGCTTACGACCTGCAGCTGGCGGAGAACGGGGCGATGATCCTCATCCGCCGCAAAGAGATTTTAGAGCGGCTCCAGCCCCTGGTGCGGCTGGCGCACCGCCGCATCACCGGCGGCAGCGAGGAACTGCGGCTGACCTATGAGGGCGGCCTTGAGTCCTTTTTTGAGAAGAAGCACCCCTTTGAATCCTGGCGCGACGGGTTTTTGGAGCGTCTGAAAGCGGCGCGGGAAACTGATTTTCAGCGCGGTTTTACGAGCTTTGGCCCGCATCGGGACGATATCCGCTTTTTCATCAATGACGACGACATCCGCCGTTTCGGTTCCCAGGGGCAGCAGCGCACGGCGTCGCTGGCGCTGAAGATCGGCGAGCTGGAGCTGATGAAGGGCCAGCGGGGGGAATACCCGATCCTCCTTTTAGACGATGTCCTCTCGGAGCTGGACGAAAGCCGCAGGGAAGCGCTGATTTCCGTCATCAACGGCAAGGTGCAGACCTTTGTGACGGATACCGGTTCCGAAAAGATCTTTCAGGACGCCGTGGAATACAGGGTAAAGAGCGGCGAGATACGTCCGTTATAATAAACAACCGTTCACATCACGGCTGTTTCACGTGAAACATGATGATGGCGGTTGTTTTTTTCTTTGTCAAATGGCAAGAAAACCCTTTTTCGCCGCCGCGGATTGTGCTATAATGATAGCATATCGAAGGAAAGAGGAACATTATGGGTAAGATCATCGCAATCGCCAACCAGAAAGGCGGCGTCGGCAAAACGACCACCGCCGTGAATCTCAGCGCCTGCCTCGGTGATCTCGGCAAAAAAGTGCTGGTCTGCGACATGGACCCCCAGGCCAACGCCACCGACGGCCTGGGCATCGACAAGGACACGCTGGAATACAGCGTCTACGACGCCCTCATTAACGATATGCCCGTTTCGGTGCTGATCAAAAAGACGGAATCGAAGAACGTCGATGTCATCCCCTCCGGCACCGACCTCAGCGGCGCCGAGGTGGAACTCGTTGACGAGGAAGACCGGGAAAAAAAGCTGAAAAAACAGCTGGATACGGTCAAAGACCAATACGACTTCATCATCATCGACTGTCCGCCGGCGGTGGGGATGCTCTCCCTGAACGGCCTCGTCGCCGCCGATTCCCTGCTGATCACGCTGCAGTGCGAATATTACGCCTTAGAAGGCCTCGGCAGAGTGACCAACACCTTCCAGCTGGTAAAACAGCATATGAACCCCAATCTGCAGTTAGAGGGCATTCTGCTGACGATGTTCGACGGCAGAACGAAACTTTCCTTGGAAGTGGAAGAGGAAGTACGGAGCCACTTTAAGAAAAAAGTCTATAAGACGATGATTCCCCGGAACGTTCGCCTTTCGGAAGCGCCGGGGTTCGGCAAAACCATCATTCAGTACGACGCGAGATCCAAGGGAGCCCTTGCCTACCGCGCGCTGGCGAAGGAGGTAAGGAAAGCCAATGGCTAAAAAGAGAATGGGCAAAGGGCTGGGGGCGCTGATCCCCGCCGACGTGGAAGAATCCATTTTGAAAGAGAGCGCCGGAAAAGAAGGCGGCGAAATCCCCCCGGAAATCGCCGTGAAGGACATCCGCGCCGCCAAATCCCAGGCGCGGACGGATTTTGACGAAAAAAAATTAGCGGAGCTCACCGCTTCCGTCGCGGAACACGGCGTTCTCCAGCCGCTGCTGGTGCGAAAGAGCGGCAAAGGTTATGAGCTCGTCGCCGGGGAACGGCGGCTCCGGGCGGCGAAAAAGGCGGGGCTGAAAAAAGTCCCCGTCCGCGTCATCGACGCCGACAGCGTCAAAGCGGCGGAGATGGGACTCATCGAAAATCTCCAGCGGGAAGATCTAAACGCCATTGAGGAGGCCGCGGCCTTTAAGGAAATGCAGACCTCCTTCGGCCACACCCAGGAATCCCTCAGCAAAACGCTGGGGAAGAGCCGCAGCTACATCGCGAATACGCTGCGCTTGCTGACGCTGGATGAGACGACGAAGCGCTGTATGGAGGAAGGAAAACTCAGCGCCGGTCACGGCCGGGCGCTGCTGTCGGTCAAGGCGGAGCCCCGCCGCGTTCAGCTCAGGGACCGCATTTTAAAGGAACACCTCTCCGTCCGCCAGGCGGAGGAAGCGGCGAAGCTGCTGAACACCGCCGTGACGAAGGAGCCGCGCCGCGAAAAGAAAAGCGGCAATCCCTTCTTTACCGAAATGGAAAACAAACTCAGGGATCGCTTTCAGACGAAGATCCGCATCAGCGGCGGCGAGAACGGCGGCCGCATCGAACTCGCCTATCACGACCGGGAAGAACTGGAACGGCTCCTCGATTTGATGATCGAGGAGGAAAAATAAAGCGGCGGCAAAATCCGCCGCGCCTTCGCTCTCAAAACGACTCCGCCAGTTCCGTTTAAATCCCCGAAAAAGACAAAAACGTATCAACGGACACGAAAATAAAAAAGCCCTGAATTTCCCTTTCTGCGGACGTTCAGGGCCTTTGCTTTAAAAAGACATAAAAAAAGAGGTTCCGGCGTAAAATAGAGAAATGTTTCACGTGAAACAGGAGAAGACGATGATCTATTTTGACAACGCCGCCACGTCGTGGCCGAAACCGTGTGAAACGAAGAGCGAGGTCTTAAACGTCATGGAGCGATACGGCGCGAACCCGGGCAGGGGGGCGTACCCCTTCGCCAGGGAGACGGCGGCCTATATGGAGAGCGCCAGAAGGGAACTGGCCGATTTCCTCGGCGTGACGCCGGAGCATCTGATCTTTACGAGCGGGAACACGGAAAGTGCCAATCTCGTTTTAAAATCGGCGCTGCTCCCCGGGGAGCATCTGATCTATACGTCGCTGGAGCACAACGCTGTCCGCCGCGCCGCCCATTATCTCGCTAAAAACGGCGCGGAAATCACAATGGTGAGCGGCGGCGACGCGGAAACGCTTTTGAGGGAAACGGAAAACGCCATCCGCGAAAACACGCGCCTCATCGCCGTGAATCACGGTTCCAACGTCACCGGGGCGGTCCAGCCCCTCGCGGAAGCGGCAAAGCTTGGAGCCAAATACGGGATCCCCGTCTTCGGAGATCTGGCACAGACCGCCGGTGTGCTGGATTTTTCGCCTGAAAAAGCGGGACTCGCCTTCGCGGCCTACGCCGGGCACAAAAGCCTTTTGGGCTATGGCGGCGTCGGCGCTCTCTATGTCCGCGACCCCCTTTCGCTGCGGCCGCTGCTCCACGGCGGAACCGGGATCCTTTCCTATTTAAAGGACCAGCCCCGGATCGTGCCCGGCGGCTTTGAGGCCGGGACGCGGAACCTTCTCGGCGTCGGCTCCCTTTTGGGCGGCGTCCGCTATATCAAAAAGCGGAGCATGGCAAAGATTCGGGAGCACGAAACGGATCTTGCCGAATTCTTTGCCGGGGAACTGAAAAAAATGCCCCATATCCGGGTCTATCGGCGGGAAGGAACGTTCTCTCTGCCGGTGGTCTCCCTGAACGTCGCGGGGATGTCCGGGGATCAGGTCGCTTCCTATCTGGCGCGAAAGGGCGATATCTGCGTCCGCGCCGGTCTCCACTGCGCTCCCGACGCCCACGCCGCCCTGGGCACGGAACACCGGGGCACCGTCCGCTTCAGCTTTGGCCCCTTCAACACGATTGCCGAAGCGGAAGAAGGACTGCGCCTGTTAAAAGCGCTGAAATAAAAAGAGACCGTTTCGCCCGTCAAAAGGCGGAACGGTCTCTTTGGCTTCAGCCGCGCATCAGCCTTCGGCAGAGCTCCGCGAGGTCTTCCCCGGTGGACACGACGTAGTCCGGGGAGCTCTTTAAAATCTGCTCCTTTGACTCGATCCCCCAGGTCACGCCGATGGTCAGGGCGGCGGCGTTCCTGCCGCTCTCGATGTCGTAACGGGTGTCGCCGATCATCACGGTGCGTTCCGGTTCGGAGGAAAGCAGCTCCATGGCGCGGAGCACCGGCGCGCCGTCGGGCTTGAAGCGGTCGGTGGATTCCTTGGTGACGAGGCAGTCAAAGTAGGCGGCGGCCTTCAGCGTTTTCAGGTTCAGGGTCAGGCTGTCGGCGCGCTTGGAGGTGACGACGCCGCGGCGGATGCCGACGGAAGTCAGTTCCTTTAAGAGCGGCTCCATTCCGGGGTAAAAGGAAATCTTATCCTTCCCCCAGCGCAGGTATTCCCTGTGGTACATCTCAACGAATTCCAGGGCCCGGTCTTCACCGCAGAGGACGCGTCCCATTTCCTCTAAGGGCGTGCCGATGACGCCTTTCGCCGCTTCCAGCGTGAAATCGGCGTTCATCGTCTCCCTGGTCTTTTCAAGTGTCGCCAGGATCCCGGGGATCGTGTTGGCGACGGTTCCGTCAAAATCAAAAAGAAAAGTGTTGATCATAGCGCGGTTTCCTTATCGGCTGTCCTTATCTTTGTCATAGAGGGCGTCGCAGGCGCGGCGGATCTCCGTGGGGGAGCGGCCCGTTTTCTCGGCGATGGCCCTGATATCCTCGTATTCCGCCTTCGCTTTGGCAGTGCCAAAGCCCGCGGCCTCTTTATAGCGCACCTTCCCCCAGGGGGTGTCGATTTCAGTGAAACGCCGTTCCAGAACGGCGCGCTCCACCGGGACGCAGATCATCCCCAGCGTGGAGGTAAAGCGGAAGAGCGCCGCTTTGACGTCGTCAAGGACGGAGGTTTCCGCCAGAACGGTAATCTTCACGGCGGGACGGCCTTTTTTCATATAGACGGGGGTGTAATACATGTCGTTGGCGCCGGCGGCTTCGATCCGTTCCCAGAGATAGCCGAGTTCCTCCCCGGTCATATCGTCGACGGTGCATTCAAGGCGGCAGAGCGGTGCGGACGCGCCGTTCTCCCCAAAGCCGAGGAACACGCGGCAGAGATTGGGCACCTCGCCGTCGCGGCTGCCGCAGCCGGAACCGACGCTTTCAACGGTCAGCGGCGGCATGCTCCCAAAGGTGGTGTCATAGGCCCTGAGCAGGGCGATGCCTGTGGGCGTTACCGTCTCGCCCCTGACCGGCGAGGAATACACAGCGGCGCCTTTCAGCAGCTCCGCCACGGCCGGGGCGGGGACGGGGATCTCCCCGTGGGCGCAGCGCACGGTGCCGCTTCCCATCGGCAGCGGGGAGCAGACGACGGTCTGAACGTCGGCGCGCTCCAGCAGCAGGACGGAGCCGCAGATATCGAGGATCGTGTCGACGGCGCCGACTTCGTGGAAGTGGACGCGGTCCACGGTGGTGTTGTGGACCTTCGCCTCGGCTTCGGCGAGGAGACGGAAGGTCTTTAAGATCCGTTTCTCCGCTTCTTCGGGGAAGGCCGCGGCGGTGACGAGATCGACGATGTCGCCGAGATGGCGGACGGTGTCGGTCTCTTCGGGGCAAAAATCGATTTTCGTGCCGGCGAAACCGCCCCGGCTGGTCTGTTCCCGCCGCCAGCGCCATCCCGGCAGGTTCAGCTTTTTCAGCTGCTCCAAGAGGTACGCTTCGTCGCCGCCGCCGTCGAGGAGGGCGCCGAGGAGCATATCACCGGCGATGCCGCCGATGGGGTCGATATAGATGATACGGTTCATGAGCGCTCCTTTTTCTTTCGGTCAAAGCTGCCGCTTTGAAAGGGCTCGCTGTCGACGGTGACGGCGGCAAAGGGGATCTTATCGAGGATCGTTTTGCCGCCGAGGGTGAGGATGTCGCGGTCGAGGTCGGAAACCTCCAGCCGCGCCTCCGTTTCACTGACCCAGCGGAGCCGGAAATTGTCGTTTAAATAGGCTTTTAGCTGGTGCTCCCCCTCTTTGACCCGCTCGATCATCGCTTCCGTTACGGGAGTGGGCAGGTCGTAGGGGAACCGCGTCAGGAGACAGGGCTTCGAGGGGCGTTCCGCGGCGTCGAGGCCGAGCTCCGCGGCGAAACGGCGGATCTCCGCCTTTGTAAGCCCCGCTTCCGCCAGGGGGCTCACAAAACCCATTTCCGCCAAAGCCCTGCGTCCGGGGCGGAAAACGGCGGTGTCATCGCTGTTGCTGCCTTCAAGGAAGGTCTTGCCGTTCTGCTCCTCTCCTTTCCCCTTGATGGCGGAAAAGAGCCGCTTTTTACAATGGTAGCAGCGGTCTTCGCTGTTGCGGGCGATCTCCGCCGCGCCGAGGGGATTCAGGCGGATCCACTGCACGGGCCAGCCGTTCTTTTTCGCCGCCGCGGCGGCAAAGTAGATGTCGGCTTCGTCCATATAGGGGGTGATGACGGAATAGATCTGCGCCGCGTCGCCGTGGCGCGCGCGGACCAAAGCGGTGACAAGGGAGCTGTCGACGCCGCCGGAGTAGGCGACGACGGGATTTTCTGAGGCGGTGACGATCTCGTTCAGCCGCTCTTTTTTTTCTGTAAAACGCATAGGGATCCTCTGCTTTTTAAGGATTTTCTTTATCATATAATAAACGCCGCCGGATTGCAAGGCCAAAGGCGAAAGAAAAGGCGCTGTCGGTTGTCAGAGAAAAGCAGGTGTGCTATAATAAGAAGAACGAATCAGTGAAAGGAATACTTCCATGAGTACGATCTATAATTTCTATGCCGGCCCCGCCGTCATCTACGATGAAGTCCTGGCCCGGGCCAAAGAGGAATTTCTCGATTTTGCCGGCACCGGCATGAGCGTGCTGGAAATCAGCCATCGGGCCAAAGCCTTCGACGAAGTCGTTGCCGAGGCGGAAGCGAATATGAAGGAGCTGATGGGCCTTGGCGACGATTACCGCGTCCTCTTCCTCCAGGGCGGCGCGAGCACCCAGTTCTCGATGCTCCCCATGAATTTTCTGCCTCAGGACGGCACTGCCGACTATATCCTCACCGGTTCCTGGTCGGAAAAGGCCATGAAGGAAGCGAAAAAGATCGGCGGCGTCCACGCCGCTTTTGAGGGTGGCGAAAACCATTACCGCCACATTCCCGGTCAGGAAGAGCTGACGTTCAGTGATGCTCCCGCCTATGTCCACATGACGACGAACAACACGATTTACGGGACGGAGTTCCACTATGTGCCCGAAACAGACGCGCCGCTGGTCGCCGATATGTCCTCGGACATCCTCAGCGGCCCCGTGGCCTTTGACCGCTTTTCCCTGATCTACGCCGGAGCCCAGAAGAACCTCGGCCCCGCCGGTGTCACCGTCGTCGTGCTCCGCAAGAGCTTTTTGGAAAAGGCGGGGGATGTCCCGGCGACGATGCTGAAATACGCCACCCACGCCGAAAAGAATTCCCTTTACAACACGCCGCCGGTGTTCAGCGTCTACATGGTGAACCTGGTGCTCCGTCATTTAAAGAGCCTCGGCGGGCTCCCCGCCGCGGCAAAGACCAACGCGGAAAAGGCGAAATATATCTATGACGCCATCGACTCTTCCGACGGGTTCTACCGCGGCCACGCCGAAAAGGAAAGCCGCTCGCTGATGAACATCACCTTCACCATGGCCGACGCCGATCTGGAAAAGAGGTTCGTCGCCGAGGCGGAAGCGGAAGGCTTCATCGGCCTGAAGGGGCATCGCTCCGTCGGCGGTCTGCGCGCCTCGGTCTACAACGCCATGCCCGTGGCCGGGGCCGGGGCCCTTGCCGATTTCATGGCGGAATTTATGAGAAAGAACGGTTGATTTTTGTGGATAAAACAGCGCCCATCGGCATCTTTGATTCCGGCGTCGGCGGTCTCACCGTCCTCGGCCGTGTCCGTCGCCTGCTCCCCGGGGAAAACTTCATCTATTACGCCGACGAGAAGAACTTCCCCTACGGCGACAAGACCGAAGAGGAAGTCCGCGCCGCCGTGTTCGCCGCGGCGGAGGAGATGGCTTCAAAGGGCATAAAAATGCTGGTCGTGGCCTGCAACACGGCGACGGCGGCGGCCATTGAGGAGCTCCGCGCCGCTTTCGCTTTTCCCGTTCTCGGCATCGAGCCGGCGATCAAACCGGCGACGGAACGGGCGGACAGCGGCCGCATCGCCGTCATCGCCACCCGGCTGACGCTGAAGGAGGAAAAATTCCGCCGCCTCTTCGACGATTACAGCGACGTTGGCGAAATCATCCCCCTGCCCGCCGCCGGCCTCGCCGATTTGGTGGAAAAAGGCCACTACAACGACGATGTGGGCCGGTCTTTCCTGCGTATGCTCTTTAAGGACGTCGCCGCCGACACCGTCGTTCTCGGTTGCACCCACTATCTCTTTACGCTGCCGCTGATCCGGGAGATGTTCCCCGACGCCGTGATCATCGACGGCGGCGAGGGGCTGGCCCGGAACGTCGTCCGGACGCTGGACCGCCTTGACCTGCGCAGCGCCGCCGGCGAGGGAACTGTCACGGTGCTCTCCAGCGATGACGCTTTTTTGGGAAAATTCGACGGTTTTTTCCGCGACGTGAACTCAATTCTTGACGGGATCGCGCATAAGATGGAGTAAGAGCTGACCGGAAGCGCCGCTTTCGGGAAGAGGAGGAGAGCCTTTTTGGCCATTGACGATATCCGAAGCTTTGACGACCTCAACGCCCTCTATTGGAAAAACCGCGAGCTCCTCGGCGGTGAGGAACAGCGGTTGTTCCAGGCGATCCTGCTGGAAATGCAGAAGGGCGACGGCTGCGATTACGCGCTGCTGGAAACGTATCTGCGCCGCCTCGGCGAACTGC
Organism: uncultured Bacillota bacterium; assembly: GCA_902796855.1. Classification (GTDB taxonomy): domain Bacteria; phylum Bacillota; class Dehalobacteriia; order UBA7702; family UBA7702; genus UBA7702. The sequence continues at coordinate 17,889 of CADBQN010000031.1, read as the reverse complement.
GGGGCCTGACGTAAAAAATAAAAGCGCTTTCGAAGAATCACGCTTCGGAGGCGCTTTTTTTCGTTCAGGGCAGAAAGAGCAGAATGAGGGGGATGGTAACGGCGGAAAAAAGGGTGGTGAGGCAGACCGTCCGGGAGGCGGTGGCCTCGTCGCCGCCGTATTCGATGCAGAGGAGCGTGGCGTTGGTCGCCGAGGGCATCGCCGCAAGGATCAGCGCCGTGCCGAGGAGCATCGGGTCGCTGATGAAGCAGCGCAGAGCGAACCAAACGGCGGCGGGGCAGATCAGAAGTCGGGAAAATGCCACGGCGTAGAGCTTGGGTTCGTTCCACAGCTTCCTCAGAGGGATCCCGCCGAGGGAAGAACCGATGAGGAGCATGGCCAGGGGCACCGTGGCATCGCCCAAAAGGGAGCATCCGTCGTAAAACAGCTCCGGCAGGGAAAAGGGAGCGAGATAGAGCAGCGGCGCGGCGACGGAGGCGACGATGGCCGGGGAGAGGATCGCCTTCGCCTGGAGCTTCGTCCCCTTCGGCGCGATCATCAGCACGCCGACGGTGAAGCAGAGGATGTTCATCGGCAGGTTGAAGATGGCGGCGGTGAAGACGACCTCCGCGCCGTAGACCGCGGAAAGGACCGGGAACCCCATAAAGCCGACGTTGGCGAAGAGAATGAGAAATTCCAGCACGCCGCGGTTCTCTTTTTCCCCGGGCAAAAGCCTCGGGACGGCGAGGGCGATGACCCCCATCACCAGGTAGGAGGCGGCCGCCGCGGCGAGGATGAGCAGGATATCCCCGGCGCCGAGACCGGCGGGAACGCTGCCGACGGAGGCTAAGATCATCGCCGGGAGCGTCACGTACAGCACCAGCTTGGAAAGGGACTGATTGCCGCTTTCCGTCATGACGCCGCGGCGGCGGAGAAAGACGCCGACGCCGGCGACACAGAACAGGATCAGAATTTGTTGATAAATGACGGTGGTTTCCATGGCTAAAAGTATAAATCAGTTTCGCGCTCCCGTCAACAGAAAAAAGAAAGAGGATGCTCCCGATCATCGGAAAAAGCGCCGTCCTCCGTTTTTTCGCCGCGTGCTCCCGTGAAGGCTTTTGAAAAACCGGATGCCGTTCGGGAGCACGGTCGGCGACGTTTTTGGGGCGAAGGATTCTTTTTGCCGCCGCCGCGTCGCCTGTCTTTTCAAACGGTCTCTTTTGTGGTATAATAAACGGTAAAGCCGGCGGGCCTTTCGCGGGCCGCGGCCCGTCCCGCCGACCGACAGAATGCTCAGGACAAAGGAGATGTGTTTTTGTGAAGCTGAACGGAAAAGACAGCGTAAGGATTGCCGTCACCTACGAGGACGGCGAGATTTTTCAGCATTTCGGCCGGACAAAAAAATTCAAACTGTACGATACCGAGGACGGAACGGTCGTCCGCAGTGAAGTCGTGGAGCCCCTCGGCGTGAGCCACTGTTCCCTCGGTTCTTTTCTCTATGAAAACGGCGTTTCGGTGCTGATCTGCGGGAACCTCGGCGCCGGGGCGTCCAAATCCCTTCAGGCCGCCGGGATCCTCGTCTACGGCGGCAACTCCGGCAACGCCGACGCCGCCGTCGAGAAACTGCTCCGCAAGGAATTGCTCTATAACCCGATGCCGACATGCTCCCACGATCACGGTCACAGCGAAGGCTGCCGCGATCACGGCGGCTGCCACGGCGGCGAGCGGGAAGAGGACTGCGCCGGTCACAATCACTTTGAGGGCGGCCACAACCAAAAGGAAGAGGAAAACGCCGGTCATAACGCCAGAATCGGTTATGACCGCTGAGGGGAATGAGATAGGATGAAAACGGGACTCGTTTTGGAAGGCGGCGGCATGCGCGGTATGTTCAGCGTCGGTGTCACCGATGTCCTTATGGAGCACGGCCTCTTTTTCGACGGCATCATCGGCGTTTCCGCCGGAGCCGCCTTCGGCTGCAACGTCAAATCGCGCCAAAAGGGCCGCGCCATTCGCTACAACACCAAATACTGTGATGATCCCCGGTTCTGCAGCTTTCGCTCGCTGCGGAAGACCGGCGACCTGTTCAGTACCGAATTTTGTTACTGGGACGTCCCGGTGAACCGGGATCCCTTTGATTTTAAGACGTTCCGCGCCACGCCGGAACCGTTCTACGTCGTCTGCACCGATGTCCGCACCGGGAAAGCGGTGTATCACCGCTGCGGACAGAACGAGAGCGACCGGGAGCTCCTCGATTGGATCCGCGCCTCGGCGTCGATGCCCCTCGTTTCCAACGTCGTCTCCGTCGGCGGTTACGAGCTCCTCGACGGCGGCATCGCCGATTCCGTGCCGCTACGCTTCTTTGAAAAAGCGGGCTACGCGAAAAACGTCGTCGTGCTGACCCAGCCCGCGAGCTATGTCAAAGGCAAAAACAAGGCGCTGCCGCTGCTCCGGATCACCGAGCGGAAGCACCCGGAACTCCTGAAGACCCTCGCCGAGCGTCACCATGTCTATAACGACGCCGTCGCCTATGTCCGCCGCCGGGCGGAGGCGGGAGCGGCCTTCGTGATCCAGCCGCCGTTCCCTCTGGATGTAGGCCGGGTGGAGCACGACCGGGAAAAGCTGCTCCGAGCCTACGGCGCCGGGCGGAAGACCATCGAGTCGCGTTTAAAGGCGCTGGAAGATTTTTTAAAGACGGATTGATTCCTCCTACAGCTAAAAACGAGGCACGCGCTTTCGCCGCGGCCTCGTTTTTTGTCGCAGGGTGTTCGGCGCTGTCAAAAAAACGCCCGAAGCGCCGTTTTCCCGTCGGGGAGGACGCTTTCGGGCGGATTTTTTTATAAGGAGGGAGGGGAGGCAGTGCGCACACAAAAACTGCCTCCTGCCCCCTGCCTTCTCTATGGGCGCGGCGCTTTCATGCACACCTTAAAAGCGCGTTGCCGGAGGGGATTGCGAAACGCGGCGGGACGGTTTATTTCGCCCCGAGGATCATTTCTTCCATGGCGGCGACGGCGGCGCCTTTGGGCACGTCGACGCCTAATTCGGTAAGGGCCAGCTCCAGACCGACGATGGCGGCGAAGAGATCCATCGTCCGCACCGCGCCGAGATGGCCGACGCGGAAGGTGGTGGCGGCGAATTTGCCCTGACCGACGGCGACAATGATGTTGTATTTTTCCCGAAGGAGCTTCCTCAGTTCGTCGGGGTGGATGCCTTTGGGGCATTCCACCGCCGTCACCGCCGGGGAGGCGATGTCGTCGGCGGCGATGAGCTTCAGGCCCATGGCGCGGAGCCCCGCCCGAACGAGGTCGCGGCGTTTGCAGTGGTCGGCGACGACGGCGTCGACGCCGACATCGTCGATGTAGTTCAAAGCCTCATCCACGGCGTAGACCGTGGTGATCGCCGGCGTAAAGGGGGTCTGCCCCTTTTCCAGCATGGCCTTGGCTTTGTTCAGGTCAAAGTAGAATTTGCGGTTCCCGCTGTTCGCCATCACTTCCTCGGCTCTGGAGTTGACGGCAACAAAGGCCAGTCCCGGCGGGGCCATAAAGGCTTTCTGCGAGCCGGCGATGGCGACGTCGACGCCCCAGCCGTCCATGTCGAATTCCGCGGCGCCCAGGCCGGAAACGGTGTCGACGATGAGCAGCGCCGGGTGGTCTCCTCTGGCGGCGGCCACTTCTTTGATGGGGTTGACGATGGCCGTGGAAGTCTCGTTATGCTGGCAGAGAATGGCTTTGATCTCGTGGTTCACGTCGCTTTGGAGCCGTTCGGCGATGACGGCGGGATCGATGGCGTTCCCCCAGCCGAAGTCGATGAAATCCACGTCGGCGTCGTACATTTCGGCGATCTGCTTCAGCCGTTCGCCGAAGTTGCCGATGGAGGCGACGATCACTTTGTCGCCGGGGTTGATGAAATTGACGACGGCGGCTTCCAGGCCGCCGGTGCCGGAGGAGGTCAGGGTGAAGACTTCGCCTTCGGTCTTAAAGACCCGTTTGATCCGGGCGGTGATCCTTCTGAGGGTTTCCTCAAATTCCGGTCCGCGATGGTTGATCATCGGCTTGGACATCGCTCTCAGCACGTTCGACGGTACGTCGGTGGGGCCCGGCAGTAAGAAATATTCCTGAAGCTTCATAGGTTGACCTCCGTGTTATGGGATTTTGGTTTCTTTTATCATATACCTATTTTGCCGATTTGACAATAAAAAAATGGAAAAAAACGTTATTTTTATGCCCTCTCGCCGCGGAAAAAAAGACACGGGCAGAGGAGATCGCTCCGCCCGTGTCCGCTGTTCAGCCGCTTTCGGCTTCGTTCTCCCGTTTTTTCATTCGGTCGCCGAGGAGCCGGGCGATCACGGCGATGACCGGCACCCCTAAGATGATGCCGATGAGGCCGCCGATTTTGGCCCCGCAGATCACGCCGATCAGCACCCAGATACCGTCGAGACCGACGCGGTTGCCGACGATTTTCGGGTAGATCAGCTTGTTTTCCACTTCCTGGAGGATGACGATGGTGATGACGAGGATCAGTGCCTTAAAGGGGCTGATGACAAAGGTGATGACGGCGCAGGGGATCGCCCCCAGCCAGGGCCCGACGACGGGGATCAGGTTGGTCATCGCCAGCGTCACGGCGATGACCAGGGCGTAGGGCATCCGCATGATCGACAGTACGATGAAGGAGAGGATGCCGAGGCAGAGAGCGTCAAGGCATTGTCCCTCGATGAAGCGGCTGCAGGTCTCGTTGGTTACGTCGGCGAAATACCGCGCTCTGAGGCCGAACTTTTCCGGGAAAAAGCAGTCGATGAAGCGGTTCAGGGCGTCGATGAGCTTTTCCTTCCCCGCCAGCATATAGATGGCGAAGATCAGCCCGAAGACGATGTTGATGATGCCGCTGGCCAGATTGACGGTGAACCCCCAGATGTTGGGCACGGCGTTTTCCAGCACCGAGGTGATGGCCGTCATGGCTTTGGCGGTATATTGGGCGATGTCCTTCAGCATCAGCGTGTCGAGGGAATAAAAGACGAGCAGACCGTTGGCCCAGTCGGCGAACTGGGCGGCGTAGTCCGGGAGACCCTCCGCCAGCGAACGCAGGCTGGCGATGAACTGGGGCAGGACGAAGATGAAGAACAGCGAGGCGAAAGCGCCGATGATGACGAAGGCGGTAATCAGCGCCGTCGGCCGCTTGATTTTGGCGAAGAGCGGATGCTTCCGCGCCGCGGCGGCAAAGACGCGGTTTTCCAAAAACCGCATCAGCACGTTGATGACAAAGGCGAAGATCAGGCCGAAGACCACCGGTTTGAAGATGTCCACCAGGTTCAAAAATCCGTGGTACAGCTCTTTGATATAGATCATCGCCGCCAGCGAGGCGACGCCGAAGAGGATGTAGAAGATCACCCTTCGGTCGGGATTCATTTTGCGGAAGAAGTCGCGCAGCATAAGACCTCCGTTTGCCCAAAACAGCGGCGGAGCGGGCCGGGGCTTTTCGCGCCGCCGCGCCGTCCCCGCCGTTTTGGGATCAGACGTTATGTTTCCTTTTCCTTATTTTTCCTGCAAAGGGGCGGTCTCCTCATTTTCGTTGACGACGATGGCCATGGATTTCACCTGGTCTTCACCGGCGACTTTCATAATGGTGACGCCCTGGGTGTTGCGGCCGATGACGGGAATTTCCGACACCATGGTGCGGATCACGACGCCGTCCTTGCTGATGAACATCACTTCTTCCTTTTCGGAAACGACGCGGATCCCGGCGACGAGGCCGGTCTTCGCCGTCACCTTCAGGGTGTAGATGCCCTTGCCGTCCCGGTGGACGCGGCTGTATTCCGAAAGTTTGGTGCGCTTGCCGTAGCCCCGTTCGCTGACGCAGAGGACGTAGTTATCGTCGGCGGTGTCGGGCTTGATGATGTCCATGCTGACGAGGATATCGTCGGGGCCCAGGCGGATGCCGCGGACGCCCTTGCTGATGCGGCTGACTTTCCGCACCTCATCCTCGCCGAAGCGGATGGAATAGCCCCGTTTTGTCGAGAGCATGATCTCGTCGCCGGGCTCAATGAGGCGGACGCCCAGGAGGCTGTCGCCGTCTTTCAGGTCGATGCCCATGATGCCGTTCTGGCGGTTGGAGTCGTATTCTTTCAGCGGCGTTTTCTTCACCAGGCCGTTGGCGGTGACCATCAGCAGATACTGATCGTCGTCAAAGGACTTCACCGGGAACAGCGTCCGGACTTTGTCGTCGCCGCTGAGGTTGACGAGGTTGATGATGGCGGTGCCCTTGGAGGTGCGGCTCGATTCCTTGATGGCGTGGACTTTCAGCCGGTAGACGCGGCCTTTTTCCGTGAAGACCATCAGATAATCGTGGGTCGAGGCGATGAAGAGGCTTTCGAGGTAGTCCTCTTCCTTGGTGGCCATGCCGACGACGCCCTTGCCGCCCCGGCGCTGGCTGCGGTAGACGTTGGGGTTCAGCCGCTTGATGTAGCCGCTGTGGGTGATGGTAATGACGGTGTCTTCCTCGGCGATGAAGTCCTCGGCGTCGAGGTCGTCGACACTGCCCTCAATGGCGGTGCGGCGTTCGTCGCCGAATTTCCGCTTCATTTCCAGAAGGTTGTTTTTGATGATCTCCCGGACGCGTTCCTCGTGGCTGAGGATGTCTTCCAGGTCGTCGATGAGGGCGATGAGGGAGGCCAGTTCTTCCTCGATCCGCTCCCGTTCCAAACCGGTGAGGCGCTGGAGCTGCATTTCCAGAATGTGGCTCGCCTGCCGTTCCGTAAAGGAAAAGGCCTTGATCAGTGCGTCTTTGGCCACATGGCGGTCGCGGCTGCCGCGGATGATGCGGATGACTTCGTCGATGTTGTCGAGGGCGATCTTCAGCCCTTCGACGATCTCTTTCCGCTCTTTGGCCCTGCGCAGGTCAAAGCGGCAGCGCCGCGTTTCCACGTCGATCTGGTGGTCGATGTAGACCTGGAGGGCTTCTTTCAGCGTCAGCGTTTTCGGCTCGCCGTTGACGAGGGCCAGCATGATGATGCCGTAGCCGTCCTGGAGCTGGGTGTGTTTATAGAGCTGGTTCAGGACGATCTGAGGAACGACGTCCTTGCGCATTTCGATGACGACCCGCATGCCGTTGCGGTCCGAGAGGTCGTTGACGGCGGTGATGCCGTCGATCTTCTTATCCCGATGGAGCTCGGCGATGTTCTCGATGAGGGTCTTCTTGTTGACCTGATAGGGCAGCTCAGTGATGGTGATCCGCGGTTTGCCGCTCGCGGTCATGTCGATGTTGACTTTGCCCCGCATTTTCAGGGTGCCGCGGCCGGTGGTGTAGGCGTCGACGATGCCGCTCTTTCCCATGATGCTGCCGTAGGTGGGGAAATCCGGCCCCTTGATGTATTTCATCAGGCCGGCGACGTCGATGTCGGGGTCTTCCATCAGAGCGATGGTGCCGTCGACGATCTCGCCGAGGTTGTGAGGGGGAATGTTCGTGGCCATGCCCACGGCGATCCCCGAGGAGCCGTTCACCAGCAGCGACGGGATCCGGGAGGGCAGAACGACGGGTTCCGTTTCGCTCTCGTCGTAGTTGGGCATGAAATCGACGGTGTCCTTGTTGATGTCCGTCATCATCGACAGCGAGATCTTCGCCAGCCGCGACTCGGTATAACGCATCGCCGCGGCGGAGTCGCCGTCGACGGAGCCGAAGTTGCCGTGACCGTCGATGAAGGGATAGCGGACGGTAAAATCCTGCGCCAGACGCACGAGGGCGTCGTAGACCGAGGCGTCGCCGTGGGGATGATATTTCCCCAAAACGTCCCCGACGACGCGGGCGCATTTCTTATAGGGTTTATCCTGGGTGATGCCGTTTTCGAACATCGAGTAGAGGATGCGCCGGTGGACGGGTTTCAGCCCGTCTCTGGCGTCGGGCAGCGCCCGGCCGACGATGACGCTCATCGAATAGTCGATGTAGGATTTTTTCATCTCCTCCTCGATCTCAACGGGAGAGATGTTCTTTAACGAAATAAAATCTTCAGCCATGAATGGTTACGCTCCTTAAATATCGAGGTTTTGGACGTAGCGGGCGTTGGCGGTGATGAATTCCCGCCGCGGCTCTACCTTTTCGCCCATGAGGACGGTGAAGATCTCGTCGGCGACGAGGCGGTTTTCGTCTTCCAGGTGTACCCGCTGCATCGTCCTGGTTTCCGGGTTCATCGTCGTTTCCCAGAGCTCTTCGGGGTTCATTTCACCGAGGCCCTTAAAGCGCTGGACGGTGATGTCGGCCCCGGGTTTCCAGCTCTTTTTCATTTCTTCCAGGGCGCTGTCGTCAAAGACGTATTCGGAGTTCTTTCCCTGGCGCACCCGGTACAGCGGCGGCTGGGCGATGTAGACGTAGCCGGCCTCGATGAGCCCGGGCATGTAGTGGAAGAGGAACGTCAGCAGCAGCGTGCGGATGTGGGCGCCGTCGACGTCGGCATCGGTCATGATGATGAGCTTGTGGTAGCGGGCCTTGCTGATGTCGAACTCACTGCCGTGGCCGGTGCCCATCGCCGTCAGCATGGCCTGGATCTCGGCGTTGCCCATGATCCGGTCGATCCGCGCCTTCTGGACGTTGAGGATCTTGCCGCGGAGCGGCAGAATGGCCTGGTGTTCCGGGTTCCTGCCCTGCTTCGCGGAGCCGCCGGCGGAGTCCCCTTCGACGATGAACAGTTCGCTGACGGCGGGGTCCTTGCTGGAGCAGTCGGTGAGTTTCCCCGGCAGCGTCGTCCGTTCCAGAGCGTTGCTCTTGCGGGTGGCTTCTTTGGCTTTCCGCGCCGCTTCCCTGGCCCGAAAGGCCTGGGTGGCCTTGCCGATGATCTTTTTGGCCGTGGCGGGGTTTTCCTCAAAGAAGGTGGTGAGGTATTCGGTGACGATGGCGTCAACGGCGGTGGCGATGTCGCGGTTGCCCAGCTTCGTCTTGGTTTGCCCCTCAAACTGCGGTTCCAGCACCTTCACGGAGATCACCGCGGCGATCCCCTCGCGGACGTCCTCGCCGCCGAGGTTCTTGTCCTTTTCCTTTAAGATGTTGTTCTGGCGGGCGTAGTTGTTGACGATGCGGGTCAGCGCCGTTTTAAAGCCGGTCTCGTGGGTGCCGCCCTCATGGGTATGGATGTTGTTGGCGTAGGAATAGATCTGTTCCTGGTAGCCGTCGTTGTATTGGATGGCGAATTCCAGTTCAAAGCTGTCCTTCTTCGCCGCGCCGTAGATCACGTTGTGGAGCGGCGTTTTGTTGTTGTTGATGTAGCCGGTGACGTAGTCGCAGATGCCGCCCTCGTAGTGGAAGGTGCGGTCGCTGCCGTCGCGTTCGTCCTTGATGCGGATGGCGACGCCTTTGTTGAGATAGGCCAGCTCCCGCAGACGGCGGACGAGAATGGGGGTATGGAACGCCGTGGATTCCACGTCGCTGAAGATTTCCGGGTCGGGAATGAAGGAAATCTCCGTCCCCGTCTCATCGGTGCTGCCGATGACTTTGAGGTCGGCGTCGGGGACGCCCCGGTGATAGCTCTGGTAGTGGATTTTGCCGTCGCGGCAGACCTTGACCGTCAGCCACTCGGAGAGGGCGTTGACGACGGACATGCCGACGCCGTGAAGGCCGCCGGATACCTTGTAGCCGCCGCCGCCGAATTTGCCCCCGGCGTGGAGCACGGTGAGGGCCACTTCCACGGCGGGCCGCCCCGTTTTTTCGTGAATATCCACGGGAATGCCGCGGCCGTTGTCCCGGACGGAAATGCTTTCGTCCGCGTGGATGGTGACGTTGATCTCGCTGCAGAATCCCGCCAGGGCCTCGTCGATGCTGTTGTCGACGATTTCGTAAACAAGGTGGTGCAGGCCGCCTTCGCCGGTGTTCCCAATATACATGCTGGGACGGACGCGCACAGCCTCCAGCCCTTCCAACACCTGGATCTGCTCGGCGTTATAGGAAGAGCTCGCTGAAATGTCTGCCATAAATAGCCTCCTTATATCTCGCGCGGAAAACAGAACTCGTTTTTGACGAATCAGAGCCGTTTTAAGCGCACAGTTTTCTCTGAATCATATCATAACACAAAAAATACAATTTTACAAGACTTTAGCGGCTTTCAGCGCTTCATATTCGGGTTTATTTTTGATAAAAAAGCGTTTTTTGAGTCGGTTTCTTCTTTTTCCTCAAAAAAACCGCCCCATTCTGTTGGGGAAAGCGCCGCCGATTTTTCAAACCCCCTCTCCCCCACGGGAAAAAGAAAAACATCGTAAAACCGGCTGTTCCCCTTCAGGAAGGAACGGCGCTCATATATCCCTCGATTCCGGGCAGGAGGATGCGGCGGACGATGTCGAGCATTTCCGCCGTCGTAAAGGAATCCCTGTTTTGGTGATAGTAGCGGATGTTGTGCAGCATAATGGCGGTCAGCAGGGAGATGATATAGTCAAATTCCTTTCGGGACCGGCCCCGGCCGACGACGCGGGTAAAATTAGGCTCAAAGGTCCGCTTTAATTTCCGGCGAAAAGAGGGCAATTCCGAAAACAGATAGAGGCGGTCGGCGTGTTCGGCGGCGAAAACGGAAGAAAGCCTGATTAAAAAACCGTCGGGGCCGATGTTCTCTTCCTCGGAGAGGATCTTTTGGATTTCCGCGTTCAATTCCGTCAAGACCTGGTCCTCCGCGGCGTCGGCCAGATCGTAGACGTCTTTAAAATAGAGATAGAACGTGCTGCGGTGATAGCCGGCGGCGTCGGTGATGTCTCTGACGCTGACGCGGTCGATGGTTTTTGTCCGGTAAACCGTCATAAACGCTTCAATCAGGTTCTTTCTTGTCCGTATTTGGGTCTTGGATGGTGATTTCATGGCAGCATCTCCTTTTTTAGACATCTGCGCTTCGATTGTGCAGTGCATTTTTTTTGGTTTGTGCTATGATAATAATATACTACATATCGTCGGATTTTTACAGTGTTTTATAAAAGGAGGTCTTTCCCATGACGGATCAGCCCGTTCTGCGTGTCGATCACTTAACAAAGGACTACGGCCGCGGCCGCGGCGCCTTTGATATCACCCTCGCCGTCGGCCGGGGGGAGTGCTACGGCTTTCTCGGCCCCAACGGCGCCGGCAAAACGACGACCATTCGCCATCTGATGGGGTTCTCCAAACCGAATAAGGGCAGTTCCGCCATACTGGGGCGGGATTGCTGGCGGGACGCGGCGATTCTCAAAAATGATATCGGCTATATCCCCGGCGAGATCGAGCTGCCCGCGGCCATGACCGGCGCGGGCTTTCTGCGCATGATGGAAAAAATGCGGGGCGTCACGGATCACGGCCGGACTGCCCGGCTCGTGGAGAGATTTCATCTCGATCCCTCCGTCCGCGTGAAAAAAATGAGTTTTGGCATGAAGCGCAAGCTGGCGATCGTCACCGCTTTGATGCACGACCCGGCGGTGCTGATTCTGGATGAGCCCTCCTCCGGCCTCGACCCCATGATGCAGAAGGAGTTCATCGACTGTATCGCCGAAGAAAAAAGCCGGGGCAAGACCATCTTTCTTTCCTCCCACTTTTTCCATGAGATTGACGCGGCCTGCGACAGAGCGGCCATCATTAAAGAAGGGCATATCGTTTCGGAAATGGATCTGAAAGCGTTAAAAGCGAAAGAAGGGAACGGTTTTGACCTTGAAAAATACTTCCTGGATTTCTATCGGGAAGAGGCGGAAGGGAGAACAGGGGATGAAAGCTAAAGAAACGAGATTTTTCTCGGCGGCCCTCTTTGGTCACACGGTAAAAAACAATTTTGTCCTCGCTTTGGTCATCACGCTGATTTTCTGTCTGTTCACGGTGGTCACCAACGCGGCGTCTTATCTGATGACCACGGAAAAACAGGCGGTCATCGGCGAAGCGGCCCAGGAGGAGTTCTTCCGCTATCTCAGCGTTCTCGCCGCCTGCGATGAGGTCGCTCGGGCGGAATTATCCTATGGTGATTTTGCCGCGGCGGAAAATCACGACCTATACGAAAGCGTTTTTGAACGCTATAACCGGGAAAAACCGGGGAACGCGCCCGCTTTGGACGCGGACGGTTTCCAAAAGGCGATGGCCGAAATCGAGGCGGCCGGCGCTTCCCCCCGGGCCTATGTCGACGCCTTTGAGTACGCCTATGCCCTAAGGGGACAAACAGGCGTTTTCTCCGGGAAAGAGCTGAACCTGGCGGGGGCGGCGGACGCTCTCTTCGCCTCGATGGGTTTTTCCCGGGAGGATATGGAACGGCTGCGGGAAATGGATTACACGGCGATGCTGACCCGTGTCTACTACACCGCCATGGGCGCCCTGATTCTCTTCCTTTTCGTCATCATCGCCGCCAACACCCTCATCGCCGGGCCCGTTGACAGCGGCTCCATGGCGTATTTCCTCTCGGTCCCCAACCGCCGCGCCGCCGTGACCGTCACTCAGCTGGTCTATATGGTGCTCGCTCCTCTCGTGATCATGGCGATTGCCTGCGCCCTGAGGATCGTTACCACGCGGCTTTTCTTTGGCGAGGTCCACGCGGGGCGGATCCTCTGTCTCTACGGCGGCATGTACCTTCTCGTTCAGGCCATCGCCGGCATCTGCTTTATGTGCAGCTGCCTCTTTAACGAGAGCCGAAAATCCATCGCCTTCGGCGGCGGTTTCGCGATCTGGTGCTTTCTCGCCGCTCTCCTGGGGATGTTCGGTTCAGCGGAGCTGATTCAAATGGGCATCGGCGTGGAACCGCTCGGCGTTTTCAACAAAATGACGCTGGTGAGCCTTTTCGATATCAACGCCATCCAGAGCGTCGGCACCGGAACGCCGGACACTTCCTTTCTCCCCAAACTCGGCCTTTTGGCCGTCATCGCCGTCCTGTCCTATATGATCGGGATCTTCCGTTTCAGCCGTAAAGATCTCTCGTTATAAGAATCGAGCTCCCTCCGTCGGGAAGGAGCTCTTCTTATGTGCCGCCGAAAGCCCTGCGGGGATACTTGTCTTCGCCTTTTCGCGGTGATATAATGTAGATATCGTTACCGCAGAGGGAAGAACGGGAGGCAATGCGATGAAAAAAAGAGCGCTGATACTGTTTTTGACCGTTTTGTTCCTTTTCGCCTGTTTCGCCTCGCCGGCGGCGGCCTGGAACCAGCGGAGCTCCGCGCCGTCGACCGGCAATTCCTATTATTATTCCAACAACAATCCCTTTTACGCCACGGTGTACAACGGACAGCGGGCGCTGGTGGGCGAGTGCACCTGGTACTCCTGGGGCCGCGCCTACGAGGTATTGGGGAAAAAGCCGAATCTGAGCACGTCCCACGCCAGGGACTGGTACGGCAAAACGTCCGACGGCTTTTCCCGCGGGAAGCAGCCGGCGGCGGGGTCCGTCATCTGCTGGGGCGACGGCAATCACGTCGGCCACGTCGCCTTTGTCGAGGCCGTACATGCCAACGGTTCCATCACCATCAGTGAGTTCAACTGGAACACGCGTCACGGTTTTGATACCCGGACGCTGACGGCGGCGCAGACAAAGAGCCAGGTCACGCTGGAATATCACTGCCTCTCCGACGGCACCTATAAGATCTCCGCCACGCCCCTGCAGGGGTATATCTACATCGCTTCCAAGAGTTATGACGTGGCTCTGTACAACAACTACAGCGGCAAAAACTATCTCCTCGGTTCCGACTTTTCCTCGGGGAAGCTGAACTGGATCGCCAGCCGCGATACCTCTGTGACCACCGCCGCGGTGGATCAGACCGTGAAGCACGGTTCCTCTCCCTCGCTGAAGGTGGTGAACACCAAGGCCGGCGCCGGCGCCAAGGACATCACCTTCGGCACCTCGGTGCAGAGCCGGGCGAACAACGGCTTTGTCAGCGAATCCAAAGACATGACGCTGAGCTTCTGGGCCAAGAGCTCCGCTGCCGGGACAAAAATCTCCGTCCGCTGGGGCTATGAGAGCGGCGGCGCCGCCCGCTCCGTGACGCTGACAAAGGATTGGAAAAAGTATACCGTTAAAATGCGCAAAGACGCCTCCTTTGACGGCGATATCCACCTCTGGGCCGACCGGGCCGGAACGGTGTGGCTCTCGGAAATGCAGCTGGAAGACGGCGCCGCCGCCACGTCCTTCATCGCGGAAAACGGCGGCCTCTTCAAAACGGAAAAGGCCGTTTACGGCGGCACCTACGCGCTGTCCTCCCCCACGCGGGTCGGCTATGACTTTGCCGGCTGGTACACAAGAGCCGCCGGCGGCACAAAGATCACCTCCTCCACGGCGGTGAAAAAGGGGCATTACCGTCTTTACGCCCACTGGACGCCGAAAACGTACACCGCGGAGTTCTACAATAACTGCAGCGGCAAAAACTATCTCCTCGGCTCCGATTTTTCCTCGCTGAAAAAGGACTTCATTTACAGTGTGGATACGGCGTACGCCACCGTGGCGTCGGATACCTCCGTAAAGCACGGCGGCAAAAACGCGGTGAAGGTCGTTCATAAAAAGGCCGGTTCCACCAACGGGAAATATGTCGATTTCATCACCTCCACCCAAAACGCGTCGTCAAAGGGATATCTGGGCGACAAAAAGACCATGACCATGAGCTTCTGGGCCAAGAGCTCCGTCGCCGGGACAAAATTCTCCTTCCGCTGGGGCTATGAGTCCAACACGCGGACGGTGACGCTGACTAAGGACTGGAAAAAATACACGATCCGCATGGATAAGGCAAAGAGCTTCGACCACAAGATCCACGCCTGGGCCGACCGGGCGGGAACGGTGTGGTTCTCGGAAATGCAGCTGGAAGACGGCACTTCCGCCACGTCCTTCGCCGCGGAAAACGGCGGCCTTTATACGACGGCCAAAGAGACCTATACCAAAACGTATCAGCTGCCGAAGAACCCCTCCCGGAGCGGCTATCTGTTCTGGGGCTGGGCGGATTCGGCGAAGAGCCGCGTCGGCCTGCTCAACCGGCTGACCGCCGATATGGTGCCGGTGCTCCCCGGCAACACCCGGTTCTACGCCGTGTGGACGCCGGTGCTCTTTGTCCTCTTTGACGGATCGGTTCTGACCATGACCGAAGGCGAGACCCGGACCGTCACCGTTGACCTGGGCGATACCGAAACCGCCGCCGATCTTGCCGACAGCGTTGTCTGGAAGAGTTCCGATCCCGCCGTCGCCTCCGTTGAAAAAGGCGCGGTCACGGCGGTGTCCGCCGGCAGCGCCGAGATCACGGCGGAGACCCCCGCCGGGGACCGCATCAACACTTACAGTGTAACGGTAACGGCGAAGCCCGAGCCTCAGCCCGAGCCTCAGCCGCAGCCCCAGCCCCAGCCCCAGCCGCAGCCGTCTCCCTTCCGTTTTGACGACGTCACCGACGAGAGCGCCTATTTCTTCACGCCGGTTTACTGGGCGGTGGATCACGATCCGCAGATCACCAACGGCGTCGACGCCACCCACTTCAAACCGGACGATCCCTGCACCCGCGGTCAGGTGGTGACCTTCCTCTGGCGGACCTTCGGCGGGCCCGACGCCGCGGCGGCGAACCCCTTCACCGATGTGGCCGCCGGCTCCTACTATGAAAAAGCCGTGGTCTGGGCCGTGTCGAAGGGCATCACCAAGGGTACGGGCGAAACAACGTTCAGTCCCGACGATCCCTGTACCCGCGGTCAGATGGTGACCTTCCTCTGGAGGACCTGCGGCGCGGCGGACGACGGCGCGGCGAACCCCTTCACCGACGTGGCCGCCGGCTCCTACTACGAAAAAGCGGTGCTTTGGGCCGTATCAAAGGGCATCACCAAGGGCACGGGCGAAACGACGTTCAGTCCCGAAAAGACCTGTACCCGCTGTCAGGTGGTGACCTTCCTCTATCGGGCCTCCCTTGGCGGCTGAGGTCCGCTTTGTGAAAAGGAAAACCCTCCGGATCCCGTTGGAAAACGGATTCGGAGGGTTTTTTTGATTGGCGCCCCTAAGATGATTCGAACATCCGACACACGGTTTAGGAAACCGCTGCTCTATCCTCTGAGCTATAAGGGCATAACCTGGCTGCCGAGGGCGGGCGAACCTCGGCAAAACCGCCGTCCCGCGACTGTTCGCGGCCGTGAAGGCCGGCGAACATCCGCGATCCGTCGTTTTTACCGAGTTTAACCCGTCCTCGATTGCCGGGGGGTCGTACGGTTTTTGATTGGCCGCGCCGAAAGAGGGTCAGCCGATAATCTCTTTGCCGCCTATGTAGGGACGGAGCGCTTCGGGGATGACGACTTTACCGTCTTCGGTCTGGTAATTCTCCAGGATGGCGGCGACGGTGCGGCCGACGGCGACGCCGGAGCCGTTCAGCGTATGGACGAATTCCGGTTTGCTCTTGGCGTCCCGGCGGAAGCGGATGTTCGCCCGGCGGGCCTGGTAATCCAAAAAGTTGCTGCAGGAAGAGATTTCGCGGTAGCCGTTGAAGGAGGGCAGCCACACTTCGATATCGTAGGTCTTTGCCGAGGAAAAGCCCAGGTCGCCGCTGGAAAGAGTGACAACGCGGTAGGGCAGGCCCAAAAGATCGAGGACGTGCTCGGCGTTGTTCGTCAGTTTTTCCAGCTCGTCCCAGGATTCCTCCGGACGGGTGAACTTCACCAGCTCCACCTTATTGAACTGGTGCTGGCGGATGAGCCCCCGGGTGTCGCGGCCGGCGGCGCCGGCTTCCGCCCGGAAACAGGCGCTGTAAGCGCAGAAGTATTTCGGCAGCATCGCGTTATCGAGGATCTCGTCGCGGAAGTAGTTCGTTACCGGCACTTCGGCGGTGGGGATCAGGTAGTAGTCGGTGCCTTCCACGTGGAACATATCCTCGGCGAATTTCGGCAGCTGACCGGTGCCGGTCATGCTGGCGGTGTTCGCCATGTAAGGCGGGAACAGCTCCTCGTAGCCGTGGAGGGACGTGTGGGTATCGAGGAAAAAATTGATGACGGCCCGTTCCAGCCGGGCGCCGAGGTCTTTGTAGAAGGTAAAGCGGGTGCCGGTGACTTTCCCGGCCCGTTCGGCGTCGAGGATCTTTAAATTTTCGCCGATCTCCCAATGGGGCCGGGGCTCAAAATCGAAGGCTCTCGGTTCGCCGTGGCGGCGCATTTCCAGGTTGTCGCTGTCGTCTTTGCCGTCGGGGACGCTGGCGTCGGGGATGTTGGGGATATAGAGGAGCTCGGTGCGGAGGGCTTCCTCCAGGCCGCGGACTTCCTCTTCCGATTCTTTGATGGCGGATTTCAGTCCCTTCATTTCTTCCATCAGGTCGTCGGCGTTTTCCCCCGCTTTTTTGCGCTGGCCGATCTCTTTGGAGACGGCGTTGTTCTTGGCCTTCATTTCTTCCATGCGGGCCAGGGCCGTTCTTCTCTTTTCGTCGATTTCGGCGAAGCGGTCGAGGTTCCGGTCGAGATTTCTGCGGCGGAGCGCCGCTTCCACGAGTTCCCTATTCTGACGGACAAATTTGAGATCCAGCATGATTTTGTAAAGTTCCTCCTTCAATGAAAAACTCCGTCCCCGGATTCAGGGACGGAAGAGCATGTCTTAACCGCGGTGCCACCCTGCTTGCTTTAAAAAAAGCCGCTTTGGGATCGGATAACGGGGATGGGCCGGATATCGGGAGACGGGAGGAAAACGCCGCGCCCACGCCGATTCACAGCTGCCATCGGCTCTCTGAGGAAGGCTTTCGCCGTTGATTTCCCGAAGATATCGAAGTATAGTATAACATGGCGGCGCTGAAAATGCAAGCCCTTCCGTCCTTTGCGTCCGCGCCCTCCGCCGCGTCGGTTTTTTTCGCGCCGGTGGATATTTTTTGCCGATTCGACGATCGTTATGCTTTTTTTCCCTTGACAATCCGGAGAAACTTTGCTATATTAGTTAAGTACCTTTCGAAGTACAACTCGGAGGGGTGTCCGAGTGGTTTAAGGAGGCGGTCTTGAAAACCGTTGAACCTTTGCGGGTTCCGTGGGTTCGAATCC
>CADBQN010000030.1 GCA_902796855.1 uncultured Bacillota bacterium | reverse complement strand
GTACGAACTGGCGGGAAAATGCCGTCACTGCGGCGGCGATTTTAAATCCACCATCGTTTCCGGGCAGGTCTGCCGCGTCTGCGGACGGAACCGGGATTACTAAACGCGGCAAAAAGGACGAAGGACCGGAACTCTTTTCATGCTCCGGTCTTTACTTTTACTTTTTTTTTCGCTATAATGACCTATTATGGAAGTAAGTGATGAAATCCGCACAACCGCATCGGAAAAAACGCGCCGCCGGGCGGAGCTTCTTTTCGCCTCGGTGACCGTCGCCAGGAGCACGTCTTTTATTTTCGCCAAAATCGGTCTGACTGCTTTTGGCGTTTTTTCCCTGCTCGGCATCCGCTTTCTCATCGCCTTTCTGATTCTCGCCGTGATCTTTCACCGGCGTCTTTTTCAAATCGACAAAAAAACGCTGCTCCTCGGCTTTCTCATGGGGGCTGCGCTCTTTGCCGTGATGTCTACGGAATTTGCCGCTCTAAAGACGGTCAGCGCTTCGGAAACGTCGCTCATTGAGAACATGGCCATCGTTTTTGTGCCGCTCTTCGAGGCGTTCCTGCTGCGGCGCCGTCCCGGCGCGCTGTCGATGGTCTGCGCCGCCGTCGCTTTCGCCGGTGTGGTGTTGCTGACGATGAAAGACGGGTTCGGCATCGCTCTCACCCCCGGGGAGATTTTCTGCTTTGCCGCCGCCGTGACGTTTTCCGTCTCGCTCATCCTGAACCAGCGCTGCGCGCAAAAAGCCGATCCGCTGAACCTCGGCATCATCCAGGTGGGGACCATGGGGCTCCTCGCCCAGATCTGCGCTTTTCTCTTTGAGTCGCCGTCGCTCCCCGCCGGCGGCATGGACTGGTTCATCGTGCTCTATCTGGCCGTCGTCTGCACCTGCTTTGGCTTTACGCTCCAGCCGGTGGCGCAAAAGCACATGTCTTCGGAACGGGCCAGCCTGCTTTCGGCGCTGAACCCCCTCTGCGCCGCCGTGCTCAGCATGATCTTTCTCAAGGAGAATCTCGGCCTCCTCGGTTTTATCGGCGCGGCGCTGATCCTCATCGCCATCATGATTCCCACGGTACTGGCGGCGGCCAAAAAACAGGAATGACTTTTTCAGAGCGAAAAATCAAAAAAGCGGCTCCTTCTTTTGAAGACGTTTCAAAAGACAGGAGCCGCTTTTGGTTCGATCCGTTATTCCGATTCTTTCAGCGACGTTTTCACTTTGACGGTGACGGTTTCGTCGTAAGCTTCGAAGGCGTGTTCCACCACTTCTTTTTTGGGAGAAGGCGTGAGATAGCTGATGATGGGGACGGCGATGAGACCGACGATCATGGCGAAGGCGCCGGCGTTGATCGGCGATTGGAGCACGACGGGGAAATGCGGGCGGAAGAGGAGATTCGCCGTGAGAAGTCCCGCGCCGAAGATGAAGCAGAACCACACCGCCGCTTTGCTCGTTTTTTTCAGGTAGAGGCCATAGAGGAACGGCGCCAGGAAAGCCCCGGCCAGAGCGCCCCAGGAAACCCCCATGAGCTGAGCGATGAACGTGATGTTCGATTTATACTGCACGATGGCGATGATGACGGAGATGGCGATGAAGACCACGATGAGACCGCGCATCGTAATGAGCTGTGTTTTTTCCGACATATTCTTCGCGACGTTGCCCTTTAAAAAGTCCAGCGTCAGCGTGGAGCTGGAAGTCAGCACCAGCGAGGAGAGGGTGGACATCGAGGCGGAAAGGACGAGGACGACGACGACGGCGATGATGATGGTGGGCATGTTCTGGAGCATCGAGGGGATAATGGCGTCAAACCCCGTTTCCGCCACCTTTTCCGGGGTGGAGAAGAGACGGCCGAAGCCCCCTAAGAAGTAACAGCCGCCGGCGACGACGACGGCGAAGGCCGTGGAAATGATCGTCCCCTTGGAGATGGCCTGCTCACTCTTGATGGCGTAGAACTTCTGCACCATCTGGGGCAGCCCCCAGGTGCCCAGCGACGTCAGAATCACAACGCAGAGCAGGCTAAAGGGATCCGGCCCGAAAAAGGAGTTGAAAGCGCCGATCTGGGTGGTCGTTTCCGGGTCGCTGACGGCGGCGAGGCCGTTTAGAGCGGCGATGAAACCGCCCTGGCTGTTCAGAACGGCGGCAATGACGGCGACGATGCCGAAAAGCATGATGATCCCCTGAATAAAGTCGTTCATCGCGGTGGCCATGTAGCCCCCGGCGATGACGTAGAACCCGGTGAGAATGGCCATGACGATGACGCAGACGGTGTAATCAATGCCGAAAGCCATTTCAAAAAGGCGGGAGAGGCCATTGTAGAGCGAGGCGGTGTAGGGAATCAGAAAGATGAAGATGATCGCCGAGGCGACGACGCGCAGGGCCTGGCTGTCGAAGCGCTTGCCGAAGAAATCCGGCATCGTGGCGCTGGCCAAATGCTGGGTCATGACGCGGGTGCGGCGGCCTAAGATGACCCAGGCCAGAAGGGAGCCGATGAAGGCATTGCCCAGGCCGATCCAGGTGGAGGCGATCCCGAATTTCCAGCCGAACTGACCGGCGTAGCCCACGAAGATGACAGCGGAAAAGTAGGACGTGCCGTAGGCGAACGCCGTCAGCCACGGGCCGACGCTGCGCCCGCCGAGGACAAAACCGTTGACGTCGGTGGCGTGTTTTCGGCAGTAGAGGCCGACACAGATCATCACGGCGAAGAAGCCAAGGAGGATGAGTAGTTTGAGTGCCATTGTTTTTTTTGAACCTTCTTTCCGAGGACGTAAAAAATCCGTCCTCTAAATGATTTAGAGGACGGATCATCAATCCGCGGTACCACCTCATATTATCGTGACCTCGCGGCCGCGATCCCTTATCAAGTACGGCGCCGGACGGCGCTTATACTCTATCACGATAACGGGTGAACCCGTCGCAGCCTACTCAGGGAAAAGCTCCTTTCGGTGCGCGGCTCGGGGAATGTATTCAACATCGGTTTCCTTTATTGCCTCGCATCAACCGGCAACTCTCTGAAAATTCCGCCGTGTTTACTTCTTTCCTGTCATAGCTTTTATTGGCTGATATTCTACCACCGAAAAGGGAAAATGTCAAGAGTCAAAATGAATTTTATTTCATTTTTTCTCAAAGATTTCGTAACCGTAGACGGGGATGCCGGCGTCGGTGAGGAGCTGTTCCGTGAACTCGATGTCGGCGGTGTTCAAAATTACGCAGGCGTTGTTTTCGGAATTGCTGATAAAGGCGTACATGTATTCAAGGCTGATGCCGTTCTTTGTCAGTACCTTTGTGACTTTGGTCAGCCCGCCGGGGAGGTCTTTTAAACCCACCGCCAGTACCTTGCAGGAAGAGACGAGAAAGCCCTCCCGCTCCAGCAGCGCTTTGGCGTCGTCGGGCTGGCTGACGATAAAGCGGAGGATCCCGAAGTTCGGCGTGTCGGCCATATTGACGGCATAAATATTGATTTTCTTTTCCGCCAGGACGGAAATGATCTCGGCGACGGCGCCGGCTCTGTTTTCCACTAAAACGGAAATCTGGTTGATGGTCATGGTTTTTCCTCCTTAGGCCTGTTCTTCGTTTCTCTTATCGATGATGCGTTTGGCTTTGCCCTCAAAGCGCTGGATCGTTCTGGGCGGTACCAGCGTCACTTTGCAGTCGAGACCGAGGACGCTCTTTAAGGAACCGCGGATATCGTTCTGGAGGGCGTCGAGTTCGCGGTAGCGTTCCAAAAGCGAAGAGTCGATCAGCTCCACCTGGACTTCCAGGGTATCCATAAAGTTCTTTTTGCGGAGGATCAGCTGATAGTGGGGGCCGATGTGGGGCTTGGTGAAGAGGACGCTCTCGATCTGAGAGGGGAAGACGTTGACGCCTTTGATGATCATCATATCGTCGGTACGGCCCATGACCTTGGTCATCCGCGCCGACGTCCGGCCGCATCGGCACGGCTCGTAGGTGATGGTCGCCAGGTCTTTGGTGCGATAGCGGAAGATCGGGAACGCTTCTTTCCACAGCGGCGTGACGACGACTTCGCCGGTTTCCCCTTCGGGCAGCGGTTCGCAGGTGTCGGGGTCGATGATCTCGCAGAGATAGTAATCCTCGTTGATATGGAGGCCGTCTCTTTCCAGACATTCCCCGGAGACGCCGGGGCCGCCGATTTCGGTGAGGCCGTAGTTATCGGTGACGATAATGCCGATGTTTTCCTCGATCTGGTCGCGCATTTCCGGCGTGCAGACTTCGGAGCCGAACAGGCCGACTCTCAGTTTGAGGTGATCGGAAATGCCCTTGTCTTTGGCGAGCTCGCTGAGGTAAACGCCGTAGGAGGGCGTGGCGATGAGCACCGTGACGCCGAAATCTTCCATCAGCATCAGCTGTTTGGCGCTGTTGCCGCTGGAAATGGGCACCACCATGCAGCCCACTTTCTGCAGGCCGTAGTGGAGGCCGAAAGCTCCGGTGAAGAGCCCGTAGCCAAAGGAGATCTGGGCGATATCTTCCCGGGTGACGCCGCTGGCGGCGATGATCCGGGCCATGCACTCGCTCCAGGCGTCGAGGTCGTTTCTGGTATAAGCGCCGACCACCGGTTTGCCGGTGGTGCCGGAGGAGGCGTGGATCTCCACGATCTCTTCCGTCGGCGAGGCGAAGAGTTTAAAAGGATAGTTTTCCCGCATATCCGCTTTGCTCAGCAGCGGCAGCAGGGAAATATCGGAGAGCTTTTGGATATGGGACGGTTTTACACCGGCTTTGTCCATGATCTCTTTGTAGTAGGGGACTTTGTCGTAACAGCGGTTGACGGTCCATTTCAATCGTTCCAGCTGCAGGGCCTCAATGTCCCTGCGTTTCATCGTCTCTTTTTCCTTGTCAAAAAAAATCTCGTTCATTGCCTTTGCTTCATCCCTTTTTCGCTTTTTAAATTTATATCATACGAGTAGATTCGGGCGCGGTTCGTTCGCTCCGGGCCCTGAATATAATATTATCACAGAATGGAAAAAAATGGTAGTAAATTTCTTGTGTCGAAAAATGAAATCTGGTATAATAATACACAGACGGAAAGGAGGCTCATTTTATGGACGACATTCGCATTGTGGAAGGAGCTGTGACACTGGAGCTCCACGGATACCTCACCTCGCTGAAAATCAATCTGCCCGAGGAAGAGGATATCGAAGGCGGCGACTATGACCTGGCAAAAACCCTGTTTGAGGCGGGGATTCACACCGCCGCGGTGGAAAAAGCCATCGTGAACGGCAGTCTCGTACATATGCGCCATAAAATAAAGCCCGGCGATTATATCATCGTTTTCCCCATGGACATTTAAGAGTAAGGCAGGATGAACGGCATGGCAACAAAAAATGAATTGACGGAAAAAGCGAAAAACATCAGGAGAGACATCATCGAAATGTTGGGTCAGGCGAAGAGCGGCCACCCCGGCGGCTCCCTCGATCTGGCGGAAATTCTTTCCGTACTGTATTTTGACGTGATGAACTACGATTTCGGCGACCCTCAAAAGGAAGATCGGGATTACCTGATCCTCTCCAAAGGGCATGGCGCTCCCGCGCTGTACGCCGCTTTGTATGAGGGCGGCCTCATCGAAGAGGAGGAACTCGCCACGCTGCGGCGCCTCGGCAGCCGTCTGCAGGGGCATCCCGACCGCAAAAAGCTCCCCGGGGTGGAAGCTTCCACCGGTTCCCTCGGTCAGGGCTTCGCCATTGCCGGCGGTATCGCCATGGCCATGAAGGTGCAGGGGAAACCCAACCGCGTCTACGCCATTTTGGGCGACGGCGAATTGGATGAGGGCATCGTTTGGGAAGCGGCCATGTCCGCCGCTCACAATCACCTCGATCATCTCTGCGCCATCGTGGATCACAACGGTCTGCAGATCGACGGCGCCAACGACGACGTCATGTCCCTGGGCGATATCGGCGCGAAATTCGCCTCTTTCGGCTTTGAGGTCTTCCATGTGGACGGTCACGATATTGACGCTTTGAAGGACGTTTTCGCCAAAGCCAAAGAGGTGCGGGAAAAACCCGCGGCGATCATCGCCGAGACCGTCAAAGGGAAGGGCGTTTCCTTTATGGAAAATGACCCCGGCTGGCACGGGAAACCGATGTCGGATCAGGATTTTGCCGCGGCGAAAGCGGAATTGGAGGGCTGAGCACATGGAAAAAATCGCAACAAGAGAAGCCTACGGAAAAGCCCTGGCGGAGCTGGGGAAGGAAGATCCCGCCATCGTCGTCCTCGACGCAGACCTTTCCAAATCGACCAAAACGAATCTTTTCGCGAAGGAATTTCCCGAACGGTTCTTTGATATGGGCATCGCCGAAAGCAACATGGCCGCCGCCGCCGCGGGATTGGCCATCGGCGGTCAGACCGTTTTTATGAGCAGCTTTGCCGTGTTCGCCACCGGCCGCTGCTTTGAGATCATCCGCAACAGCATCTGCTACCCGAAACTCAACGTGAAAATCGCCGCCACCCACGCCGGGATCACCGTCGGTGAAGACGGCGGCTCTCATCAGAGCGTTGAGGATATCGCCATCATGCGCGCGCTCCCGAATATGCGGGTCTTTGTTCCCGCCGACGGCGTGGAAGCGGATCGGATGACGCGTTATCTGGCAAAGAGCGAAGGACCGGCCTATCTGCGCCTCGGCCGCAGCGGTCAGCCGGTGCTCTTTAACGACGATTATCAATTCGAGCCCGGGAAAGCCGCCGTCCTCCGCGACGGCGACGACGTGGCGATCATCGCCTGCGGTCTGATGGTCGCGAAGGCGCTGGAAGCCGCTGATCTGCTGAAAGAAGAGGGCGTTTCCGCCGCGGTCATCAACGCCTCGACGCTGAAGCCCTTTGACGAGGAGACCGTCGCCGCCTATGCCGAAAAATGCGGCGCCATCGTCACGGCGGAAGAACACAGCGTCATCGGCGGCCTCGGTTCCGCCGTGGCGGAGACCGTCGCCAAACGGTGTCCCTGCCGCGTCGGTATGATCGGCGTCGATGATCTGTTTGGTCAGAGCGGCAGGCCCGACGAACTCCTCACCGCCTACGGCTTGACAAAAGAGGCCATTGCCGAAAAGGCGAAAGAATTGGCGAAAACGAAATAAGAATGATCGGAGCCTCCTTTTCGGGGGCTCTTTTGTTAAGGGAGCGCTCCGCGCTCCCAAAAACGGAGTAATCGATATGAAATACGGAAAAGCGGAGAGTTTGGATTTTTTCGGCAACGGAATCATCCGGGCCGACGGAAAATGCTGCTTCATCAAAAACGCCCTGCCCAGAGAGGAAGTCATTTACGTTCTTGAAGAAGAGAAAAAGCGGTTCGCCCGGGGCCGGGCCGAAGAGATCGTTCTCCCTTCGCCCCGGCGGCGGACGCCGCCCTGTCCCGTTTACGGCAGCTGCGGCGGCTGCGATTTTCAGCACGTTGAGTACGCTTTGGAGGCCGACGCCAAGGAAAAGCACGTTTTCCGCGCTTTGAAGCAGATTGCCGGCGTTGCCGATTTTGAATTTCTGCCCCTTGAGCGCCCGCGGCGCGTCTACGGCTATCGGAACAACGTGACGTTCCACATGCGGGAGGGAAAGACCTGCTTTTACCGTCCGAAGACCCACGACCACATCGCGGTCAGCCGCTGTGAGCTGGCGGAAAACGCGGTCAACGAGATGGTTTTGGCCGTCAATGAAATGGGACTGACGGAGGCGTCCTCGGTGACGCTGCGCTGTGACAACACCGGCGGCCGTGCCGCCGTCATCTACGGCGACGAGAACACCGATTTTTCCGAATACGTTCGGGAAAACGGAGCCTTCACCGGGATCCTTGCCGTCGGCGGGAAAGGGGAACGCCGTTTTGGCGATCCTTCGCTCTTCTACAGCGTCAACGGCAGGTTCTTCAGCGTGCTGCCGCGGAGCTTTTTCCAGATCCACACCGAAGCCGCCGAGACCATGCTCCGCTTCTGCGCGGAGCTCCTTCCCGAAAAAGAGAACCGGAGCATCCTCGATTTGTACTGCGGCGTCGGGAGTATCGGCATTTCCCTGGCCGCGCCGGGGGACAGCGTTTTCGGCATCGAGATCGTTTCGGAAGCCGCCGCGCGGAGCGCCGTTAACGCCGCCGCCAACGGAGTCGACGGGACGTACAGAACAGGAAAAACAGAGCATCGGCTGAAAAGATTTCTTGAGGAAATTCCCAAAGCCGACGTGGTCATCCTCGACCCGCCCCGTCAGGGTCTGCAAAAAGATACCGCGAAGATTTTGGCGGACTACGGCGCTGAGACGCTGCTCTATATCTCCTGCGACCCGGCGTCCCTCAGCCGTGACCTTATCGCGCTGAAAGAGACCTACGCTGTCCGCGTCGTAAAACCCTTTGACCTCTTCCCGCGGACAAGTCACATCGAGACGGTAGTACTTCTTTCCCACAAAGATCCGGACAGTCATATCCACGTAAAAATGGAGTTTGGCGAGGGAAAAGGCAAGGTGCCGCTTGATAAAATAGCAGAAAGAGCAGAAAAATACAAACCAAAAGAGAAAGTTACAT
>CADBQN010000029.1 GCA_902796855.1 uncultured Bacillota bacterium | reverse complement strand
TTCGGCTGCGGTCTCGACGCCGTTACCACCGATCAGGTCGCCGAAATTTTAGAGCGGCACAACAAGATTTACACCAACATCAAAATCGACGAAGGCGACAACCTCGGCGCCGCCCGCATCCGCATCCGCTCCCTGAAAGTGACCCTCGACGAGCAGAAGGAACAGAACAAGGAAAAAACGCCCTTTGAGCCCTACGATCCGCCGCCGAGAGCCGTTTTCACCAAGGAAATGAAGCCGAAACACACGCTGCTCTGTCCGCAGATGTCGCCGATCCATTTCCAGTTCCTTGAGGACGCCATGGAAGCCGAAGGCTACCACATCGAGGTGATTCCCGAAGTCAGCGCCGACGCCATGGAAGAAGGGCTCCGCCACGTCCACAACGACGCCTGCTATCCCTGCATCCTGACGACGGGCCAGATGATGTGCGCGTTAAAGAGCGGCAAATACGATCTGGACAACGTCTCTCTCGTGATGACCCAGACCGGCGGCCAATGCCGCGCCACCAACTACGTTTCCTTTATCCGCAAGGCGCTGAAAGACGCCAATATGGAGCATATTCCCGTCATCGCCCTTTCCGCCCAGGGGCTGGAAAGCAACCCCGGCATGAAATGGTCGATCCCGCTGCTGAAACGGTGCATGATGGCGATCAACTACGGCGATCTGCTGATGAACGTCCTCTACCGCACGCGCCCCTACGAAAAGGAACCCGGCAGCGCCAACGCGCTCTACCGCAAATGGGTCTCCCGGGGCAAAGCCACGGTCATCAGCGGCAACACGAGACGCTTCAAAAAGGACATGTATGAGATCGTCGCCGATTTCGACCGTCTCCCCCTCACCGGAGAACGGAAACCCCGGGTCGGCCTCGTCGGCGAGATCCTGGTGAAATTCTCCCCCGACGCCAACAATCACATCGTCGACATCGTCGAAAAAGAAGGCGGCGAAGCCAATATGCCAGCGCTCCTCGACTTTTTCCTCTACTGCGCCTATAACGCCATCTATAAGAGCGATCACCTCAAAGGGAAAAAGACATCGAAGCCCGTCAGCCGTTTCCTCATCGACACGATGGAAAAATCCCGTTCCGCCATGCGCAAAGCGCTGGAAAAGAGCGAACGCTTCACACCGCCGTCCCGCATTGAGGAACTGGCGAAAAAGGCCTCCAAAGTGGTATCCATCGGCAATCAGGCCGGGGAAGGCTGGTTCCTGACGGGAGAAATGATCGAACTGATGGAATCCGGCGTTAAAAACATCGTCTGCATGCAGCCTTTCGCCTGTCTGCCGAACCACATCACCGGCCGCGGCGCCCTGAAGGAACTGAACCGCCAGTATCCCGACGGCAACATCATCGCCGTCGACTACGACCCCGGCGCCAGCGAAAGCAACCAGCTGAACCGCATCAAACTGATGATGGCGGTGGCGAAAAAGCACCTCTGATATCAAAAAAAGCTCCCCAACGGGAGCTTTTTTCATTCTATAATCATCATAACGTCATCAGCCAGAGCATCAGAACGACGGCGTCGGCCAAAAGACCGCTGCGCATGTGGATGGTGATGGTATCGGCGTTGGAACGCATCGCCGCCGGGACGTTGTCCATATTCCGCTTATAATTCCGCATCACGTCGAGGAACATCGGCAGCGTCGCGAAGGTCAGAACCCAAAGCGGCGATTTCGTCACGAACATCAGAACAATATAGGGAACAAAATGGAGAACATAGAGGAGCGCGTACAGCCGCAGGCCGTCATATTTGCCGAGTCGGACAATCCAGTTGCGCTTGCCCGCCGCTTTGTCGGCCTCGTAGTCGGGGAACTCATTGATGATCAGCACATTGACGATGAGCAGACCGAGAGAGAACGAGACGAGCAGAGGGATCCAGGAAAAAGCCTCGGCGAACATATAATAGGCGCCCATAGCGCAGACAGGGCCGTAGGCGATGAAGATACAGGGCTCTCCCCAGCCACGGTAGATCAGGCGGGTCTGCGGCGCATTGTAGAGCACCGCCACGCCCATACCAACGATGCCGATGGGCAGGATAATCCAGTTGAGCCAAAACGCGATGGCAATACCGACGACGCAGGCGATCCCCATCGTCACGACGGCGATGCCAAAAGCCTGTGTTTCGGTGATGAGTCCCTGGGGCAGCACCTTTTTGCCGCCGGAGAAGGGCGTCCGGTGCTCCGCGTCAACGAGACAGTCATCGCCGCTGCGGAAGTCCATGATCTCGTTCAAGGCGTGTTTTCCCGTCTCTACCAAAGCGATGGCGATAAAGGCGGCAAACATCCACCACAGACAGGAAGGCGTCAGTTTCGCGCCGCCGATAGTGAAAGCGCAGGTAAAACCGAGAATCATCGGCGTAAAAGAGGCGTCCCAACTCGGCGGGGCGGCAAAACGGCGAAAGGCTTCAAGAAAATTACGCATACATATCTCCTCATTCAACCGTCACGCATCGGTCTCACTTGATTTTTTTATACTGTTTAACAAAGGGTGTCGTCAAAACGTTTCGGGTCAAAGCCGCGTTCCCGTTCGGCGCAGTCATGATACAGGCAGAGGGCACAGTCTTTGGGGAGCCCTTCCCGATAGAAGCGCAGGCCGGTCACGCTCTTCGCCGGTTCCATAATACAGCTGTCCGACAGCGTCACGCCGCTGCCTTCGCCGTGATTCAACAGATCGAACAGGGGCTTTTGTTCCGTCAGCGGCCAGTCCTCAAAGGAACCCGGCGCCATGCAGTAGCTGCGCCCGCCGACGGCGTTGTCGATCTTTTCGGCTAAGATAAGGAAGGACTGGCGCAGATAGAAGTGCATCACGGCGTCGATGTACAGCATCTTTACCAAATCTTTGCAGCCCCAGGCGTAGTCGTTGATCTCCGTGCCGCAGGTGCAGAGATAGGGATAAACGGTCTCAACGCCTTTCAGACGGGACGCGAGATCTTTTCCCTGAAACACGGTGCCGCCAATGGTAACGGAATCCTCGTTCCATTGCTCCACTTTCGCTTCGCCGTAAAGAAGTTTCGCGTTGGCGATGTCCTTCATTTCCTCGATGACTTCGGCGATGGTCTCGCCAAAGGGATGATCCTCCGGCATGCCGAAACGGGCAAGAACCTCCCCTTTTGTGATTTCACACTGAATATGATCCACCAAAACTGTTTTCATGATTGTTCACCTTTTCTTTTTCTGTGAATTTTATGATCTCACTCTCCGTTGGCGGCTTCGATCAGCGAATCCGCCTGACGCAGTGATATTTCACTGTTTTCATCCCCCGACAGCATACGGGCGATTTCCCGCCGCCGGCCCTCCTGATCCAATTCCCTTAAGGAAACGACGATCCGCCGTTCGGACTCTTTCTTCCGAATGAAATAATGATGATCGGCGTACACGGCGACGAGGGGCGAATGGGTCACGGCGAAAACCTGGGTCTCTGCGGCAAGGAGCTTCATTTTCTCCCCGACACGGGAGGCGGTCTCCCCGCCGAGACCGCTGTCGATCTCGTCAAAGATCATGGTCTGGACGGCGTCTATACGGCCGAGGATGATTTTGGTCGCCAGCAGCACCCGGGAAATCTCACCGCCCGACGCCACCTTGGCCAGGGGGCGAAGCTCCTCTCCTTTGTTCATCGTCGCCATATAGGTAACAGCGTCCCGGCCTTCGGGCGAGGGGGTCGCTTCGGCGACGGCGACGGCGAAACGGGCGTCGGGGAGCTTCATTTCCGCGAGCTGTTTCTCAATGGCGGCGGAAAGTTCCTTCCCCGCCGTTTTCCGCAGCGCCGTCAACGCGGCCGCGGCATCCTCGTAATCCGCCAGGGCTTTTTTCTCGTCGGCGGCGGCACGTGCCAGCAATTCGTCACTGTCCTCGTAAGCGGAAATTTCTTTCTGAATCTCATCGAGATAGGAAAGAATCCCGTCGATATCTTTACGGTATTTCTTTTCCGCCCTTTTGATCTCGCTGAGCCGCGTTTCCGCTTCCTCCAGCCGGACCGGGTCCACCTCAATGCCGTCCCGGTACGAAAGGATCTCCGTTCGGATATCTTCCAGCGTATAATAGGCGTCGTTCAGCGTTTCCGCCAACGAAGTCAAAGCCGGGTCTTTCTCGGCGATGCGGCGAAGGGCGTTCACGGCGTCGAAGACCTCGGCGACGGCGCCGCCGCTCTCGCCGCCGTTCAGCGCGGCGTAAACGGTCTGCGCCTCATCATATCGGGAAGAGCTCGTGGAAAGCAGGCGGATTTCCTCCCGGAGCGTTTCATCCTCGCCGGAAACGAGACGGAGCCCCTCGATTTCCTTTTTCTGATAGAGGAGGTAATCGAGGCGGCTTTCCTTATCTGCGATTCTCTGTCCGAGAACGGCGCGGGCTTTCTTTTTTTCCTGCCACTGCCCGTAAGCCGCGGCGGTCTTTTCCTTTTGCGCCAGGAGCTCCCCGCCGCCGAAGCGGTCTAAAAGCAAAAGCTGTTCTTCCTCCCTGAAGAGAGAAAAGTGCTCTGTCTGGCTGTGGATATTCATCAACTTAGGGGCGAGCTGTTCCAGCAGGGAGAGGTTCACCCGATGGCCGTTGACCCGGACGATGTTCCGCCCCTCGCTGTTCATTTCCCGCCGAATCACGATGGTTTCCGCGTCGATGCCGTTTTCGTCACAAAATACCGTTGCCGCATCGGAAAAAGGGCCCGAAAAGACCCCTTCAATCAGAGCCTTTCCGGTCCCGTAGCGGATCATATCACGATCTCCCTTGCCGCCGAGAAGCAGACCGACAGCATCGGTGAGCAGGGATTTCCCCGCGCCGGTCTCGCCGGTGATGATGTTCAGACCCGCGTGAAATTCCATTTGCAGATGTTCTATGAGAGCGAAATTCTCAACGACGATCTCTGCTAACATCGAATGATTCCTCGTATTTATCCCGCAGGAAATAACGTTCGGCGCCGCCTCAGTTCATCAGCGACTCGAACCGCACGATGATGTCACTCATCATCTGTTTGTCCTTGATGATGATGAGAATGGTATCATCCCCGGCGATACAGCCGATGATTTCCTGCCAGCCGCACTGATCCAAGCAGGCCGCCAGCCCCTGAGCCGTACCGGGCAGCGTTTTCACGATGATGAGATTTTCGGCGCTGTCGATGGAAACGGCGTTGTCGATGAACATGCGGCGCATGCGCTCGGCGATGTTGCCGACGGAAATGTTCACCGGCATACTGTACTTGGAAAAGTTCCCCTCGACCGGAATTTTGATCAGTCCGATTTCCTTGATGTCCCGGGAAACCGTTGCCTGCGTCACATTATAACCATGCTGTTTTAAACGTTCGGCCAAATCGAACTGGGTACCGATCTCTTCTTTTTCGATGATCTTCTGAATCATTTTTTGTCTTGATGCTTTTGTTCCCATGATGATACCTCTATTTCTTTTGAATAATCAACATAATCGGCGCTTTGTTCCTGTTCGGGAAGGTCGTTTCCGAAATATCCCAGGCGGAGACGGGCAGATTCCGAACGAACGCTTCCACCGCTTTCTTTTCTTCCTCACCGCCGGGATGCCCCCAATAAACGGCGATGAAGACGGCGCCGCCGGGCTCCAGCAGCGTCAATGATGATGTCAGCGCCGCCAGCGTCGTTTCCTTCGTTGTGACGATATCGTGATCCCCACCGGGGAGATAACCTAAATTAAAGAACACACAGCAGACGCTTCCCGCGGCGATACGCCGGGACATCGTCTCATGTCCGGCCAAAATCAGTTCCGCGCGGGAAAGCAAACCGGCGCTTTCCAGCCGCTTTCGCGTCTGTTCCAGAGCGGATTCCTGGATATCGAAAGCGTAGACGGTTCCCGCCTCGCCCACGGCGTCGCAGAGGAAAAACGTATCCTCGCCTTTTCCCATGGTTGCGTCGACGGCAACAGCGCCGGGATAGAGAATCTTCGCCGCTTCCCGATGGGCCAGCTCACAAACGGGAAGAACGAGTTTTGTCATGATCTGTCCCTCAGTTTTTCATTGAGGACGTGGAAGAAGGAGCGGTCGTTGAGCCTCAGGAATGTCGTTTTCAGTGACGATTTGCTGATGCGGACGCTGTCCTTCTCGCTGATGGTCAGCGTCGAGGTCTTGCCGTCGATACTGAGCACACAGCGGCCGTCTTTTTTATCGGCCCGCAGCATCACGTCACGGTCCGCGCCGATGACAATGGAGCGGCTGTACAGGCTGTGGGCGGAGACCGGCGTCAGGATCATCGCCTCCATTTCCGGGGAGACCAGCGGCCCGCCGGCGGAAAGGGAATAGCCCGAAGCGCCTGTCGGCGTGGCAACAATAAGGCCGTCGCCGTTATAGGAGAGGGAAACTTTGTCGTCGACAAAGGCGTCGATGTGGACAAGCCCCTCAAAGAGTCTCTTCGTCAATACGCAGTCGTTCAGACAGTGATATTCCCGGTAGAGCTTTTCGCCGCGGAAAACGCGGACATAGAGCATCATACGCTCCTCGAGAGTAAAATCACCCCTGAGGATGCGGTCGATGGCGACGTAAAGACCGTCGCCGGGATCGACTTCCGAGAGGAAACCGAGATGACCGAGGTTAATCCCGAAAATCGGGATGGAAAAATACGCCGCCTGACGGGCAACGGAAAGAAGCGTTCCGTCGCCGCCGAGAACGATCAGACATTCGCAGTCCCTCGCCTCTCCCTCCATGAAAGCGCGGAGGAATCGTTGATCGACGACGTCGTAATCACCGTCGGGAGCGACGGCGACGGCGCCTTTTGATTCGATATATGAAATGATCTCATCCCTGACAGCGCCGACATCGCGTTTGCGATTGGCGAGAACGCCGATTTTTTTCATTATATAAACCTCTGTTACATTAAATATACAATATTATTTCCCTGCTGTAAAGAGGAAAATGTATAAATTTTTTCTAAAAGTTATATTTCCTCAAAAGCCGCGGCCACAAGCTCCGCCGTCGGCGTCAGCGGCGCGCTTCGCTTTTCCCGACCGAGCTTTACGAGATACTCCCGGTTCCCTTCCGGTCCTTTGATCGGGGAGAAGGTCAGTTCCTCCGCGGCGAGGCCTTCCGCTTCAAAAAAGGCCAGCAGGTCCTCGATGACTTCGATGTGAACCGCGGGATCCCGCACCACACCTTTTTTGCCGACTTTTTCCTTTCCCGCCTCAAACTGCGGTTTGATCAGGGCGACAAAATAACCGTCGTCTTTCAGAAAGGACTTCAGCGGCGGAATCAGCTTTTTCAAAGAGATGAACGAGGCGTCCATGACGATGATATCCGCCTGTTCCGGCACCTGTTCCGCCGTGAGATAGCGGGCGTTGGTCTTTTCCAGCACGACAACGCGGTCATCGCTCCGCAGGGACCAGGCCAGCTGGCCGTAGCCCACATCGACGGCATACACCTTTTTCGCGCCGTTCTGCAGCGCGCAGTCGGTAAAGCCGCCGGTGGAAGCGCCGATGTCGAGCACGGTCTTCCCGGTGAAATCCAGGCCGAACCGCTTTACCGCTTTCGCCAGTTTCAGGCCGCCGCGGCTGACAAAGGGCGGATCGTCGCCGATGATCTCGATCTTCACGTCATCGGCCAGCATCGTTCCGGCTTTCGTCTCCTTTTTCCCGCCGATGAGGATCCGTCCGGTCATAACGGCCGCCCGCGCTTTTTCCCTCGAGGGGAACAGTTTTCGTTCCATTAAAATAATGTCAAGTCTTTTTTTCATTGTTCGTACTGTTTTTTAACAGTTCCTCAACGCGGCGGGCAATGCCCGCGGCGTCGAGACCGTGCATTTCCATGAGCTGAGAGCGTTTTCCCTGCGGGATCATGCCGACATTATAGCCGAGGGCGACGACGCTGACAGCGGCGCCGGTCCGGGCGGCAAATTCCTCCACGGCGGAGCCGAAACCGCCTTCGAGAACGTGATCCTCCACGGTCACAAAGTAATCGTACCGCTCCGCCAGAGCGGAAAGATTCTTTTCATCCAGGGGCTTGACGAACCGGGGACTGAACACCCCGACGGAATATCCCTTTTCTTTCAGGAGATCCGCCGCTTCCAGCGACGCTTCCATCATGATGCCCAGAGGCAGGAGCAGTACGCGCTCCCCTTCCCGAACCGGCTCGCCGCCTTCATCCAACGGTCTGTGAACGAAAGACGCGTCCCAACGGGAGACCTCGCCTTTCGGATAGCGCAGGACACAGGGGGCGTTGAGGGAAAAGGCGTATTTCAGCATCATCCGCAGCTCCGTTTCGGTCGAGGGAGCCAGCAGCGTCATATGAGGGAACGCGCGCAGCAGGGAGATATCATAGATGCCCTGGTGCGTCTCGCCATCCTCACCGACGACACCGGCGCGGTCAACGGCGAACACCACCGGCAGATTCTGCAGACATACATCGTGGAACACCTGGTCGACACCGCGCTGAAGAAAAGAGGAATACACGGCGACACAGGGCTTCATGCCGTTGGCCGCGAGGCCCGCGCCGTATGTGACGGCGTGGGACTCGGCAATGCCGACATCAAAAAAGCGATCCGGAAACGTTTTCGCGAAGGCGCGCAGACCGGTCCCGTCGGGCATGGCGGCGGTAATGGCCACCACCCGGGGATCCTCTTTCGCCAGTTCCGTCAAAGAGTCGCCGAAAACGCCGCTGAACGTCGCTTCCCTTTTCTCCTGCCGCAGGCGGCCCGTGGCCGGGTCAAAGGCGGCGATGCCGTGGAATTTATCCGGTTCCGCCTCGGCGAAGGGATATCCCTTCCCTTTTTTCGTCAGCACGTGGAGCATCACCGGGCCGTCCACGTTGCAGCAGTAGCTGAGGTACTGCTCCAATTCACGGATATCGTGACCGTCGACGGGCCCCATATAGGTGAAGCCCATTTCCTCAAAGAGCATTCCCCGGACCATCAGGTTCTTCAGACTGTCCCGAACGCGGCGCAGACCGGAAAGGACTTTCGCACCGCCGCTCGTCCGTCTCAGCAGACGTTTAACGGAGCGCTTCCGCCGTCCGTATTTCGGAGCCGTCCGTGCTTTGGCCAGGTGTTTGGCCATGGCGCCAACGTTGCGTGAAATGGACATCTGATTGTCGTTTAAAATCACGATCAGGTTTTCCCGGCGGTTGCCGGCGTTGTTCATCGCCTCATAGGCCATGCCGCCGGTCAGGGCGCCGTCGCCGATGACGGAGATGATTTTATAATCTTCTCCCTTTAAATCCCTGGCCACGGCGAGGCCGAGGGCCGCCGACAGCGACGTGCTGCTGTGGCCCGTGTCAAAGGCGTCGTAGACGCTTTCCTCCCGTTTGGGAAAACCGCTGATGCCGTCGAGCCGTCGCAGGGTGGAAAAAGCGTCCCGGCGGCCGGTGAGGATCTTATAGGCGTAGCTTTGGTGCCCCACGTCGAAAATCACACGGTCCTTCGGAAAATCAAAGACGCGGCACATGGCGATCACCAGATCCACCACGCCGAGACTGGGCGCCAGATGCCCGCCGGTTTCGGCGACATGCTCCACCATAAAACCGCGGATCTCCTCAGCGAGCCGGGGCAGATCGGCAGGATCAAGTTTTTTTACGTCGTCAGGGCTCTGAACGCGATCTAAAATCATCGTGAATCCCCCTCCGATCGGTTATTTTTTGTCAGGAACCGTCCCCAGTTCCGGAAATCCAGAACAACGCCGATGATCTCCATGATCCGGTCGGCGTTGCGGACGGCAACCCCCTTCATCATCGCTTTGCCGCCAACGGTAAAAGCGGAAACGAGCCCCGCCATGACCGCCGCGAGCAAAAGCGTGTTCGTCACCGTATCGCCAAGGATGACCACGAGGGTGGCGCCGAGGGCACCGGAGACGATGCCGCAGATATCGCCGACGACGTCGCAGCAGATGTTGGCGACGAGATCCGCCTTGCGCAGCAGCCGCAGGGTAACGGCGGCTCCCGGCGCTTTCCGCGAGGAGCGGGCGTTAAAAGGCACAATATCCGCTCCCAGCGCCGCCACGCCGATGGCGTCGAAAAAGACGCCGATGGCGACGACGATCAGCAGAACGAGAAAGAGCAGCGGCACGACGGTGAGACGCTCCACCGCTGTTGTCGTCAGCAGGCTGATGCCGGTGGCACAAAAAAAGGTACAGATGAAAACGATGAAGATCCGTTTAAACGTACCTTGGTTTCTTTTGTCATTCTTTTTATTGGACAATGGACGCTCCAAAGATCATAAAACAAAGGTAAAACAAAACAGGTGACAGCTTCGCGGGTAAACGCTGCGGCTTTGGTCCGGAAGGCTTTCCCATCCCCGAACCCTTTCGTCGCCGAAAAGGCGGTTTCCCTTTACTCAGAGACCCATGCGGTACCGGATTGCCACTTAGTCCGCACTTTAATCCCCGCAAAACCTTATCAAATAAACGGCCTAGGAGTTTTCCTCGGCAGCGCCGATCTGTTTTAGGCTCTTTTGCAGTACCGGTTTCGACACCACCGACGGGAAATTGGCCTTTCCGCAGCGGGGTGGTTTTGCTTCTCCACCTTAACCACTCAAGCCAGGCTACACTGTACCCAGTTCACCCGAATACAGGTTCTTCCCAAGCCGTAGTTCCCTCTTTGACCAAAAAGAGCTCCCCACAGTCAAGGGTCTCCACGGAAGCTGGGTCAGCCCTCATGCCGTTGAGGATTCCCCATCAACCTTAACTTCCAGCATCAGCCCCAAACTGGGCGTAAGAAGCCAACACCAGAAACTTCATCGATATGCCCTTAACGGATTTTTAGGCCCGTTTTCAAACAGATCATTGCTGACTAGGATACCGCATCACCTGTTTACTCTATTATACAGTTTCTATTCATCCAATGCAAGGGGTGCAGGCAAAATTATCTTGGGATTCGTCATCAAAAGCAAGATATTCCATGCTGAATGACCGTTTTCGACATGGAATTCCGGTGTTTTTTCGTTGACATTATCGGGGAAAAATTATATTATTAAGTATAGCTTCCGATAAAAAAATCAAACGAAGGGAAGAAACAATGAAAAGGATACTTTTGACTATGATCTTTGGCTGCGCGCTGATCTTCGCCGGCTGCGGCAGCGCGGCGACGGAAGACGAACCCGCCGAAGCGGCCGACGAAACCGTCGCGGCGGAACCCGCGGAAACAACGGCTGCCGCCGAAGGTTCCGCTCTCCCCCAGAGCGTCGGCGACCTCGCGGAAATTTACAGCTTCACCGTCAACGGCACCAAAATCGCTCTGCCGACCGATCTGGAAGGCATGAGAGCCCTTGGCGTCAGCCTTGACGGCTATGTCACGACCGATGTCGTTCATCCCGAAACGATCACCGGCATCAGCCTCTATGACGACAGCCAAAACGACCTGAAAGTCGATCTGTATGGGAATGACGACACCGATGTTTCCCTCGACGAGGCGAAAGTCATCTCCATTGACCTTTCGGAAGAAGACGCCGCGGCGCTGGGCTTTGATTTTACCGCCGCGAACGGCCTGACCTTCGGAGATTCCATTGACGAAGCGATCCGGCTCTACGGCGGTGAAAAGAAGGAAGACAGCGACGGCGTTTACGTCTGCTGCCGCTTCACGAATCTCATGGCCGAACAGGGACTGATCGGGGAAGACGAGGTGCTCTCCCCCTCCTTTGAAGGTTATTCCATCTTCGCCGACGCCAACGGCAATATCAACCGCTTTAAACTCACATACTGCCCGGCTGAGTGAGCATCCGGGAGGCCATCAAAACCCCGGCTCAGCCGGGGTTTCGCTTGTTACTTAAAAAAGGGGAACGCACATGAAGAGATTTCACATAATCCTGCTGATGACCGTCATTCTGTCGCTGCTGACATCCTCGCCGCTGCTGGCGGCGACCAAATTTGGGGACGTATCAGATTCCGCCTGGTACGCTGATTTCGTCTATGACCTCGTCCGACAGGGCATCATCAACGGAAAAACAGAAACGACCTTTGACCCCGGCGGCAACATCACAAGAGCGGAGTTCGCAAAAATACTGGCCTACGCTTCCGGCGAAGACCTCAGTTCCTATGAGAATCAGAAAACGTTCAGTGATGTCCCGACGGGGAAATGGTATACATCGTCCGTTAACTGGGCCAAAGAACACGGTGTCGTCAACGGTGTCGACGCACTCCATTTCGCGCCCAATGAAAAGATCACCAGAGAGCAGATGGCGGCGATGATCTGCCGTTTTGCCGATGACGCGCGGCTGTACCTGCCGGAACCGAACAGCATTGTCCGTTTTAAGGACAGCGGCTCCGTCTCCGCTTACGCCGTCGACGCCATCGCTTTGATGCAGCGGGCCGGGATCATCAACGGCTTTCCCGACGGCAGTTTCGGGCCAAAGCAGAACGCCACCCGGGCCCAGGCGGCAAAAATGATCTCCGTGTTCCTCGCTGTCTCGATGAACCGCGGCGCGGCGGACAACGAGACCTTCAAAGCGTTCATGGCAAAGGATGTCGGCGACTTCAAGGAGGAGAACGTCATCAATTTTGACGATGACACCGAAGATAACTTTGCCGTCGTTCAGGACGACGTGACCCTCATAAACGACGGCGGGGATCAGACCGTCACCGTCGCGGAAGATGAGGCAAACGGCACCTATGTGCTTGGGAACATTGACGAATCCGTTAAAAACTTAAAAAAAGGCGACAAGCTGATGATCACCGCGGATGAGTTCGAAAACTGCGCCGCCGTGATCGTTGACAGTATCGACATCAACGGGGATGAAGCCGTCATTACCGCCGGCAGCGCCGAAGTCGGCGACTTTTTTGAGTATATTCAGGTCGACGCGGAGCTGACGCCGACGGAAGATCAGATCGATCTTGCCGAATCGGACGAAAGCGTCACCTTCCTGGGGGTGGAGAACGAGACCGCGGAACCCGCCGCGCTCTCTACCGCCGCCGTGCCTTCCGGCAGCAAAAGCGGCAGCTTAAAAGTAAAGATATTTAAATTTAAGATCGGCCTGGAATCCCCGTCCGGTCATTTTGGCGTCTATGATACCGTGACCCTGCAGCCCAGCGTCAGTTTTAACGTGAACTATGATATCAAGCTTTTCGGCAAAAGCTATCTCCAATGTGACGCCAAAGCGTCTTTCCTCGCGGAAAACGAGGCGACTCTTGAGGCGAACGTAAAACTGTCGGATGTCGCTCCCCTGGAGCTCGGACTCTGCGAATTTGATATGCCCCTCGGCCCATCGGGACTGATCGCCGAGGTCAAAGTCTTCGCCTCTTTCGATCTGTCCGGTACCTTTAAAGGGGTGCTGGACACCAGCATCAGCTATACACAGGGCTTTCATTATGACACCAAAAACGGATTTACAGCCAACCGGAACTGCACCGCGCAGAATGACCTGAAAATCACCGCCGAAGGAAAGGCGACCTTGGGACTGGGCGCTTCCGTCGGCGTCTCCCTCTGCAAGGTCGTCTCCGCGAGCGTTGCCGGCAGCGCCGGCGTGGAGGCAAAATGCGTCACGGATCTGACCGGCGGTGAGAAACACAGCTGCTACATCTGTATCGACGGACAGCTTTACAAATTTTTTGAAACAAAATGCGGCGTAAAGGTCGGTTTCGGCAGGGCCTCGCTGAAAGCGGAACGGACGCTGCTTCGCGTGGAGTCTCTCATCAATGATTTCTATTGTTCCCAGCGCAAACCCGGCGAAATGCCGACCTTC
Source organism: uncultured Bacillota bacterium (assembly GCA_902796855.1). Lineage (GTDB taxonomy): Bacteria > Bacillota > Dehalobacteriia > UBA7702 > UBA7702 > UBA7702. The sequence continues at coordinate 27,681 of CADBQN010000029.1, read as the reverse complement.
GGCTGGGGCGACTGCCCCTATAAAAACGCGACGGGCGAAGAAAAAAAAGAAGATGAGACCGAGAAAGACGACACCGGCGGCGACAGCGACGGCGGCAATGACGCCAATATCGTCGACCAAGGGGATCTCGGATCCGGCATCACCTGGAAGTTTGACCGCGGAGGCACGCTGACCGTTTCCGGGAAAGGCGAGATGACCACATTCTTTGACTCCGGTGATGCTCCATGGTACGTACACAAAAACGAAATCAAAAAGGTCGTTCTCAGCAAAGGTCTGACAAACGTCGGAAACTACGCTTTCACCGATTTATCCAATGTAACGGCGGCAACACTGCCCGAAGGCATTACCGATATCGGCAAATACGCCTTTGCCGGATGTGAAAGTCTGACCAGCGTCGACCTTCCCGAAAGTCTCAACCGGATCGAGAAATGGGCTTTCGCTTCCTGCGTAAGCTTAACGGAGATTAAGATTCCGAAAAATGTTGCGATCATTGAGGACTATGTTTTTTCCGACAGCTGGAACGAAAACGAAAACAGCGGCCTGCAAAACATCACCGTCGCCGCGGATAACAAAACCTACAGCAGTGAAAACGGCGTTCTGTTCAACAAAGACAAAACAAAGCTCCTCCGCTGCCCTCCGGGGAAAACGGGAAGCTGCACCGTGCCGAATACGGTTCAAATTATCGAAAAAAGCGCTTTCGGCGACTGTCGTTTTCTCACCAAAATCACGCTGCCTCAGGGATTGACCACCATTGGCAACGGCGCTTTTGATGACTGTGAAAGACTCGCCGAAATTTCCATCCCCGCTTCGACAACAAAAATCGGCGCCACCGCTTTTCAATCATGCGTTGCTTTAAAGGAGATCACCCTTCCCGCCTGCGTTTCGTATCTTTCGGACAGCCTGTTTTATTGGAGCGGCATGAAAAAGATCACCATCCTGGCGCCAAACGTCACTTACTTCGGTTCCTATCTCTTTGAGGGGTGCCGTGACCTGACGATTTACGGGCACGCCGGGTCAAACATCGAGACCTACGCCAAAGAAAACGGCATTCCCTTTAAAGCCATAAAATAAGTCAATTATGATAAAAAAACCGACGGTCTCAGAAAAGGGATCGTCGGTTTCTTCTGTGTATAAAATACGGATATTCAGTTCTTTCGGTGGAGCAGTGATTCGGCCAGTTCCGCCAAAAGCGAACCGTCGACGGAAAGCGCGGCGGCGGCTTTCGCCGCGGACTCCGCCGCCTCTTTCGCCGCTTCCCGGGCGCCGTCGGCGCCGAGGAGGGTAATATACGTCGTCTTCCCCTGCTCCTCGTCGGAACCGATGGGCTTACCCAGTTCCTCAAAGGTGCTTTCGTGATCGAGAATATCATCGACGATCTGGAACGCGAGGCCGAGAGCGTGACCGCAGTCGCTGAGGCGGTCGATATCTTCCACCGGAGCGCCGGCCAACAGGGCCGCGCTCATCAGCGAAAGCCGGATCAGCGCCGCCGTTTTGTCGTCGTGAATGGCTTTCAGCTCCCGAAGGGTCAGCGGTTTGCCCTCTCCCGCCACGTCAAAAGTCTGTCCCCGCACCATGCCGCCGATACCGGCGAGCTCCGAAGCAAGGGCGATGGCATCAACGACCCGTTCGGCGGGGAAGCTTTTTCCGACAGAGGCCATCATATAAAACGCTTCGGTCAGCAGACCGTCCCCGGCCAGAATGGCCTGGGCCTCGCCGTAGACTTTGTGGTTCGTCGGCGCGCCCCGGCGGTAATCGTCGTTGTCCATCGCCGGCAGATCATCGTGGATCAGGGAATAGGTATGGATCATCTCGATCCCCGCGGCGAAGGGCAGCAGGGTCTCGGCGTCTTCGCCGTACAGCTCCGCCGTCAGCAAAAAGATCGCCGGGCGCAGCCGTTTCCCGCCGGCGCCGAGGGAATAGGCCATGGATTCCGTCAGGAGGTTTTTCCCGCCCCGGGGCAAATCCTCCAGATACCGTTCCAAAAGCGCTTTCTTTTCGTTTAATACCGTGTCGATCCTCGTCATTGCCGTATCCTCAGAAGGGAAGATCATCGTCGGCGGGAAATTCCGGACCGGCAAAGATATCTTCATCCGGCACCTCCGCGGCGGGCTCTTCCGCCGCGGTGATTTCCGCCTGGGTCAGCACGGCGACGCGGCCTTCGGCCTCGGCCAGCTTCTTTTCGCAGAGGCGGAGCAGGCCGATGCCTTTCTCAAAATCGGCCAGCAGGTCGTCGAGACCGAGATCGCCGCTTTCCATGGCCTTTACCGTCTGTTCCAGTTCTTTGATGGCTTCCTCAAAATTCATTTCTTTCGTCATTTTCCCTGTTCCTCCTCGCTCTCGTTTACGATGCAGCGCAGTGTCCCCCGGCAGAGCCGGACGGTCACGCTGTCCCCGGCGGCGGCTTCGGCGGCAGAGCGCAGCGCGCGGCCGTCCTTCAGACAAATGCTGTAACCCCGTTCCAGCGTGTTCAGGGGGCTCAGCACCGCCAGTTTTTCCCTCAAAAGGTGATAATTGTTTTTCTTTTGTTCAAAATCGCCTAAAAAGGCTTTTTGCAGCCGCTGGCGCAGCAGATCAAGATCCTGGTTCTGGCTGCGGAACAAGCGGTCTTTCTGGGTGAACACATAACTTTCGCTCATTTTCCGCAGCAGCTGCCGACGGTTTTTTAAAGCGGTGTTCAGCCGCTGTTTCATATTGCTTTCCATCAGGGAGAAGCGGGCTTCCATGTCGGCGAGGGAAGGAACCGCCATTTCCGCGGCGTGGGACGGCGTCGCGGCCCTGCGGTCGGCGACAAGATCGGCGATGGTGAAATCCGTTTCGTGACCGACAGCGGAGATCACCGGCAGTTCCGAGCCAAAGATCGCCCGGGCCACCGGTTCGGTATTGAAGGCCCAGAGATCCTCGATGGAACCGCCGCCGCGGCCGACGATGAGAAGATCGACGTTTTTCACGCGGTTGAAATAGCGGATCCCTTCGCAGATTTCCTTCTCGGCCAGCTCCCCCTGAACCGCGGCGGGATAGAGCAGCAGGCTGATCGAGGGGAACCGCGCCGTGGCAACGTTCTGGATATCGTGCCACACCGCCCCCGTCGGCGAGGTGACGACTCCGATTTTTAAGGAAAGATCGGGGATTTTTTTCTTATGGCGTTCGTCAAAGAGCCCTTCGGCGCTGAGCTTCGCCTTCATCTTTTCATAGGCGAGATAGAGATCGCCGAGGCCGGCCACTTCCATGCTCTCGGCATAGAGCTGATATTGGCCGCTGCGCTCGAACACATCGATGTGACCGCGAATCACGACCTTTTGACCGTTCTCCGGCTTAAATTTCAGCTTGGAGGCCGCGCCGCGGAACATCACGCAGCTGATAAAGGCCTTTTCGTCCTTGAGTCCAAAATAAAGATGGCCGGAGGAATGGGCTTTGAAATTGGAGATTTCCCCTTCGACCAGTAATTTCTGGAGCTTATCGTCCATATTCAGCCGCCGCTTGATATAGTTATTCAGACGGCTGACCGATACTGCCTGTGGCATCATCGTTTTTTCCTCCCAATCGTTGATAGGTCAGCGCCGCGACACCGACGGCGTTGTCCGAGGCGTAACGGGGATCGGCAAAGAAGAGACTGCCGCGGTTCAGCTTCCGGGTGAGGTAATCCCTGATATACCCGTTGCACATCACGCCGCCGACAAAGAGAACGCTGCCTATGCCCGTTGAGGCCATGACCTCCGCCACCGCTTTTTTCAGCGTCCGGGCGATGACGCGTTCCACGGCGCGGGCCGCCGTTTCCGGCGGCAGACCGCCTTCCGCCATACGGCGAATGGCCGTTTCCTGTCCGGAAAAGGAGAACTCCCCGTTCTTTACCCATATTTTAACATCCGGCACGTCCCCTTTTTGTCCCATCGCCAATTTTTCCAGATGGCGGCCGCAGGGAAAGGGCAGATCCAGCAAAACGCCGATCCTGTCGACGAACTGCCCGGCGTGGAGGTCGTTGCCGAAGGCCTTTAAATCCAAACGATAGCGTCCCCGCCCCGTTTTTTCCACCGCCAGAATATCGGAAGTGCCGCCGGAAAAATGGCAGAGCAGGAACGAATCGGGGATATCGTCAATCATTCCCAGAGAATGCCAGCCGGCCATCATGTGCCCTTCCTGATGCGTCGCTTCCATAAAGGGCACGCCGAGGGCAGCGGCGACGGAACGGCCGATTTTTTCCCCGCCAAGGAAAACCGGCATATAGGAACCGTCCTTCGGACACGGCCTTGTGCTGCACCCAACGGCGGCAATGTCACGAAAGTCATACTCCGCCGCCAACTCTTCCAAAAAAGCGGGGACATTGTGAATATGCTGAAAGAGAGCTTCGGACTGCAGCAGCCCCCGTTGTTTGGGGGGCACATCCAAAACTCTCCTCTTGTCGCTTAAAAGCGCGCCGTCAAGGCCCATCAGCGCCACCGACGACGTATAACAGCTCGTATCAAAAGCTAAAATCATCTTAATTTCTCCCCGTCCGCTTTTTCCGGCCGGGCGTTGTCCAAAACGGCGTTGACAAAGCCGTAGGCGTCCTCATCGCCATAGCTCTTCGCGAGTTCCACCGCTTCGTTGACGGAGACCTCGTAGGGAATCTCTTTCAGATAGAAGATCTCATAAAGAGCGAGACGAATGAGATTCTTCTCAACGGCGTTGATCCGATCGACCGTCCAGCCCTTGGCGTGTTTGGCCATAAAGGCGTCGGTCTCTTCTTTTTTCTCGGCGACACCGGCGACGAGAGCCAGGACATAATCCCTGTCCCTTTCTTCGACGAGACCGTCGGCCACCGCCTCGTTCAGCGTTTCTTCGGCGACGCTCAGCGTATTTTTGCCGACGTCCATTTGAAAGATCATTTTAAACGCCGTTTCACGCGCGTTTTTTCTGCTGCCTGTCTTTTTCAAAGCTCTTCTCCGTCTGTAAAATTACGCTTCTTCCCCGGCATCGCCTTCCTTGGCGGCGGTGATCCCCTGTACGAGAACGGTGATCTCGGAAACATGGAGACCGGTCATGCCTTCCACGGCGGTCTTTGCCGCTTCCTGGACTTCGGCGCAGACATCGGGGATCCGGTAACCGTAAACGACCAGCAGGTTCATATGGATCCTGACGGAACCGTCGGCGATATCGACTTTAACGCCTTTCGCGCTGTTTTTCTTGCCAAATTTTTCAATGATATCGCCGGTGCGGGTGCCGCACATGCCGCCGACACCTTCAATTTCCACCGCGGCGATGGCGGCGATAGTGGCGACAACTTCGTCGGAGATACGCACGTTGGTTACGGCTTCCTCTTCGGCGCCGCAGATTTCTTTTTCTTTATTGTCACTCATAACAAGGAACCTCCATGATTTCAAACGTTGTATTCATTATATCAAATATCGCTTCAAATAACAATCTTTTTTATAAAAGAAAAGCGTCATTCCGCGGTAAAAACGGAAACGCCGTTTTCACCGAGGCCGGCGTAGGACGAAACAAAAGCGGCGAGATCGGCGGTTTCCGTCCCGCGGAGCGCTTCCCCCTTGATGATCAGGAGCGAAACCGTATCCTCAATTACAAAAAGGGCGTCGCCGTAGCCGCGGCCGACGAGGATCTGCTCCACCTCATCCTCAAGACCGGCCTTTCGGTACAGTCCCGTCAGAGCCGCCGACGCTTCCTTTCTGGCGGTCTCGTCCCGGCCCTCATCGGCCAGGATCTCCCGATAGAGCTCCGCCTCGCGGTCGCGGCGGCGGGAGCGTTCCAAACGGAAGGAGGCGAAAAAATCCCTTTCCGCCGCGGCGGCGGCGACGGCCTCCGTTCCATCCGCCGGTTCCCCTTCTCCTTCCGAATCATTTTCACTGTCCTCGGGGACAGGCTCCGCCGGCTCATAGACCATATCGTCTTCGTGGACAAAGAGCGCCGTCCCCAAAGAAAAGACGATTAAAACGGCGAGGAACAGAAAAAAGCGTTTGCGGTTCGAGACTTCCATGTACTTTTCCCCCTCACTCACCGCTTCCCGCGGCGATCTCCACCCGGTTCCGACCGATATCGAGATAGACCGCGGCGGCTTCCAGCAGCTTTTCACGGACAACATCGCTGCCCGCGCCGTCGGCGACGACGAGGACACCTTCGGCCTCGGGACGCTCCCGCAGGGAGACGACGGGAACGTCGCCGCCCTCCGCCAAAACGAGCTCGTTTTTGCGGGTCTCCTCCGCAATACCGTCTTCCCGGCGCTGATTCGTCGTTTCCTCGTGATAGGCATAGACTTTCCGGCCGTCATCCTGCCAGGAAATGACGACGGAAACTTCCCCCGCGCCGTCGATCCGCGACAGCACCTCCGCCAGCGCCGCCTCAACGGCGGCGCCGTCAAAACCCGGCGAATCGGCGGAAACAGGCTCTTCCTCTATGAGCTCCTTTCGCTCTCCGCCGCTGCCATAGAGCAAAAGCAATACAGCCGCCGCCATCAGTACGGCGAGAAACAGCAGCTTTTTCTTATCCTCTTTTACGATGTGCATGAGCCCTTCTTTCACCGGGCGCCGCCTCCTTCAAACGTGATTTCCACGGCGGACGCGGGGATTCCGTAATCCCTTGCCGCCAAAGCGAGAATATCCTCTCTGATCGATTCCCCGCCGCTCTCACCGCCGACGGCAACAGAAAGCGATGTTACGCCCTTTTCCTCCAAACGCGCCGTCACCCGAAAGGTGCGATCCTCATACAGCGCGCCGAGCTTTTGGCGAAACTCCTCGCTGAGCCGTCTCGCCGCTTCCCCGTAGATTTCCGCTTCTTCATCCGTCTCCTCTTCGCCGACGGCGGCGAGCTCCTCATCGGCGAGGGAAGCAATGTCGATGGCGGAAAGATCCGTCGCCGTGAACAGCGTCACGAGGGGATTCAGCATCAGCGCCATGAACCATAGGCCGAAGACAAAGCGAACCGGCCTTTTGCTCTCTCCCTCGGGCAGGAGGATTTCACAGCAGGAAGCGGCGACGGCGACAAAGATCATATCACGGCCGAAACTCATCAGCGAATCCATGGTTCTCCCTCCCTCAGCGAAACATCATCGTCATGGAACTGACGCCGACAACGGCGAAGATCAGAAAGAAAAAGAGCAGTCCCGCCGCGGCGACAACGGCGAAGACGAGGAGCAGAACGGAAGCTAAATCCGACAGCGCCGCTACGTAGCTTTTGCCGCCAAAAGGCTCCAGCAGAGCGGCGGCGGCTTTAAAGAGAAAGGCCATCACGCCGATTTTCAGCGCCGGCACCGCGAGAAAGACGGCGAGGGCGACGACGCCGAACAGGCCGATCACACTCCGCAGAAGGATCCCGGCGCCGACGATGGCGTCAAAGGCGTCGGCCAGATAACCGCCGACGACGGGAATAAAATCCCCCGCCGCCGCCTTCACCGTTTTTGCCGAGAGACCGTCCACGGTCCCGGCGGCAAAACCTTCCAGACCGAGCAGACCGGTGAACACCGTCAGCATCAGCGTCAGCGATGTCAGGATGACGGTTTTCAGCAAATCGAATAGTTTCCGAAAGGAATAGCCCGGCGCCAGCTGGGAACAGACAGCGAGAGCGGCAGCAAGGAGCAGCAGCGGCAGAAAGAAGCGATCCAGCAGCGTCAAAAACAGAGACGTCACCGCCAGAACCGTCGGACGCACCACGGCGGCGGCCGCGCCGCCGCCGAGAAGCGCGAAGGAGCCGAAGAGATAGGGAAAAACGGCGCAGAGAAAATCGGCGGCCTGTCCGATCTTTTCCGTACCCAGATCGAGGGCGACGCGGAAGCATTTCACCGCGGGGAGCAAAAAAGCGAGGAACACGACGTATTCCCCCACCTTCGCGCCGCCGCCGTCGGGGAAACTGTCGGCAAAGACGTGAAAGACCGCGGCGGCGACGCCGAGGAGCAGCAACTGAGCGAAGAGAGCGGAAAAATTCCGCGCCTCGGCGAGGACCGACGAGACGACGGCGGCGCAGACGGCGCCGGGGTCGATCCGAAAATCGCCGCCGATCATCGCCGCGGCCATATCCCGAAAGGAAAAGGCGTTTCCCGTCGCCTCATCCAGGACGGCGGCGGCCTCCTCCAGCGCCGTGAGATCAAGGGACGGCGATGCCGGTTCCGCCGCCGCAACGGGAACGGCGCAAAAGAGACACAACAACACCGCCAAGACAATTCCGCGCCCCGTTCGCGCCGCCTTCATTGAAATACCTCGATGACCGTATTTAAAATCGTTTTCAGCAGCGGCAGCGCTATGACCATAATGACCACCTTCGTACACAGATCCACTTTGGCGGCGACGCCGTTTTCACCGGCGTCCCGGCAGAGCTGGCCGCAGAACTCGCCGATGTAGGCAATGCCGACGACCTTTAAGACGAGATCGAGATAATCCACGCGAAGGCCCGCCGTATCCGCCGCGGAGCGGAGCAGAGACAGCACCTCGGCAAAGAACGGCAGCAGCCGCAGCAGGATCAAAACGCCGCCGCAGACCGCCGCCGTCAACGCTAAAACGGGGAAACCGCCGTTTTTCAGGAACACGGCGATGACCGCGGTCACGAGCGCCAGCAGAAAAAAGGGAAAAACCGACGTCATCACGATCGCTTAATAGAGATTCATGACGGCGGCGACTTCCTCAAAGAGCTGCGTCACATAGGGGAGCACCTTGATTAAGGCAATAATCAGCCCGAGGAACAGCGTCAGATAGGCGTATTCCTCCCTACCCGCCTGTTTCAGCAGAATATGCAGCACCGTCACGGCGATGGCGAGCCCCGCCAAAAAGAACAGTATGCCGAAGTCATCCAAGAAAAGCCCTCCTTCTCACAGAAAAAACAGCGCAAGGGCGGCGCCGCAGAGCCAGCCGCCGCCGCTGAAAACGCGGCTCCATTTCGCCTCGCTTTCCTCGGCGTCCCGCAGGGCCAGGGCCGTCCGTTCCGCCGTATAGTTCAGCTGTTTCAGCGTATTCTCCATATCCGCGGCGCCGAGCCGATGACCGAAGCGGCGGATCTCGGCAATGTCCTCATCGGTGAGGGCCAGCCGATCCCGGCGCGCCGTCAGCGCGCCGCGAAAGGACGCTTCCCCGTCGGCGCTGTCTTTCAGCCGCGCCGCGGCGTCGAGAAAGACGCCTTTCACTTCACCCGCCGCGGGCTCCGCGGCGCGGCGCAGACACTGTTCCAGCCCCGGAGCGGTATAAGAGAGCTCCGCGGCGACGGCGCGGAAACAGTTCAGAAAATCATTGAGCTCCTCCCGTCTGCGCTTCAAGCCGCGGCGCATCACCATCCCGGCACAGCCCGGGGCGGCCATCAAAATCAGGGCCGCGATCCATTTCCACATAATCCCACGTCTCCCCCTTTTGTTTCCGAATGTGAACGGCGCTGACCGTGCCGGGCCGCGGCGACGGGGACAGCGACAGCAGACACTCAAAGACACCGTCGGCAAGGAGGGAGCGGAGCACCGGCCGGCGGCGCAGTTCCCCGACGGAACCGGCGTGGGCCGTCAGCAGCAATGACACGCCGCCGCGGATGGCCTCGGCGACGGCGCGCTCATCCTCTCTTCGGCCGATCTCGTCGCTGACGAGGACCGCCGGGGACAGGGAGCGCAGCGCCAGCATCATCCCCTCCTCTTTGGGAAATCCCGTCAGGACGTCGGTGTTGGAACCGACGTCATAGCGGCGGCGGCCCATGACGACGCCGGCGATCTCGCCGCGCTCATCGACGACGGCGACGTTCCGCGGCGGAGCCAGGGCGTTCCCGTCGGAAAGCAGACGGGTCAGGTCCCGAAGGAGCGTCGTTTTGCCCGCTCCCGGCGGGGAGAAAATCAACGTATCACGGAAGCGGTTTCCCGAAAACAGAAAAGGCAAAACCGGTTCGGCGACGCCCCTCTTTTCCCGGGCGAAGCGATAATTCAGCGAAGTGATCTCTTTTTGTGTTTTAACGGCGCCGTTCCGCAAAACGGCGGTTCCGGCGACGCCGACACGGTGACCGCCGGCGACGGTGATATATCCCTGTTTCAGCTCTTCCTCAAGAGCGTATACGGAAGAGGAGGTCACGAGGCGCCAGGCTTCCGCCATATCCTTTTCCGCTGCGACCAGCGCCGTTTCGGCCTTGCCCAAACGGCCTTCCTCCGAAAGAAAAGCGACGCGCCGCCCAAAACAGAGGGCAACGGGCCCGTCAAAGCGGAGCCGGATCTCGGTCAGCCCCGAAAGGGTCTCCCGTTCACAGCGGCGGAGAACCTGTCCGATCCGGCGGGGCAGAAAATCGAGGAGTCCGGACAGATCGTCCGAAAAAATTTTTTCCAAGCTTTCCCCTCCATTCCCTATAGATTATGAGAAAAAAAACGGCGATAGAACGGCAAAAAAAAGAAAAAAACATTGACCAAAAGCAAAAAAAGTATTATGCTTATAGTTGGTTCAGTATTTATACCGTAAAATGATTAAAGGAGGTGTCGTCTTGGTTGCCGTCAAATTAAACCAACTTTCAAAAAAATACGGCAGAAGAATCGGTATCAGCGGCATCGACCTCACCATCAACGAAGGAGAGATCTTCGGTCTGATCGGCCCGGACGGAGCCGGCAAGACCACGATCCTCAGGATCCTGATGAATTACATTCTTCCTTCCGACGGTGAAGCCGAAGTCTTTGGTATGGACGTAAAGGACGAAGCCAAAAAGATCAAAAAGGATACGGCCTACGTTCCCAGCGAAGTTTATTTTTACAATAAAATGAAAGCCGGGAAGTTCATCAATTTAACGTTAAAAGCGCATCATCAAAAGAAGAACCCCGGTAAAAAAGAGCTCATCAACCGTTTTGAGCTCGATCTGCGGGAGCGCTTTGATGAGATGGACCGCAGCGACCAGAAAAAAATGGCGCTGGCGGCGGCGATCCTCTCCCAACCGAAACTGTTGCTTTTGGACGAACCTTTAAGAGGCCTTGACGCCATGGCGCAAAGCGATCTCTTCACGTTCCTGCAGAACCTGAGAGACGCCGGCGCCACGGTGCTGATCACCGGCAGGGATTCCGAGGAAATCGCCTTGATCTGCGACCGGATGGCCGTCATCGAAAACGGTGAGATTACCGTCTCGCCGGAAGAATTCTCCGTGGAAGACGTCGATTTCAGCGAGGCCGCCGAAGAGGGCGTACCCGCCGAGGAACCCGCCGCCGCTGAAGAGACCGCCGAACCGGAACCCCCCCGGGAAGAAGACCCGATGCTTTACACGGCGGAGATCATGGGGAAACCCTTGGAAGAAATCATAGCGGAAAGAGACGCCGCCAAAGCCGCCGCCGAAGCCGCGGCCGCCGCGGCCGCCGCCGCTGACGCCGCTGCCCTGAGAGAGGAAATCGCGGCTCAGAACGACGAGGAAGCCGAAGCGGAAGAAGAACCAGCGGAAACCGCTGAGGAAGCGGCTCCTCAGAGCGAAGCCGCCGAAGGCGAGGAAGAACGGGCAGAAGAAACCGCTTCCGAACATGAAAAAACAGAATCCGCTCCCGACGCGGCAAAAGATGCCGAGAAAGCGGCGCCGCGCCCGGCGGCGGCGGCAAAGCCCGCCGCGGCGAAACAAACCGCGCCCAACATCAAAATGAAATCCGTCGGTTTTGATCGAAAGGCCTTTGAAACCATCGGTGCGAAAATCGTCAGCGAAGAAGAAGGAAAAATCGTTCTCGAATACGCCGGCGATGTCAGCGACTTGGCGAAACTTCTCTACGATCTGAAAATGAACGACATCCGGATCAACGACGAAACGCTCCGCGGCGCTTTTGAGCCTTTCTATGAGGGGGGTGAAGTCCAGTGACAGTTTTCCGTCTTGATTTTAAACGCAATTTCGGCGGACTCATCGCCGCCACCATCGTGATCTCCGTCATCGCGGTGCTTCTGATGGTCTTTCACAAGGTATTCGCCGGCGCGTTCCAGCCCGTGTCCTTTGAGGCCAAAGTCAACGCCCTGCCCTCTTTGATCCGGGGGATCCTCGGTCTTTCCGCCGTTCCCGATCTCAGCGGCGCTTTCGCCTTCGCGGCTTACGCGTTTCAGTTCGTTCTGCTCCTTGCCGGACTGTACGCCGGGATCATCGGCGCGAAAGCCCTTTCCGGGGAAGAAGGCAAAGGTTCCATTGAGTTCCTCTATTCCCTGCCCGTTACCCGCGGCAGCATCCTGCGGCAGAAAGTCGCCAGCGGCATCGTGCGTTATCTGATCTTCAGCATTGTCGTCTACGCCGTCACCTGCTGCGCGATTTGGTTCCTCAACAAGGATATGCACATTTCCGGCGTGGTGATCCAGATGATCCGCGTTTTCATCTGTATTGTCTTTGCGGGCCTGGTCTACATGGCCATCGGTTACCTTGTTTCGGCGCTGTTCCGCAGCAATGCCGAAAGCGTTTCCGTGATGATCGCCATCGTACTGATCACCTACATCGTCGGCATGATGGGCAATATCATGCCCCATCTGTTCTTCCTCAGATACTTTTCGCCGATCCACGCCGAGCTCCCGCTGACCGTTCTGAACAAGGGATTTGGCTTTATCGGTCTCGTCATCGGCCTCGCCGTGTTCATCGCGGCGCTGCTCCTCGCCTCCCTGCGGTACAGAAAAAAAGATTTTCTCGTCTGAGGGGACGTAAAAAAACCGTATTGAAAAGCGCTTCGTTCCGATTTGGGACAAAGCGCTTTTTCCGTTCCATTAAAAAAGCGATCCGACGCCGAAGCGCGGATCGCTTTTATTGTCGTTTTTAAAACGGGCCGTAGGTTTATTCTTCTTCTTCCTCTTCGTCGTCTTCTTCATAGACGATGTCGCCGAATTCATAGTCGTCATCGTCATCACAGCAGCATTCATCATCTTCACAGCCGCATTCGCAGAGATCACCGAAGACAAATTCTTCCATCTGGCCGAGATCCTCATCGAGTTCTTCGCCGAGGGTGTTGAGATCGTCGATATCTTCCCGCATTTCAACGCTTTCACCAACGATTTCCTCAAGAAGATCAATAATCGCCATAATGGCCTTGCCTTCCTTCGTATCCTCGCTGATTTCGAGACCTTCAATATAGCCTTCGAGGTATGCCAATTCTTCGCTTAATGCCATAATTGCCTCCTGTTTTTATAGTTTTATCATTGACCGCCGCCGCAACGGACAGCGGCAAAGACCCGTATCGGTCGGCAAAGACCGCCAAAACTCAGTCTTTCGCCCGTTCGATGTATTCCCCGGTCTTGGTGTTGATCCGGAGACGGTCGCCTTCGTTGATGAAGAAGGGAACGTTGACTTTGGCCCCGGTTTCGAGAATCGCCGGTTTCGTGCCGCCGGAAGCGGTGTCGCCCTTGATGCCGGGCTCCGTTTCGGTAACGGTCAGCGTGACCTGGCCGGGGAGGTCGATCCCCATGATGGCGCCTTTATAGAAGAGAACGGAGCAGACCATGTTCTCAATGAGAAACTTGATGCCGTCGCCGAGCTGTTCCTCGGTAATGGGAATCTGGTCATAGTTTTCCTGATCCATGAAAATAAACGCTTCGCCGTCGTTGTAAAGATATTCCATTTCGCGACGGTCGAGATGCGCCTTGGGCACTTTTTCGCCGGCGTCGAAGGTCCGTTCCACGGTGGACCCGGTGCGGATGTTTTTCAGCTTGGTGCGGACGAACGCCGCGCCTTTGCCGGGCTTCACATGCTGGAACTCAAGAACCTGATAGGCGTCACCGTCGAGTTCGATGGTCACGCCGGGTCTAAAATCATTGGAAGAAATCATTGTTTTCTTACCCCCTAAAAGTGATATAAATAATTTGATTCTCTATGGTCAATTTATAAAATAATCAGTTCCTTCGGCGATTCCGTCAGGATCCGCGGCCCCTGATAGGTCATCACCGCCATATCCTCAATGCGCACGCCGCAGGCGCCGGGGATATAGACCCCCGGTTCCACCGTGTAGACCATGCCGTTTCTGAACCGTTCCTCATTTTTCGCGTTGACGGCCGGAGCTTCGTGGATCTCCAGGCCGACGCCGTGACCGAGGCTGTGACCGAAAAAGCTCTCCACCTCGCAGGAGGAGAAATAGGAGCGCACCGCCGTTTCGGCAAAGGAGATCGGCTTGCCGCAGAGACAGTTGGCGTGTCCCCTCTTCTGCCCTTCTTTCACGATCTGATAGAGCGCCCTGGCTTCCTCGCCGGGGTCGCCTAAAAAGACGGTTCGGGTCATATCGGAGCAGTAATGCTGATAAACACAGCCGTAGTCCATCAGCACCGGCTCATGGGCTTTCAGCTTGTTTTTGCCGGCAACGCCATGGGGCAGCGCCGAGCGTTCCCCGCCGGCGACGATGAAATCAAAGGACGGGCCGCCGGCGCCTTGTTTCCGCATATAGAAATCGAGTTCGTTCGCGATATCGATCTCATAGACGCCCTCTTTGATAAAGGGCAGGATGTGATGGAAGGCGCTGTCGGCGATTTTTACCGCGGTCTCGATTTGGACCAGCTCATCCTCGTCCTTGATCGTCCGCAGCTGCCGCGGAAGAGCGGCGGCGGGGACGAACTCCGCGTCGGCGGCTTCATCGCGGAGCAGATGATAGACCTCATAGGTCAGAACGTCTTCCTCGAAGCCGACGCGCTTTTCACCGTCGGCGATTTTTCCGATCTCATAGGGACGGCTCACCAAAACGACGTCCGCGTCGGGGCATTCTGCTTTGGCCTGTTCCTCGTAGCGCGAGTCCACCAGCAAAAAGGCGTTTTCTTCCGTGACATAGAGCCCGGCGGTGCTGCCGGAAAATCCCGTCAGATAGAGGATGTTTTCCCGCTGTCCCAGAAAAAACGCGTCCAGACCTTTTTCGGCCATGGCTTCTCTCAGTGATTCCAATCGTTTCATACGCATACTAACCTCAAATCATATCATACCACATAATCGTTTTACTTTCCACTGATTTTTAAAGATTTTATCAGAAAAGATGGCGCGCCGACATCACCGACGACGGTGAAATCATCGCAGACGGCCTCAATGTTTTGAAGCAGATCAAAGAGGTTTCCCGCCGCCATGCTGCCGCGGATCCCTTCCGCCGGTTCGCCGCCGCGGATACGGCGGCCGATGACGCCGAGAGAAAAATCACCGCTGACGGGATCGGCCATGTGCAGGCCCATCAGGTCCTTGATCCAAACGCCGTCGCTCACGGCGCCGATGACCTTTTCCGGCGGGATATCGCCTTTTTTCAGGTAATAGCTGTTCAGTCCGACGGAGGGCAGCGTTTTGTGGGAGCCGCAGAGACCGTTGCCGGTGCTCTCCCGGCCCGCTCTCGAGGCGTAAGTGTTGTTATAGAGAAATCCCTTTAAAACGCCGTCTTCCAGCAGAGCGTTGCGGCGGCAGGGCTGTCCTTCGTCATCAAAGGGCGAAGGCACGACGGTTTCGGCCATCAAAGCGTCGTCATAGAGAAAAACGCCTTTGGCGGCGATTCTTTCCCCAACTCGGTCTTTCAGGACCGAAAGCCCCTTTTCCGCGCGATCACCGAGAAAAGACGGCAGCAGGAGGCTGAGAAGAGACAGCGCGGCGTCCGGATGAAACAGCACCGGGTATTCGCCGGTATCCGTCGGCGCGGCGCCGAGTTTTTCAATGCCGTCGGCGGCGGCTCTTGACGCCACGCCTTCGCAATCGATTCGATCCAGAGAAGGAGCGGCCTGAAAATCGCCGCCGATCTGCTCGTCGCCGTCCGCCTCGGCCACCACCGCGGCGGAAACGGAAACGAAGCGGCTTTCCTTGTATAAATCGAGACCGAGGGTATTCATCAGCAGCGTACTGCCGCCGTACTCGCTGACCGACGTTCGCTCCACCCGGCGGATCCGGTCATCCTTCGCGGCGGCGGCGGTCATGGCGGCAAGGACCGCCTTTTTCTCCGCCACGGAAACGGGAGCCGATTTCACCGCGGGCACGTCGGGATACGCTTTGCCCGCCGCGGTAAAATGGTAATCCTCGTCCGGATCGAGAAAATCACAGGAAAGGAGCGCGTCGTCGACGGCGCGGCGCAGCGGCTCCTTTTCGAGGCGGACGCCGTAGGAGAACCCGGGGACGCCGCCGCGGATCAGCCGCACCGAGAAACCGCTCCGCGATGAAGTCTGATCGTCGCTCAGCGTGCCGTCCCGCATCTGGGTCGATTCGGAACGGCTCTCGGAAACGTAAATTTCACATTGATCCGCCCCCTTGGAAAGGGCATAGCGGAGAGCATCGGCGATGATCTTCTTTTTTCCCGTTTCTGTCATCGTGATCCTCTCCCTCCTATCACCAGTTCGGAAATGCCGATGGTCGGCTGGGCGTCGCCGACGGGAACCGACTGACCACCTTTTCCGCAGGTGCCGATGGCAAAGCCGAGATCGTCTCCGACGGCGAAAACCGAGGAGAGCGCCTTGGGGCCGTTCCCGATCAGGGAAGCGTTCTTCACGAGGTCCGTCAGTTCGCCGTTCTCAATGAGATACCCCTCGCTGACCTCAAAGACAAAGTCGCCGCTGATGGTGTTGACTTGTCCGCCGCCCATTTTCCGTACGAAAAAGCCGGATTTCAAATCGGCGATGACCGCGGCGGGGTCATCGCTGCCCGGCGCGATGAAGGTATTGCTCATACGCACCTGCGGTGCGAAGCGATAACTCTCCCGGCGGCCGTTCCCCGTGGAGGAAGTGCCGGCCCGGCGGGAAGAGCGAATATCATACATATATTGTTCCAGAACACCGTCTTTGATCAGAACGCTGCGGCGTCCCTCGTTTCCCTCGTCGTCATAGGCGTAGGAGCCGTAATGAGATGGCAGCGTCGCGTCGTCGATGACGGTGATCCGCTCATCGGCGACTTTTTCGCCGAGGCGGTTTTTATAGACCGAAAGCCCCTTCGATACGGAATCGCCCTCGAGACCGTGACCGCAGGCTTCGTGCACCATGGTGCCGCCGGCCTCCGAGGACATCACCACCGGCATCGCGCCGGAGGGCGCCTCTTTTGCCTTCAGCTGACGCTCCGCCCGTTTCGCCGCCCGCCGGATCTTTTCAAAGAGGAGTTCGTCACTCCAGGAAAAAGCCGTTTCGGTATCGCCGAGCGTCTCGATGGCGGTCTGGAGCTCATTTCCGCTCTTGGCGACGACCTGGACGAAAAAGCGTTTCCGCGCCGAAGTCCGGCGGATCAGTTTCCCTTCCGTCGAGGCCATCAGCGTTTCCCTGCGCGTGTCGCCGTAGTTGATGGTGACCTGATGGATCTTTTCCGAAAGCTCCCAGGCTTCCCCGTTGAGCCGACGGACGCGCCGGCCGATATCTTCCAGGTCAAAATCACCGCCGCTGCCGACGGCCACGCCATTCCCCAGGGCGGCCGGGGCCGTGACATCGCCGCCGCGAACGCTCTCCCCGGCCCGTTCCGCCAGGGCGAGGAGCGAGGGAAGCGAAATGTCGTTGGTATAAAAATAGGCGGAAAAATCCCCCTTCAGAACGCGGATCCCCGCGCCTTCGTCCAATCCGCGGTAAAAGCGGCGTATCTTTTTTTCCTCGGCGGAGACGGAACCCGTCGCCGTTTTCGAAAGATACAGATCGGCGTAATCACCGCCGTGCCTTACGGCGGTATTCAGGATCTTTTGTATTTCTTCTTCACTGTAACGGTACATCATCGGTTTTGAGCCGCCGGATGATCTCCGCGGCTGTTTCCTCCATCGTTTGATCCGCCGTATTGACGGTGATATCGGCGCAGCGCTCGTAGACCGGGCGGCGGCGGCCGTAGATTTCGGGGACGAGATCGGCGATGCTCCCCTTCTCGCTGAACGGGCGGACACGGCGGCGTTTCAGGCGGTCGATGATGACGTCGTCATCAACGTCGAGGAAGACAAAAACGCTGTTGTCTCTCAAAGCGTTAATGTTCTCCTCGTTGTCGATGAAACCGCCGCCCGTGGCGATGATGGTGTTTTCCATCGCCGCCAGTTTCTTCACAATGAGCCGCTCTTCGGAAGCGAAGCGGATCCTGCCGTATTTTTTCATGATCTGGTTGACTTTGAGCCCGGTCACATTCTCCATTTCCTTGTCGGTATCGAAAAAGTCATAATGGAGCTCGCGGCTGAGGAACCTCCCCATCGACGATTTGCCGCTGCCCATGAAACCGATCAGAACGATATTTTTCATATTCTCACCTGCTTTTGTTTTCATGAAAGTGTTCCTGACGTACACCCTTCATTATATGCAAAAACAGGATCTAAATACCTGCCGCTATCGCCTGATGCCCATCAGGCGGTAGAGCAGTTTTTCATAATTCCGGTGCCACTTGGTAATCCAGAGCTCGTCGGGATTGATGGGCTTTACCACGATGGTGGTGAAGCCGGCGATGTTGCCGCAGGCCATGTCCGTCAGGAGTTGGTCGCCGATGAGGGCGATGGTCTCCTTTGGCGCGTTAAAAAGGGCGACGGCCCGTTTCGCGCCGTTCTGCAAGGGTTTTTTCGCCCGGGCGACGTAGTCGATGCCCAGTTTCTCGGCGACGGGGGCCACCCGTTCGCCGCTGTTGTTGGAGAGGATGCAGAGGCGGAAGCCCTTTGCCGACGTCTCATGGAACCAGCGAACGGTCTCTTCCGGGATCTCCTGGGAATTGTAGGGCACGATGGTGTTGTCCACATCAAAAAGCAGATGGACGATGCCCTTTTTTTTCAGCGTTTCAAGAGGCAGATCGAATAGGTCGTCCGCCAGGTAATTCGGTCGAAAGATACTCATAAATACATTCCTGTCGTTTTTTCTACGTTCTATTATACTAAATTTCCCCTGTCCGCGCAACGAAAAAACACGCCGTCCCGACCGCTTAAAAAAAATAAAATCTTTTCAATTTTCCTTCAAGGAAACTCATCTATACTTTAACCATAAAGCAAAGAGAACCCCCGCCGCGGGGGCGCGTGAAAAATACAAAGGAGGTTTCTTTATGGCCTATCAAGCTGTCTTCAAGCGCAAAGAAATGAAATACCTCATCACCGACGGTCAGTATAACGCCATGACCGCGGCGCTGAAAGAGCGGATGGTTCCCGACGATTTCGCTTACAGCCGCATCTCGAACCTTTATTACGACACGCCGGATTTCCGCCTGATCAGGGAATCCCTGGCAAAGCCTAAATACAAAGAAAAACTCCGTCTCCGCTGTTATGATATTCCCGATGAACAGACCAAGGCGTTTTTGGAAATCAAAAAAAAGTACGCCGGCATCGTCTACAAACGCCGGGTGACCCTCCCCTATCAGGAGGCCGTGGCCTACCTCGCCGGGGAGAGCGGCGGCGGCACGAACCAGATCTTCCGGGAGCTGACCTGGATGCTTCGCTCCTATGAGCGGCTGGCGCCGGCAATGTTCCTCTACTACGACCGCTGTTCCTGGAAAAACAAAGGGGAAGCGCCGATCAGGATCACCTTCGACCAGAACATCCGCTGGCGCACCGAGGATCTCGACCTTTCCCAAGGCACCCACGGCGAGCCGCTGCTCCTGCCGGGGCAGAAACTGATGGAGATCAAAATCTCCAACGCCATGCCGCTCTGGCTGGCACAGACCTTGTCGGATCTGCGGATCTACCCCACGAGTTTTTCAAAATACGGCAAAGCCTACAAGATGATGCTCCGCAGGAATCTCCTGGAAAAGAGAGAAGAGGAGGAACGATATGCTTAACGGTATTTTCGCTTCAATCTACGGCGAGACCGTCTCCGTCGCGGCGCTGCTGATTTCCTCCGCCGTCTCGCTGCTCTTAGGCGCGGTCATCGCCTTTGTCCACCGCAGGACCACCGGGGCCGGCGACAGCATGGGCGGAGCCCTGACGTTCCTGCCCTTCCTCGTGCACATCGTCATTCTCCTCGTCAACGGCAACATCGGCGCCGGGGTGGCGGTGGCCGGGGCTTTCAGTCTCGTTCGCTTTCGCTCCGCTCCCGGTAGCGCCAAAGACATCACCATCATCTTTTTGGCGATGACCGTCGGCCTCGCCTGCGGCATGGGCTGCATCACCCTGGCGGCCCTGGCCGCCGCCGTCATCTGCGCCGTCAGCCTTTTGGAATACGCCTCGCCCTCCCACGGCGGCGACCGTTCCCGAGAGCTGAGGATCACGATACCGGAGAACATGGACTACACCGATCTTTTCACCGACCTGATGAAGCGCTACACGAGCCAATCCATGCTCACCCAGGTAAAAACAGTCAGCATGGGCAGTCTCTACTGCCTCCACTACCGCGTCAGACTAAAGGACACCGCCAAGGAAAAACAATTCATCGACGAGCTCCGCTGCCGCAACGGCAATCTTGAGATCAGCTGCGGCAGAACCCCCTCGGGCAAAGAGGGCAAGGAGAGTTTATAAGTAAAGGAGAAATGTACATGAACGCAACACGAACCCAGTTACCGACGGCAAAGATCATCGGCACCATCGTCCTCACCGTTTTGATGCTGAGCGTCTTCAGCTTCTGCGTCAGCGCAGATACGGGAACCGCCGTCACCTTTACCGACACGTCCGTCACCATTGACGGCAACGGCTGCACAGCCGACGGCACCGATCTCACCATCAGCGCCTCCGGCACCTACACGATCACAGGCTCCTGCTCCGATGGGAGCATCACCGTGAAAAAAGGCACCACCGGTGTGACGCTGGTCTTAAAGAATCTCGACCTGACGAGCACGGCGACGGCGCCGATCTCCTGCAACAAGACGACGGAAGTCGTCATCGAGGCCCAGGGGACATCCACCCTCACCGACGCAGAAGACGCTTCCACCGAGGACACCAACGCGGATTTTGAAGGCGCCGGCATCAAAGTCAAGAGCGGCGCTTCCCTCACCCTCACCGGCAGCGGCACCCTGAACATTGACGGCAGCAACTGCAAGAACGGCGTGAAAGGCGCGGCGACTTCCTCCGTCATCGTGGAAAAACTTACGCTGAACGTCAGCGCCGCCAACAACGCCCTCGCCGCCGACGGCAGCATCACCGTGAACAGCGGCGCCCTGAAACTGAACGCCGGGAACGACGGCATCAAAGCCGAACCCGATGAAACCGACACCGAATCCGCCGGCACCGTCAACGTCAACGGCGGCACGGTCACGATCACTTCCGTCGGCGACGCCATTCAGGCCACCAACGATGTCACCATCAACGGCGGCACCTTCAGCATCACTTCCGGCGGCGGCGCCTCTGCCGCTTTGAGCGATGACGATGAGAGCGCCAAAGGGATCAAATCCGACAGCAGCGTCGTCATCAAAGACGGAACCTTCACTTTGAACTGCGCCGACGACGCCATCCACAGCAACGGCGACGTTACCGCCGCGGGCGGCACCTTCACCATCTCCACCGGCGACGACGCCCTCCACGCCGACTCCACGCTGAACATCGGCGAAAAAGACGGCAGCGGCCCGGATATCACCGTAAAGACCTGCAGCGAAGGGTTTGAGGGAGCGGTCGTCAACATGTACGCCGGCAAAGGCAGCATCACCGCCGGTGACGACGGTATCAACGCCGCCAACTCCGATCTCACCGATTACGACTTCTATATCAACATCTATGACGGCGACTGGTACGTCAACGCCGACGGCGACGGCCTCGACGCCGGCGGTGAGGAAGGCACCGCGAACAGAGGGTACATCAACCTTTACGGCGGCGTTACCGAAGTGTTCGGCGCGGCCAACGGCGGCAACGCGGCGCTGGACTACGACACCGCCTGCAATTACGAAGGCGGCACCCTCCTTACCGTTGACGTCACCGGCATGAACCAGCAACCAAGTTCCGGGGTTTACGTCCTCTTCGGCGGCAGCAATATGGGCGGCGCCATGGGCGGTCAGATGCCTCAGGACGGTCAGATGCCCCAAAACGGTCAGATGCCTCAGGACGGACAGATGCCTCAGGGCGGGCAGATGCCTCAGGACGGACAGATGCCCCAGGACGGACAGATGCCTCAGGACGGACAGATGACTCAGAACGGACAAATGCCTCAGGACGGACAGATGCCTCAGGACGGACAGATGACTCAGAACGGACAGAATAACATGAATGCTCAGGGAAGCTCGTCCTTCTCCATCAGCAAAGGCAGCTCCATTGTCATCAAGGACAGCGACGGCAAGACCATCTACTCCGCCACCGGCGTCAAGACGGCCAACTGCGTGATGCTGGCTTCCGAAGACCTCAGCGAAGGCGAGACCTACACGCTGTACGTTGACGGCAGCGCCGTCGCCTCCGCCGCCGCGGTCAGCGGCATGAACAGCGCCAATCCCGGCGGCCAGATGCCCGGCGGCGGTCAGGCTCCCGACACCAATCAGAACAACCAAAACAATCAGAATAACGGCGGCAGCCAAAACAACAGCACCGGTCTTCCCTTCACCGATGTTGCCGCCGACAGCTGGTACTTCAGCGCCGTGAAATACGCTTACGAAAATGACCTGATGAACGGCGTCGGCGATAACAAGTTCAATCCCGAAGGAACAACGACCCGGGCCATGCTCGTCACCATTATCTACCGCATGGAAGGTTCCCCAGCGGTGAGCGGTGAAACGTCCTTCACCGACCTGAAATCCGATTGGTATAAGAACGCGGTGATCTGGGCGGAAGAAAACAACATCGTCAACGGCTACAGCAAAACGGTTTTCGGCCCCGATGAAAACATCACCAGAGAACAGTTCGCCACGATTATGATGCGGTACGCCGCGTATAAGGGCGCGGATACTTCCGCCGCCGCGGATCTCTCCGGTTACAGCGACAGCTCTTCCATCCACGCTTACGCCGCCGAGGCCATGAAATGGGCCAACGCCGCCGGCCTGATCAAAGGCGTCACCGCCAACACCTTACAGCCCCAGGGCAACGCGACCAGAGCCCAGGCGGCGACGATCCTGATGCGGTTCGCCGACGTGGCCTGAACCGCCGCCCCCCTTCTTTCATAAACGTACCGCGGAGCATGCTCCGCGGTACACTTTTTTGGAGTCAGCTTTCATATCCCCGATCCGCAAAGGCTTTCGCCAATTTGGCCACGGCGGTCTTTTGAATCCGGGAAACATAGGAACGGCTGATGCCAAGACGGGCGGCGATGACCCGCTGAGGAAGCTCCTCTTCGCCGTTTAGACCGTAACGCAGCGTCAGAACCTCTTTTTCCCGGTCGGAAAGGACCCGTTCCATCGTCTCATACAGAAGACGGACATTCTCCTCCATGCCCACCTGATCGGCGATGTTCACGCCGTCCTCTTCCAGAATATCCAAAAGGCTGACTTCGTTCCCCTCCTTATCCCGGCCAAGGGGTTCATAAAGGGACATTTCCTGGCCCGCGTTCTTCCCGGCGCGGAGCGCCATCAGAATCTCATTTTCAATACAGCGGGAGGCGTAGGTGGCCAGGCGGACGTTGCGGTCGGAGGAAAAGGAATCGATGGCCTTGATGAGGCCGATGATGCCGATGGAGATCAGATCGTCCTTATCGATGGCGCATTGCTCATACTTTTTGCCGATATGCGCCACGAGCCGCAGATTCCGCTCGATGAGAATGTTGCGGCTTTCCCGGTCGCCGTTTTCCATCCGTTTTACGTGCTCCCGTTCCTCCGCGGCGCCGAGGGGCTTCGGAAAGAACTGATTGCCGATGTAGCCGCAAAAGCAGCGAAACCGAAGCCAGCGGAAGCGCCGCGATCCTTTGAACAGTCGAATCAAAAAAAGTCATCTCCGCGCGATTCGTTTCTTCAGCATATGCCGAAAAACGACGAAAAAGAACGAAACGCCGGTTATCTCAACATTCTTCTTTCATCATGTCCAGAAACGCTCCGATGACCTCAACGGTTTTTTGAAAGTCGGCATTTCTTTCCCCATCCGCGTTCATATAAAGCTTTCGGTTGATCTCGATCATGAGTGACGCGACCCTCGGATCCCGCCTGTAATAAGCTCCCGGTACAATCGTTCCGGCAAAGGGGCGATTCAAACAGCATTCATATCCTGATCGACGGAAAAAGGTCATCGCTCTTTCCGACAGGCGCGGCGATGTATGGAACGAGTCCGTCCCGATACAGATATCCGGACGCGGTGTCGTTTGATCTGATTCATGGGAAAGTGGTTCAGGAGAAAATGAATGGCCATCAATGATGAGACAGCGTTCCCAAGATAATAAGCGCCTTCGCACCGCTTCCGTTAAACGCTGATGATGCGGATCATAATACCGCCGTAAGATCATTTCCCGATCCAACGCGTCAATGTCGCGTAAAGGCAAACCGCCAGAGCAGCGCGTGTAGACGGCGCCCATACCGACTTTTTCCATTATCTCCTCCTCAGGATCACGAAAACGCTCTGGATCGCAGACAAGACGGCTGACAGGAAATAGGATCCGTTCCGCCTCTGTGTCAAACAATTCGTCGCAATACAAATCCGTCATCAGGAGCAGTTCCCGATCAAGATCCAGACATAAAAAATCCCGCCGCATATCTTCCGGAATATAACGGGAAGCGTGCGGCACATGGACAACAAGGGGAGAATCAAAAAGCATTTAAAAAGCCTCCTTATACGCTATAAAGAGGCAAAAAACAGACCCATTGTTCAACAGGCCTTTTATCTAAAAAAACCCATCGTTCAAGCTTTGGCACCTTACCGTTGCGGCAGGTTGTCGTGCGGTCAACGAGCTTGTCTCTCGCGCACTCTTCATAGGCAATTTTTCTTTATTATAAAACATCCGCTGCGCTTCTGTCAAACGTCATTTTTTCGATTTTCACGTCTTTACAAATGCGTCGACCGGAATTATAATATTTATAGAACATTCTTTCGAAGGAGGCGGCGAAATGGCGGAACGGACATATCTGTGCATCGACCTGAAATCCTTTTACGCGTCGGTGGAATGCGTGGACCGGGGCCTCGACCCGATGACGGCCCATCTCGTCGTCGCCGACCCGGAACGGAGCGAGGGCACCATTTGCCTGGCGGTATCCCCCGCCCTGAAAGCGCTGGGCGTGCCGAACCGCTGCCGCGTCTTTCAGATTCCCAAAGACATTCCCTACATCATGGCGCCGCCGCGGATGCGGCGCTATATTGAGTGCTCCGCCGAGATTTACGGCGTTTACCTTCGCTGGCTGGCCCCCGAGGATATCCACGTCTATTCCATCGACGAGGCGTTTTTGGACGTTACCCACTATCTGAAACTCTATCGGAAAACACCGAAGGAAATGGCGCTGACGCTGATGGGAGCCATTTCGGAGCACGTCGGCGTACGTTCCACCTGCGGCATCGGCACCAATCTCTATCTCGCCAAAATCGCTTTGGATATTCTGGCGAAGCATGCTCCCGATTTCATCGGGGAGCTCGATGAGGAATCGTACCGCGAAAAGCTTTGGGAGCACCAGCCCCTGACGGATTTCTGGCGGATCGGCCGCGGCGTCGCCGGACGGCTGAAAAGCCACGGCATCCGAACGATGGGGCAGATCGCCCGCGCCGATGAGGAAGTCCTCTACCGCCTTTTCGGGATCGACGCCGAACTCCTCATCGACCACGCCTGGGGACGGGAGCCGACCACCATCGCCGATATCAAAGCCTATCAGCCCAAAAGCAACTGCCTGACCAGCGGACAGGTGCTGATGAGCGATTACGATTTCGACAGCGGCAAGCTCGTGTTCCGGGAAATGGTCGATCAGATCTGCCTCGATATGGTGGCGAAAAACGTCGTTACCGACAGTCTCTCTGTCTACATCGGCTACGCCCGCCAGTACCGGGCCGCGCCGGCCAAAGGAACGGTGACGCTCCCCTTTAAGACCAACGGCGACAGCGTCGTGATCCCCGCGGCGATGGCGCTTTACGACCGCGTTGTCGATCCGCGCAGGGAGATTCGCCGTTTGAATCTGTGCTGCAATAACATCACGTCGGATGACGGCGTCCGCCAGCCGAGTCTTTTTGACGACGGGCCCGACGACGAAAAGCTCCGCCGCAACCACGAGCTGCAGAAGACCGTCATCGACCTCAAGGACCGATTCGGCAAAAACACGATTTTAAAAGCGATGGATCTCACCGAAGGAGCGACGGCGATGGAGCGGAACAATCAGATCGGAGGTCATAAAAGTGGCGAAAAAACCTAAGAGCAAAATGCCCGTCGCCGAACGGGCAAAGCAGTTCATGCCCTTTGCCGCCGTTCGTGGGTTGGAGCAGGCGCTGGCGGAAAAAGAGCGGGAGATGGGCTTTGGGCAGAAGGATACCCTTTCAGAAGAACAGGCGGCGGCCCTTGACCGGCGTCTCCGCGGCCTGACCCGGGGCGAGACCGTTGCCGTCACCTATTTTTCCCACGGTTCCTATCAGACGAGAACAGGGA
Source organism: uncultured Bacillota bacterium (assembly GCA_902796855.1). Taxonomy (GTDB): domain Bacteria; phylum Bacillota; class Dehalobacteriia; order UBA7702; family UBA7702; genus UBA7702. The sequence continues at coordinate 1,510 of CADBQN010000029.1, read as the reverse complement.
TCTTTGACGAGGTCGATCCCATCTACCGGACGCTTTCCCTGGAGGACGAAACGGTCATCGCCATCGACGATATCAAGGAAATTACATAAAAAATAGACCGACGGACGTTCCGCCGGTCAATTTTAATTTCACTCATTTTCGTTTCAGCGTTTTCAGATAGGCCTTGCGCTCATCGCTGACACGATAGCTTTCCCGCGCTTTTTGAATCGCCTTGTTGTGGGTCCAGGGATCAAGAGTCCCCTTTTCCAAAAAGGGAACCGCGTCTTCGTACCGCTTCGCCAAAGCCGTGACGAAGTACCACGCCACCATCATTTTGATGTAGTATTCCTCCCGGCGGAGCGTCGCGGCTTTTTCAAGGAAAGCGGCGTCAAAGCCGTCGTCGAGATAATACGTCATCAGCACGCTGACACCGAAGCGGACGGTATAGGGATGCTCCGCTTCCAGCCAGCGGTAAACAACGGGCAGAAGCCCCTCGGGGCGTTTTTTGAACAGCGCCGGTCTCAGCATGTCGCAGGTCGCCCAGTTGTCCACATGGGGAAGAAACGCGTCCAAAGCGTCGATCAGCGCAGCAAAATCCCTGTAACGGCCGATGATCTCACCGTGTACGTTGTTTTCCTCGTAATAACGATGGGGCAGTTCCGCCAAAAAGCCGCCGATGGCATCGTCGCCGCTCCATCGCTTTGCCAGTTTCCGCAGGGCGGGGGTGCGCACGCCGATGATCCGCTCCGGGTCAACGGTGGGGATGAGGCGGGCGTGGAACGCTTTATAAGAAGGATCCGCCAGGTCAAAGAGATCCCGGCGGATTTTTTCGGAAACGGATAATGTCATTTAAAAACGGACCTCTTTTTCGGGGAGCGTAAAGGAGCAGAATCTCGCCACGGCGTCGCGAAGGAAAAAGACCTCGGTGTTGCCGTCTCCCGCTTTGTACATCTCGGCCAGTTCCGGGTAAGCGTCCAGCATACTCTGCTGCGCCTCGATCCGGGGATCCTCCACCGCTTTGGCGGCGACACGCAGCCAGGTCTCACCGTCAAAGGCGCAGAGCTCCACCTTGGGATAGGCGTGGATCTCCTTGGAGACCCGCTTTGATTTCCCCGTTTGGAAATATAATTTGTTCTCAAAGATATGGATCGTGCCGAAGGGTCGGACCCGAGCCTGATCGCCGTCGATGGTCGCCAGATAGTACGTTTCACACTTTTTCAAAAAGGAATAAACTTCTTTCATGTCTTTGCCCTCCTGTTTTTCATCATACGTTTATTTCTTCCATTTCATTATACAGGGAAAACAACGGCGCTGTCAACGTTTTTTAAAGAAAACCAACGTCTTGTTTCCGCCTATAAGATCGGTTATAATGGAAAAAAGACAGGTCCCTTTCCGTTTCGTACAGGAGTTATCATGGACAAAAAGAAAAAAATCATGCGGATCACGATTCTTTTCGCCGCCGCCGCGCTCTTCACCGCGGTTTGGTTTTTGCATCCCTTTCCGCCGCGGACCTGGGACAGCGACGATTTCG
>CADBQN010000028.1 GCA_902796855.1 uncultured Bacillota bacterium | reverse complement strand
GGCCATCACCAGGTCAAGACCGGCGTTGATGACCGGCGGAATCTGTTCGGACTTGATGTCCATGGTGTAGTTTTTCAGCCCGTTGCTTTCGGAGACGAGAACGACGTTGTTCTTGAGATCGCCCAGCACCGTATCGGCCAGCAGGGAGCAGAATTTGATCAGTTTGTCGGAGTTCTGGTCAAATCCCATGGGATTGTAATCGTACTCATCGCTTTTATAAACACTGTAGGTCGAATCATCCCCATAAAACTCCTGGACGTTGCCGTCCACGACGGAATAGAAGCGTTCCGCGAAAGCGGATTTTTCGTGGGAGGAGTGGTTCTTGCCGTCCACGCGGTAAACCATCGCCGACTGGTCTTTTATTTCACCATCGTAGCGGGTGTACTCGGTGAACTGGACGGTGGCGTTGTCGGTATCGGTGATCAGTTCTGTCACGCCGTCTTTGTACTTGCCGTATCCGCTGGCGCTGCCGTAGGCGGCGGCAACGGAGATGGAGAGGAGCAGAACGCCGAGACAGCCGCAGAGAATGGCTCGGGTCATTCTTTTCGTCGGTTTTTCGGTCATAATGATAACCTCCTTCGTTTTCAGTCAGGATCCTTTGTTTGATTTTATTCTAACAGATGATTTTTAAAAAATCATAAGATTTCTATTAAAAAAAAATTAAATCAGAACCATAGAAAAAGGAAGAAGGCCCTGTTTCCCGCTCTTCTTCCTCACATTCGGGCACAAGCCGCGCCCCGGCTCCGCTTTTTCCGCGAAAGGCGGAAAGAATGCCCCAAAACGGGGTCAGTCTTCCCAGTCGTCCTCAAACATTTTGCCGGCGGTGCTTTCGGGATGCTCATCGGTATAAATGACTTTTTTTGTCTTTTCCGAAACGTTTTTAACGGAAAGGCCTAAGTCACGAAGGTTGTTCTTCATCAGTTCCACATGCTTATCGTAATTATTGATCATCACGGATCACTCCTTTGTACGATTCCTTGCCTCCATTATATATCACCAAAGCTCCCTTCGTCAATTCGTTTTCGCCGAAAAGACTTTTTTCCCGGGGAATTGGCAAAGGCGCCAAAACGTGATATGATAGAGACAAGGAGTACGGAAATATGGCTTACGAAAAGTTATTGAATGAGATTTACGCCATCACGGTTTTGAAATATTTCTGGGAAGGCTATCACGAGGGCTATGTCAAATGGGAAAGCCCCGATTGGTTCCACGTCGGCGACGACATCGGCATCGAGGTCAGCCAGGCGCTGATGCCCCGGGACGGTCAGGAAGAGAGCTTTATCGAGACGTATCTCGGCCGGCCGAAGGACGAGATCCCCGAAGAGGCCAAAGTACGCTTCGGCCAGCGCCTCTATTTCTACAACAACCGCCTTTGGGCGCTCCTCGACGACGGGCACTCCGATATTTCCAACGAGGAGAAGATCCTCACCCGGTTCAGGGCCAAGCTGGCCAAGCTGAACACCAATTACCGCCGCTGCGCCGCCAACGCGCTCTACCTTTTCGCCCACGCCGAAATGGACGAGATTGAGGCCCGCGCCATCGAAACGGTGCTGATTTCCCTGGAAGAAGCGGAAGAACGCCGCTTTGACCTCGTGTTTCTCGACTGCAAAACGAAGCTCTTCATCATGGACCTGAACGGGGACCGGCTCACCGCCGTGCCCCTGCCCGAAAAGGCCCTCGCCTTTTTAAACGAGAAGGCCGAAGCCATCCGCGCCGTCTTTCCCGAAGGCAACGGTACGCCCTACCGCTGAAACGCCCCTGTCCCTTTGACCCGAAACGATTTCTCCGTTTCGGGCTTTTTTCAGCATGGAACCCCCAAAAAGGGCCTGTTCCGCTTTGCGGGAACAGGCCCTTCCTCTCTCTCAAAACAGGCTGTCCTGCCTCGTCACGCTGAAATCGTTGGGGTCGACGATCCAGAGATCCCTCTTTTTCTCCTCGGCGAGGCGCACCGTATGGGAAGTGCCGCCTTTTTTGCCGTCGAAAACGGCGATGACGAGATCGGCTTTTCTGACCATATACTCGTTGCGGCGCAGGGCGCTGTAACGGGTCATTTTCGTATCGACGCAGACCCGCTTGTCCGCCGCGTCCAGCAGCGTATAGTAGACGCCGCGGGAAAAATCATCCCAGCCCTCGGTCTGGTTCATCGCCGGCAGGGCCGCTTCCAGACTGACGGCGAGCCCTTCCCGTTTCAGGCCGATGACGATCTCCGCCGCCATCAGGTCGACGCCTTTGGCGAAGCCGGAAATGAAATAATCACAGCCGCTGTCGACGGCTTCACGGATCAGCTCCGTCAGCAGCGCGTACAGACGCCGGTAGGATTCGCTGTTCTCCTCTTCCAGAAAAGCCAGCTTTTCCGGGCGGTAGCCCGTAAAACAACACGTCTTTCCCATTTCACATCCACCCCCGCAGTTTCGCGAGGATCTCCTTTTCCCTTCTGCTGATCCCGGTCTGGCTCAGCGACAGTCGCTTTCCCGTTTCCGCCTGGGTCTCCCGGCGGATATAGCGGTAATACAGCAGCGTCCGTTCTTCCCGCGTCAGCCGCGCCACGGCATCGCTCAGAGCGATTCGCTCCTCCACCCGGTCCATCATCGCCTCACACCCGCTGTCGGCGAGGGCGGCGCTTTCCGACCATTCCAGCCGTTCTTCCACGGACAGCGTTTTGGGCACGTCGCCGCGGAGGAACGCCGCCTTTTTCGCGCCCCGCATCGCCGCGGCGGCGGCGAGGACCTCCCCTTTGATAAAGGGAAAGGCGAAAGCGCCGAAGGGCACGCCGCGGCGGACATCATAGCGATCCACCGCCGTGACCAGGCCGATCATGCCGGCCTGAACGAGGTCTTCCCGATCGCCGCTCCAGGCGAAGCGGGCGGCGACGGCGTACACGAGGGCGCGGTTCCCCCGGATCAGCGCGCGGCGGCTTTGCTCGTCCCCGGCGGCGGCGAAGCGCCAAAGCGCTTCCTTTTCCGCCTCGGACAGTTCCGTATAGCTTCGGTCAGCGGTCATGAACGGGGCACCGCTTCCCCATCCGCACCAGGGTGCCTGCCCCCGGCGACGAGCGGACATCAAGGCTGTCCATAAAGGACGCCATGAAAACAAACCCCAGCCCCATGCGGCCTTCCACGGTGGAATACGCCGGTTCCAGCGCTTTTTCGACGTCGGCGATGCCGACGCCGTCGTCGGCGACTTCCAAAAAGAAATCGCCGCCGGTCACGGACAGCGTCATCGTCACGAGGCGGGTCTCATCGCCGTGATAGCCGTGGATCACGGCGTTGGAAACGCTTTCCGAGACGGCGACTTTGATTTCCTCGATCTCTGTCATGGAGAACCCGGCAGCGGCGCAGAAGGACGCCGCCGCCAGCCGCGCCACGGCGGCGTTGCCGTCTTTGGCGCGGAACTCCAGCCGGGCGTAGTTGCTGTATTCCTTATCCAAGCTTCTCCCTCCCTCTGCGGCGGAGGTTCAGCAGATGATCGAGACCGGCGACGGCAAAGAGCTTCGCCGCGTTGTCGTCGGCGTTGATGACGCTGACTTTGCCGCCGTAAGGGGCCGTCTGCTTATAGATCCACAAAATCAGGCCGAGGCCGCTGCTGTCGATGAACGAGGTGCGCCGCAGATCAAAGCAGACGTGGGTGACGCGGTTGTCTTTCAGGTCCTCTTCCAGCAGGGCTTTCAGTTCCGGGCAAATCTGAAGATCGAAATCACCGTCGGTAACGACGGTGATGCGCCGATCCGTTTTTTCAATTTTCATAAAGACGCCTCCTTTACACCGCAAATTTCGTGAAAGGAACGTCGGTTTCCTGCCGAAAAATCCCTGTTAAAAACGGGGAACGGCAGAGATATTGTCGATGTCCGCGGCCGAGACGGGACTCAGACTTCGTTGATGAGCGCGGCGAAGAAATCCTTGATCCAGAGGAAAATGCCGCGCTTATGAATGATCTCCGTCGTAATCAGATCGGTGCGGCCGACTTCCTCGCCGTTGACGGTGACGATGACGTCGCCGCCGTCGATCCCGGCGTCGGCGGGGCCTTCCACGGCGTCGGCAATGACCGTCTCGAACTGGGGCGTCGGCGTCTCACCGTTGCGCACCGGAAAGACCACCGCGTCGGCGGCGGCGAGGCGAACGCTGTTCTCCTTGCCGTAAAGCACGTTGACGGTGCCGAAATACTCCCCTTTCTCGATGGCGGTGACGAGAGAGTAGTTGGCGAAACCGTATTCCAGCAGTTTCATGGCGTTGATATAGTGGGTATAATCCTTCTGGGAGCCCATCGTCACGGCGATGAGGCGCATGCCGTTCCGCTCCGCCGTCGCCGCCAGGCAGTGACCGGCCAGCAGCGTCGTACCGGTCTTGAGACCGTCGGCGCCTTCGCACCAGAAGAGCAGTTTATTGGTGTTGTAGAGCACTTTGCCGTCGGGCATCGCCGTGCTTTCCATGGAGGCAAAGCGCATCACCTCCGGCTGTTTCACGGCGCAGCGGCTGAGGATCGCCATATCCCGCGCCGTCGTCCAGTGGTTCTCGTCGTGGAGCCCGTTGGGGTTGACAAAGTGGGAAGCGGTCATGCCGAGCTCCGCCGCTTTTTCGTTCATCCGCGCGGCGAAGGCCGGGATAGAACCGCTGACGTGCTCCGCGATGGCGTAAGCCGCGTCGTTGGCGGAAAAGACCATCATCATTTCCAGACAGTGCTCCAGCGTGTCGGTGGCGCCGGCGAGATATCCCGTTTTTGTTCCTTCCAGAGCCACCGCTTCGGGAGAGAAAACAACGTAGCTGTCATAACTCGTTGTCCCCTCCTCGATGGCGTCGAGGGTGACGAGGAGCGTGACGATCTTCGTCATGCTGGCCGGGTAACGCAGGCCGTCGGGATCCAGCTCATAGAGGATTTTGCCGCTGGCGGCGTCCATCAGTACGGCGGCGGTGGCGTCCACGTCCGGCGCTGTTTCCGCCAAGGGATCGTAAGCGGCCATGGCCGCCGTCACGGTCTCATAGGCTTTGGCGCCGTATTCGGGGATGGTCCACACCGGCTGCGCCGGCGCGGGCGCGGTCTGGGCCGCCGTTTCCGCCGAGATACCGGCGGGAACGGCAAAGAGCAGCAGGAGGATGATTCCGATGGTTAAGAAACGTTTCCGATTAGTCATTGTCGTTTTGCATAATCTCCCATTTTTTTCCGTTGAACACCTCAATGGCGGCGGTTTCCGGTTCCGCCGCCGTTTCGCCGAGAACAAAGGCACGCCGCACCCTCGCGATGGCGGTTTCGACATCGCCGGCGCCGCGCAGCACCGCCAGGGGTTCCCCGGCGCGGACGGTCTCACCGACGGTCTTTCGCAGCAGCACGCCGGCGGCGGGATCGATGGCGTCGCCGAGTTTTTTCCGCCCGGCGCCCAGCTCCATGCTGGCAAGGCCGATCTCGATACCGTGGATGTCGCGGACGAAACCGTCTTTGTCGGCGGAAACGACGTGTTCCTCCGCGGGATACGCCAGGGCCTTTTCAAAATCGCTTTCGTCGAAGCGGCCGCCCTGACTTTTGAGCCACAGGAAAAAGGCGTCCGCCGCGGCGCCGCTTTGAATGAGGGTCTCGCAGAGACCGCGCCCGGCGGCGACATCGGCGGCCAGACCGGCGAGGACGAAACCGGCGGCGGCCAGCGCCAAAGCGTTTTCTTTCAGTTCGCCTTCGCCTTCGCCGCGGAGAAAGCGATAGGCCTCTTTCACCTCTACGGCGTTGCCGACGGCGCGGCCCAGCGGCCGCGACATCGGGCTCAGCAGCGCCGCCACGCGGCGGCCGTCGCTTTCGCCCAGTTTTACCATGAGTTCCGCCAGCTTTCTGGCGTCCTCTTTCGTCTTCATAAAGGAGCTCTCGCCGTATTTAACGTCCAAAACGATGTTTTCCGCCGCCGTCGCCAGCTTTTTCGACATCACGCTGGCAGCGATCAGCGGCAGGGAATCGACGGTCTCCGTCACGTCCCGCAGGGCGTAGAGCTTTTTATCCGCCGGCACCAGGCTGGCGCTCTGCCCCGCCACGACGATGCCGTAACGGCGCAGATGCTCGAAGAAGGAGCGCTGATCGAGAGACGTATCATAACCGGGCACCGATTCCAGCTTATCAATGGTGCCGCCGGTAAAGCCGAGGCCGCAGCCGGACATTTTGGCGATGTTCAGACCGCCGGCGCGCCACAGCGGCAGAACGATCAGGGAAAGCTTGTCGCCGATGCCGCCGGTGCTGTGTTTGTCGATGGTGCGCTCAAAGCCGGAAAGATCCAGAGTATCGCCGCTGTTCTTCATCGCCGCCGTCAGAGCGAAGGTCTCCTCCGCCGTCATCCCGGCGAACCAAATCGCCATCAGCAGCGCCGAAGCCTGGTAATCGGGGATCGTGCCGTCGGTGTAGCCGCGGACGAAAAACGCGATTTCTTCTTCGCCGAGGGCTTTGCCGTTCTTCTTTTGATGAATCAGATCCGTGATGTTCATAGGACGTTTTCTCCGGGGATATCCGCTTCCTCGCCGGTGAGGGCCGCGTAAGCCGTGGCGCCGAGATCCGCCGGGGAAGAAAGGGTGCCGAGGGAACCGGCGGGAACGCCGTCCCCCGCCATCAGCACGGGCACGTATTCCCTATTGTGATCGGTGCTGACCGTGGTGGGGTCGTTGCCGTGATCCGCGGTGATGATCAGCAGATCATCTGCGGTGAGGCGCTGTTCCATCTCACCGAGGGCGGCGTCAAAGTCGTTTAAGGCCTTGCCGTAGCCGGCGGCGTCGTTGCGGTGACCGTAGAGCATATCGAAATCGACGAGATTGACAAAAAAGAACCCGCGTTCTTCCTCGTTCATCAGTCGCAGCGTTTCCTCAACGCAGAGGGGGTTCCCCTTCACCGGCGACAGCGCGGAAAGCCCCGTATTGGCGAAAATATCGCCGATTTTGCCCACGCCCCAGGTGGGGATCGCCTTTTCCCTCAGCGCCGTGAGATAATTGGGATCCGGCGGCGTCAGGGAAAAATCACGGCGGTACTTGGTGCGCTCAAAACGGCCCGGCTCTCCGACGAAGGGACGGGCGATGACGCGGCCGACGCCGTATGGCCCGGCGCAGAGACGCCGCGCCTTTTCGCACAGATCATATAGGGACTCATGGGGCCAAAGCTCCTCGTGACAGGCAATCTGCAGGACGCTGTCGGCGGAGGTATAGACGATCGGTTTTTTCGTCGCCAGGTGCTCCCGGCCAAAGTCCTCAATGACGGCGGTGCCGGAATAGGGGCGGTTGCAGAGCACACCGATGCCGAAGGCTTCTTCCAGCTTCTCGATGAAATCGGCGGGGAAACCTTCGGGGAAAACGGGGAACCGTTCTTTCAGGATGATCCCCATCATCTCCCAGTGACCGGCGGTGGTGTCTTTGCCGCAGGTCGTCAGCGGCGCTTTGCCGTAAGCGCCTTTGGGATCGGGCACCGGCGCCACGCCGTCCAGAGGCACGATATTGCCGAGGCCGAGGGCGGCGCAGTGAGGCATGGAAAGTCCGCCGCAGGCGGAAGCGACGTGGCCGACGGTGAAACCGGGCTCGTCATCGTAATCGCGCCAGTCGGGCAGCGCGCCGATACCGGCGCTGTCCAGCACGATGAAAAAAACTCTCTTTTTACGCTTAATCAACATCATCAACTCCTGGGGTGACAGCGTTTGAACTCTTCGGTAATGGTCTTTTGCAGCAACTGGGTATAAATCTGCGTCGTCGCCAGATCGGCGTGGCCCAGAATTTCCTGAACGGTGCGGAGATCCGCGCCGTTCTCCAACATATGGGCGGCGAGGGAATGGCGCAGCGTGTGAGGGCTGAGCTGAGAGCCGAGGCCTGTCTGCTCGCCGTAGAATTTCATCATGTTCCAAACGCTCTGCCGCGTCAGCGTCCCGCCCCGCTGATTCAAAAAGAGCGAGGGATTCTTTTTTTCTCCCAAAAAAACGGGACGGCACTTTTCCAGATAAACGGTGATGGCGTCCACGGCGTAGCTGCCCAAAGGCACGATCCGCTCCTTGCCGCCTTTGCCGAAGCATTTGGCGTAGCGAAAATCGAGGTGCAGATCGTCGACGAGGAGACCGGTCAGCTCCGAGACGCGCATGCCGGTGGCGTAGAGCGTTTCCAGCACCGCCTTGTCGCGGACGCCTTTCAGCTTGGAGGTGTCCGGCGCCGAAAGCAGCAGTTCCGCTTCTTCCTTGCGGAGCACGCCGGGGAGGTACTTGCCCGGTTTGGGGTTCTCCAGGTTCACCGTGGGATCCGCCGTGATGACCCGGTCCAGCAGCAGATATTTGTAAAAAGTCCTGAGGGCGGAGAGCTTCCGGGCGAGGCTCTTCGGGGACATCTGCCGGGAGCGGCAGTCGGCGAGATAGCCGACGATATCGGCGCGGCGCGCTTCGCTCAAAAGGGCGTCCGGACGCTTCTCCCGCAGAACGCGGAGAAAATCGACGAGATCATAGCGGTAGCTTTCGATGGTGTTGGGAGACGACCCCCTTTCCACCAACAGGTAATCGAGAAATCCCTCGATTTCACGGTCCTTTGCGGCTCCCTTCACGAAGGCCGCCTCCTTTCTTTCGCCGCCGTCAGCGGCTGAAAAAATTCAGCCAGTCGGCGGTGGTCTCCGGGTCGGGGACGTTCTCCACCCGCACCGGATCGTCAAGTTCCTGAAATTCTTCCTCGTTCTCCGCCGTCAGAAAGCCGTAAAACCGCGGCACGCCCCAGCAGAGCGCCAGCAGTACGCAGACGGCAGCAAACAGCGCGGCGAGACGGCGGCGCAGCCGTCCGATCGCGATCATCCGCAAAACGATCCCTCCCTTTCCCTCCATCCTATGCGAAGCCGGGAGGAAAAAGAAGCGCCGCCGCGCCGCGGCGGCAGCGGGATCGCCGTTTTTAACGGGGGATCGTCACCGAGATCACATAGGAGCCGTCTTTATCAACGGCTTCGGTATACTCGATGCGCTCGCCGTTGGCGGCGTAATAAACGGCGCTGTAGCCGTCGCCGACGACAGCGCTTTCCGTCATGGAGTAGGTAAAGTTCTCATCGAGATAGTCGCGGTAGAGGTTATAGGCCGCGTCGGCGGTCTTGCCGTCTTTCACCTTATAGATGTAACAATAGCCGTCCTTCGTCGTTTTCAGGCCGTCGGGGTTCTCCCCGGCGACTTCGGTAAAGGAATTGATGACGACGGAAGACTGAGTGTAGGAGGGGTCGATCTCCTGTCCGCCGCAGGCAACAAGGAGCGCGGCGGCGGCAAAGGCGGTCAGCAGCGGCAAAAATCTTTTTTTCATCCTTTTCTCTCCTCTTCTCATTCCACGGCGGCGTGATCCAGATAAACGGATATGCCGCTGAGGCCAAAGGTAAAGGTAACGACGCCGAGATCGTTCTCGTTGATGCCCATATTGTTGATGTTGGTATCAAAGTCGGCGTTGATGCTGAAATTCTCGATGGCGGCGTTTTCCAGGGGATGATATACCGACATTTCATTGCCGCCCTCGTCGGTCACGGTTTCCGTCACCGTCAGGTCGCGGACGGTCTGTTCGGTGATGGTGTCGACGCTGAGGGCCCGGGCCTGAATGGTGGCGGTGCCCTCGCCGCCGGTGACGGAAATCAGCTTATAGATCTGATTGTCATAGCGTTTGTCCTCGGTCTTGGCGCAGAGGAAATAGCCCGACGCCGTGCCGAAGATATTGCCGCCGACGATATCCACGTTATCGTGGTTCCAGGTGGAAACGTCTGAGCGGCCCGGCCCGAAGAGATAATCGATGCCGGCCTGGAGGTCGCCGACGCGGTAGACGCCAAAAATGACGTTGTCGGCGGTGACGCCGTAGCTCGTCGCCAAAAGCTCCCGTTCCTCCTCGGTGACGTATTCTTCCGTCAGCTCACTGAGGGAGAGCTCCGCCGCTTCCTCGGCGACGCCGTCCCAGTATTTCGGATCGACACCGTTTTTCAGCGTTTCCTCATCGAGGGTCATCAGCTCATAGCGATAGACCGAAGTGATTTCGTAAAAGAAGATCCTCGCTTCGGTTTCACTGATATACGTTTCCGTTCCCGTCGGCGTATCCGCTTTTTGCTTTTCCGACGAACCGCAGGCGGCGCAAAGGAAAACGCAGAAAACGGCCAGACAGCACAGCGCGATTTTTTTCATAAAAGCACCCTCCGCTTTTTTCTTTCCCCCTTATTTTACATAAATTCTTCCCATATGTCAAAAAAAATACCCCTTTGCCGGTGAATTTTATGAAAACACCGGCAAAGGGGCAGAGAAGAGAGAAAGGGGGATGGCAGGTACAAGTGACGTTCCGTTCCACCGCGGGACGGCGGCGCGGATCAAAAAATCGTTCGGAACGGGAAAAAGCCCGCTCAGGCCATGCGGTTCGCCATTTTCAGCTTATCGGCGATCATGGCGATGAACTCGCTGTTGGTGGGCTTGCCCCGTTCCACGTCGATGGTGTAACCGAAGAACTTGTTCATCAGGTCGATGTTGCCGCGGTCCCAGGCCAGCTCGATGCCGTGACGGATGGCGC
>CADBQN010000027.1 GCA_902796855.1 uncultured Bacillota bacterium | reverse complement strand
GTGAAGGCCTACGCCTTTGTCGCCGGCCGCGATTACGTGATTCCCGAGGATGTCGGCGCCGTTTTCGGCGACGTCGTCGGTCACCGTCTGATCCTCCAGCCGAAAGCGCGGCTGACGGATACGACGGCGGCGGACATCACCGGCGAGATCCTCGAGAATGTGCCGCTGCCGGTGACGGGAAAGGACTGAGGGAGAATGCGGAAAAACAGGATTTTGGCCGGGGGAATTATCGCGGCACTGCTGCTTTTGACGGTGTTCGGCGAAAGCGTCCTGCCGCTGCTGCTCCTTGGCGCCATGGCGCTGACCGCCGCCGTTTCCCTCGTCTTGGCGCTGTATTTCTCCCGGTTCGTCACGGCGGAAGCGGAAACGGACTCCTTGGCGGAGAAGAACGCGGCGCTTCATGGCGCCGTCACGGTAAAAAACGGCAGCCGCTTTCCCTTTCTCTTCCTCGGAACGGATACGGAGACGCGGAATCTCCTCACCGGCGAGGTGACGGCGGCGACGCTGTTCCGTCCGCTGCCGCCGGGGGCGGCCGTCCGCAACGAGGTGTCCTTTGCCTCGGCGTACTGCGGCAAGACGCGTCTCACCGTGAGAAAGCTCGTTTTCTGCGACTTTTTCGGCGTGTTTCGTTTCTCCCGTCCCGTCGGCGTATCGTCGGAAGCGTTGATCCTGCCGGAGCTGATCCCTCTCGGCGTCACCGTGGTGAAGAACGGCGTGACGGAACCGGAATGCGACCGCTTTTCCCCGTACCGTTCCGGCGACGACCCTTCGGAGACCTTTGCCATTCGCGATTACGAGCCCGGGGACCCGCTGCGGAGCGTCCACTGGAAGCTGACGGGGAAATTCGACCGGCTGGTAATCCGGGAGGCGAGCCTGCCGGTGAATGAGTCGGTGCTGATCCTCTTTGAGCGAATCCGCCCGAAGGGGAAGGCGAAGCCGTCCCCGGCGGCGCGGAACGCTCTGGGCGAGATCGCCGTATCGCTCTCCCGGGAGCTGACGGAAATGAAGATCGCCCACACTGTGGGCTGGCTCACGGCGGGGAACGGCGCTTTCGTCGGTCACCGTGTCGATTCCGACGAGACCTTTCAGCTGCTGTTGGCGGAGACGCTCTCCGTTTCGGAGCTGGAGGGGACGGAAAACACGATCGAGGGCTATGTGCGGACGAGGAACGGCGGCGGCTATTCCAATATCATCTATATCACGTCGGTCCTGCCGGAAAATCTGTTCCTGCTGCCGCCGACGGCGAAGAAGACGGTGATCTTCTGCGGCGTCGGTGAAGGGGACGCGGCGGTCTCCGGGGAAGCCGACCTTTACGGCGTGACGCCGGAGAATTACGAAACAGCGCTCTGTCCGCTGATGATCTGATATGAAAATAAAACGAATCGATTTGCGAAAATTAAAGAAAAAGAGAAAAGAGGAGAAGAAAACAAAAGCGGAATCCCTGCTGTCTCTCGCGGTGAGAGCGGAAACGGAACCGGGACGCGGTCCGCTTTCCTTCGCCGTCGGCTGGGGCATCGGCACGCTGTTTTTGATCTCCCTGACCGGAGCGGCGGTCTCCGCTCTGTCGCTGGCGGTGGTGTGGCCGGCCGCGGCGGTCTGGTCGGCGTCGGCGACGGCGCTCTGCGTCGCTCTCTCGTCCCGGCCGAAAACGCGGCTGTGGCTTCTCGTCGGCGCGGCGCTGTTCGCCGCTGCCGCTGTGCTTTTCGGCGGCGACCTCTTCCGTGACGGTCTCGCCCTGACGCTGAACGGCGTGAAAGACCTGTTCGGCATGGAACTGAGCCGTGTCTTTCTGCCGACGGCGGTGTCGGGTGATTACGGGGCGGCGCTCTGCGTCACCGTCTTCCTGCTGCCGGTGACGCTGATCCTCGCCGTCGTCGTCGCCTACGTACTGCGGGGGAAAGGTTATGTGACGCTTTCTTTGCTTCTGCTCGCCCTCTTCCTTCTGCTGGTGACGGCGGGGAAAGCGGTGGCGTGGCCGTGGTACGGCGGTCTCTTCGCCGGTCTGGCGCTGCTCTTTCTGTACCGGGCCATGAACGGCGCCTCCCGGGCGCTGCCCGTCGCCGCGGCGGTGATCTGTATCGTGTCATTGGCCGCGGTATCTCTCCCCGCCGTCGGGGTGCTTTCCGGCTCCGAGCCGCCGAAGGCCTTCGCCGCGGCGGAACGGGGCTTCGCTTCCCTCGGCGACTTCATCCGCTGGGGCAGGGATCACACGAACAACCTCCCCGAAGGGAATCTGAAAAACCTGCCCGCGGCGGAGCGAAAAGACAGCGCCGCCCTGGACGTGACGATGAGCGAATGGGAATCCCTCTATCTCCGCGGCTATGTCGGCAGCGTCTGT
>CADBQN010000026.1 GCA_902796855.1 uncultured Bacillota bacterium | reverse complement strand
GTGAAGGCCTACGCCTTTGTCGCCGGCCGCGATTACGTGATTCCCGAGGATGTCGGCGCCGTTTTCGGCGACGTCGTCGGTCACCGTTTGATTCTCCAGCCGAAAGCGCGGCTGACGGATACGACGGCGGCGGACATCGTGGCGGAAATCCTTGAGGCGGTGCCGCTGCCGGTGACGGGAAGGGACGTGGCCCAATGAGGAAGAACGCTGTTTACGCCGGTCTTTTCGGAGCGTCATTGCTGCTTTTGACGGTGTTCGGCGAAAGCGTGCTGCCGTTGCTGCTCCTTGGCGCCATGGCGCTGATCATCGCCGTTTCTCTTCTCCTTTCCCGCGTTTTTGCCGGAGCGGTGACGGCTGCCGCCGCGGTGGAATCCGTTTCCGAACGGAACCGGGCCCTGACGGGAACCGTCACGCTGACGAACCGTTCCCGTTTTCCCTTTCTCTATCTCGGTGTCGCCGCGGAAATGAGGAACCTCCTCACCGGTGAGGTGACGGAACAGACCGTTTTTCGCGCGGTGCCGCCGAGGGGGAAAACGGTTTCCTCTTTTTCCTTTTCCTCCCGTTACTGCGGGAAGGCGCGTTTTACCGTAAAAGCCCTCGTTTACGCCGATTATCTCGGCGTGTTCCGCTTCTCCCGACCTGTCGGCGCGTCATCGGAAGCGCTGATCCTGCCGGAGATGTTCCCCCTTGACGTCACCGTCGTAAAGAGCGGCGTGACGGAGCCGGAATGCGATCGGTTCTCGCCCTATCGCTCCGGCGACGACCCTTCGGAGACCTTTGCCATCCGCGATTACGAGCCCGGGGACCCGCTGCGGAGCGTCCACTGGAAGCTGACGGGAAAATTCGACCGGCTGGTGATCCGGGAAGCGAGCCTGCCGGTGGATGAATCGGTGCTGGTCCTCTTTGAACGCGTCGTTTTGCCCGGCGGCGCTCCGGCGGCGGCCGCGGTTCGGGGCGCCCTCGGTGAAATCGCCGTCTCGCTGTCTCAAAAACTGACGGAAATGAAGATCGCCCACACCGTGGGCTGGCTCAGCGCGGGGAGCGGCGCTTTTGCCGGTCACCGCGTCGACTCCGAAGAGACCTTTCAGCTGCTGTTGACGGAGATTCTCTCCGTTTCGGAACTGGAGGGGACGGAGAACACGGTGGAAGGCTATATGAAGGCCGTGCATCCCGGGAATTATTCCAATATCATTTATCTTGCCTCGGTCTCGCCGGAGAATCTGTTTCTGCTGCCGCCGACGGCGAAAAAGACGGTGATTCTCTGCGCTGACGATGGGGCGGGAGCGGCGGTCTCCGGGGAGGCCGATCTCTACGGTGTGACGCCGGAAAATTACGAAACGGCGCTTTATCCGCTGATGATTTGATATGAAAATGAAACGAATCCGTCCGGACCAACTGAAAAGAAGGAAGAAAAACCGGGCTCAGCCCCTGCCGAACGGCGGCCTGAGCCTTTCTTTCGCGTCCCGCGAAACCGATGCCGGCGGCGAGGGTTTTCGCTCCTTTGCCGTTCTCTGGGGGATCGGTACTTTGCTGCTTGTTTCCGTCATCACGGCGGCGGTTTCCTGTCTGAATCTGCCGTTTTACGCTGTTGCCGCCGTGCTCTGGGGTGTGGCGGCGATGGGGCTGAGCTTGTTTTTTTACACGCGTTTTGATTCCCATTGGCGGCTTTTTTTCGGCGCGGTGTTGTTCACCGCCGCCGTTGCCGTCCTTGGCGGGGAGGTCTTTTACGACGGTCTCGCCCTGACGCTGAACGGCGTGAAAGACCTGTTCGGCATGGCGCAGAGCCGTGTCTTTCTGCCGGCGGCGGTGTCGGGCCGTTACGGGGCGGCGCTCTGCGTTACCGTCTTCCTGCTGCCGGTGACGCTGATCCTCGCCGTCGTCGTCTCCTATATTCTGCGCGCCAAAGGAAGGCTGATCCTGTTTTTTCTGGCCGCGGCCGTTTTCTTTCTGCTCGTCACGGCGCTGTCAGCGCCGGTATGGCCGAGCTGCGCGGGGTTGTTTTCCGGGTTCATCCTGGCGTTCCTCGCCCGCGATACCGACGCCGCCTCGCGAAGCACCGCCGCGCTGCCCGTCGCCGCGGCGGTGATCTGTATCGTGTCGCTGGCCGCGGTATCTCTCCCCGCCGTCGGGGTGCTTTCCGGCTCCGAGCCGCCGAAGGCCTTCGCCGCGGCGGAACGGAGCTTCGCTTCCCTCGGCGATTTCATCCGCTGGGGCAGGGATCACACGAACAACCTCCCCGAAGGGAATCTGAAAAACCTGCCCGCTGCGGAGCGAAAAGACAGCGCCGCCCTGGACGTGACGATGAGCGAATGGGAATCCCTCTATCTCCGCGGCTATGTCGGCAGCGTCTGT
>CADBQN010000025.1 GCA_902796855.1 uncultured Bacillota bacterium | reverse complement strand
GCGGGTGAGGATCATCGTGAACTCGGCTCTCGTGGCGGTGCCCCGGGGCACGAGCTCCGTCTGAGAGCGGCCGCGGATCAGGCCGGTATGATTGGCCCAGCCCATGGCTTCTTTCGCCCAGCCGCTGACAGCGGCGGCGTCAATGTAACCGGCAAGGTCGCTCGATCCGGTCACGTCAGCCCCTTTGTACTTGGCGTAGCGACAGATCATCGTCGCTAACTGCTCTCTGGTGATGTTCGCTTCCGGAGCGAACACCGTTTCGCTCATGCCGTAGACCACACCGTTATCGTTGGCCCAGATCACCGCGTCGCGGTAGTAGCGGCCCGCGGCCACGTCGTTAAAGGCGCAGCTTTCGGATACCGCCGGTTCCCCTTCCAGACGGTAGAGGATCGTCACCACCATGCCCCGGGTGATTTCCATATTCGGCGCGAAGCGGTCTTCACCCACGCCGTTCACAAGGCCGAGGCGGTAAATGTTGATGATGGCGTCCTCGCCCCAGTGACCTTCAATATCCACGAAGGGCACCGGCAGATTGGCGATGAGCTCCGCGTAAGCCGCTTTGGCGGCGGCGAGGGCCTCCGCGTTGGTCACCAGCTGTTTCTGATCGTCCGTCAAGGCGTCATAGGCGCTTTCCGCCGCTTCGATGGCGTCCTTGCTGTCCAAGGTCACCTCGCCGATGGCGCCGATGAGCGCGGCGGCTTCTTTGGCTTTCGCTTTGTCTTCCTCCAGCTTCGCCGCGGCTTCCTCATAGGCCGCTTCGGCGGCGGCGAGATCGTCCGCGTTGGTCACCAGCTGTTTCTGCGCTTCGGTCAAAGCGTCATAGGCGCTTCTCGCCGCCTCGATGGCTTCTTTGCTGTCTGCCGTCACGCTGCCGATGGCGCTGATGAGGTCTTCGGCTTCTTTCGCGGCGGCACGGTCGGCTTCGGCGGCGCTGTTCGCCTCATCGGCGGCGTCTTTCAGCGCTTTGAAGGCCGTTTCCGCGGCGGTGAGATCGTCCGCGTTGGTCACCAGCTGTTTCTGGCTTTCGCTCAAAGCGTTATAGGCGCTTCTCGCCGCTTGGATGGCGTCTTTGCTGTCCAATGTCACGTCACCGACGGCGGCGATGAGGTCTGCCGCGACTTTCGCGGCGGCCCGGTCGGCCTCGGCGGCGGTATTCGCCTTGTCGGCGGCGGCTTTCAGCGCGTCGTAGGCCGCTTCGGCGGCGGTGAGGACCTCCGCGTTGGCCACCAACTTCTTCTGATTTTCGGTCAGGGCGTCATAGGCGCTTCTCGCCGCCCGGATGGCGTCTTTGCTGTCCAGCGTCACCTCGCCGATGGCGCTGACGCGGTCTTCGGCGGCTTTCGCCGCGGCCCGATCGGCTTCGGCTTCGGCCTTCGCCCGGTCGTCAGCGTCTTTCAGCTCTTTGTAGGCCGCTTCGGCGGCGGTGAGGATGTCCGCGTTGGTCACCAACTTCTTCTGATTTTCGGTCAAAGCGTCAAAGGCGCTTCCTGCCGCCTCAATGGCGTCTTTGCTGTCCAGCGTCACCTCGCCGATGGCGGCGATGAGCGCTTCCGCCTCTTTCGCGGCGGCCTCATCGGCTTTTGCCTGTTCCGCGGCTTCTTTGGCCGCTTTCAGCTCGGCGATGGCCTGTTCCGCGGTGAGGAGCTTGCTCTGGACGCGGGAAGTGACAAAGTCCTTCTGTTCGTCGCTCAGCGCTTCAAAGGCTTCACGGGCCGCGGCGACCTCTTCCGCGTCGCTGAGGGCAATCTCTTCGGGCAGGGCGTTGATTTGTCTGATCACGGCGGCGGCGGCGCGTTCATCGAAGGTGGCTTCTTTCAGTTCCTCCAGAGCCTCGCGGACGGCGCTGAGTTTCAGACCGTACCGCTGCTGCATGGCGTCTTTCTGCCACGGTTCCAGTTCGCCGTAGGCTTTTTCCGCCGCGTCAACGGCTTTTTCGTCGTCTATCTGCACCGCGTTGGCGGCGGGCAGTTTGGCGATGAGCGCCGAGACATCCTCAACGGCTTTCAGCGCTTCGATCTTAGCCAGCAGAGCGTCTAATTTTTCCCTGTTGCTTACCTTTGCCAGGTCTTCCGCGGAGAGATGTTCGCAGAACGCTTCGGCAAAGCGAATCGCTTCTTCCTCTTCAAGCCCGGCGTTTTCCGCTTCGGGCAGATCCGCGATGAGCGCTTCCGCCTGACGCGTCATGGAGTTCCCCTCGCCGAGGACGTAAACGGTGTACCACGTCCCGGTGATTTTGCCGGTGTTCATCGTCGGCCAGGAGGCTTCGCCCACGCCGATGTAGATGACGTCCCCGGCTTTGACGGGAATTTCCGCGCCCGGCGGATACCAGCTGAGGCCGGAACGGCTGTTGACGTAGATTCGTGTCTGGAAGTTCTTGTTGGCCGCTTCGGCGTTGACGGCAAAGGCCGTCAGCGGGTTATGATCCAGCGTGGCGATGTATTCATAGGTGTCCGCGGCGAATTCCGGCTGGGCCGCGGCGCCCGAAAGCGACAGCGCTTTCAGCGACGTATCGTTGTTTTCCCAGCTGGCGCCGAGGTCAAAGCCGTATCCCGTGACGGTGTATATGATTTTGATCACGTCGCCGTCCCGCAGGCGGGTGCTTTCATTCGCGGAGTTCACGGTAAAACTGCTGAAACTTTCGTTCACAAACCAGTCGTTGAGCGTGCCCATCCAGCCGGAAGCGCCTCCGCCGTCGAACTCGCTGAGGGAAACGCCGTTTTTGGCGATGCCGGCGAGATACTCAATGTTCATTCCGATGCCGCCGGTGCCGCCCCAGGTGTAGCCGTTTTTGACCAGGGCTTTCAGACCGGCGGTCATCATGCTGTCGCCGGCTTCCAGGGCGATGGTTTCGGAGATGAAGGGTTTGCTTTCGTCATAGCCGAGGCCTTCCTCATAGGTGTTGTTGTAGAATCGGACGGAAACGGAGCCGTAGTCGTCCTCGGCCCGGAGGGGAACCGCGGCCATGGCCGCCAAAGCTTCGTTCTTCGCGGCGATGATGCCGTCTTTGTCCCCGGCTTTGTAAATGTTGTTCACACCTTCGTAATATGCGTTGGTGAGCTTTTTCCAGTCGGCGGCGGTGTAGTTCGCCTTATCATAGCCGGAGAGGGTTCTCGTCAGCTCGTCGACGGCGTATTCGGCGGTGTCCCCGGAAACCGGGCCCCACACCACTTCCACCGCGACATCGCGATAGGGCATGTTAAAGCGATAGAGGGCGCTGAGGAAATTGACGTTGACGTTGTTTTCGTCCTTCCCCCGATAGGCGCTGTAATCGAGAACGGACAAATCACGTTTCGTAATGTCCTTTTCGGCGACGCCGCTGCAGCGCACCTTTTTGATTTCGTATTCCGTGCCGTTCAGCTTCACGGTAAAGCCGCTGATCACGTCATAGTAGGTGTAGCCGCGGCTGTCGGCATAGTAATCGCTGAAGCCGAAGTTTTCGTCGGTGATTTCCCAGCCGCTGCCGGAGAGGGTGTGATCCTCGTCATCGCGGACGAGGAAATAGGCGTCGTAATCGAAATTGACGGCGACGTCCACGATATCGTCGGCAAAGGATTCCGCGGCGTTTTCCGACAAAACGCCGTTCCAGCTGTTGTTGGCGGCGCGGTCAATAACGCGGAACAGGCCGATTTCCTCTAAGGCATCGCCGCCGTAGCCGCTGCTCGCGTCCTCATAGCTCTGCTGAGACTGCAGATAGGTCAGCATGTCGTTTAAGGCGGCGGTGGTTTCGTCGCTGTCACCGACAAAGCGGAAGGAGAGATTGTACGCGGCGGCTTCGGGGAGGCCGGCGGCGCAGAGCGCCTTCGCCGCGTTGTAGCGGCTGAGCTCCGCCCCGGTGAGGAGGCCGCGCTGATAAGAGCTCATCGATTCATAAAGCGGCGTCAGCCCTTCCTCAACAATGTGCCCCACGCTCTGATCCAGTTGGGAGAGATCGGCGGGCAGGCGATTCAGCAGGTCGCGGAAATCTCTCAGTTTGGAGGTATTTTCCGCCGCGGCCCGATCCTGAATCTCCTTCATATCGGGTTTTGCGGCATCGAGAACGTCCTGAGCTTCTTCCAGATTTGTGGCGGTGGCGATGGCGGCTTTGGCGGTATAATACCGGGAAAGCATTTGTTTCCAAAGCGTTTCACCGATGAAGTCTTCGTTGTAGGAGTTCAGCAGGGCGTCGATTTTATTGTCATATTCCGCCAGGGCTTTTTTAAATTCCGCCTCCTCCAGGGAAAGCACATGAACTAAGATTCCGTCACCGGCGGCTAACTGCGGATATTCTCCCGGCGTTTCAATGCCGTCAGCATTCAAACTTCCGTAAACCTGGGGATGACGATCCAGGGCGGAAACGTAGTACCAGCCGGCTTTGTAGAGGGTGAGGGCGATTTTCCCGTCCTGATCTGTTGTACCGGCGGCGGCGCGGGCGGGGCCTCTCACCGCTTCCGGTGTTTCGGCGGCGGGACCGTATACAAAGCCGATGCCCTCAGCGGGACGGTTAATTCCCGTAAAGGATGCCACTGTACCGGGGGTTGCCGTCACCGTCAGTTCAAAAGCTTCCCCTTCCGTCGCTTCGATGGGCTCGGCGTTCTTTTCCGCGATGCGGAGCAGTTTTATATCGTCCCTGTAGGTCTTAAAATAACTGGCGGCCGTTAAACTGATATAGTATCTGACCATCGCTCTTTCCGTACGGAAAATGAGCACATCATCGCCGTCGCGCAGAGCCATATTGAGATTTTCTTCGGTAGATCCCAACGCGCGTCCGTCACGGTCAAAGACGGCGCCGTAATCTCTCAATTCGCGGTCAGTGTTATTCCCGTTCACAGGATCGACGACAAGAATGCCGTTGACAAAAATGAATACTTGCTCCCGTAATCCCGGATTGATCTGATACGAGCCGCTCATATCAGCGGCAAAGGAAAGATCCGCCGCGGTGACGGCGCCCTGGAGACTGCGGTTTTCACCGCTCAGTGATAATTCCCCTGAGAACAGTGCCGTTTTTTCATCGGTCAGCGCCAGGGTGGGATAAACGCCGCCGATATTATCGGCGACCCGGAGGGAAACGGTGATTTCATCCTCTCTGCTTTGGAGTCCGTAGTAATACGCCCTGTACAGCGGTTTCCACAGTGAAATAATCTCCCGTATGTCATTGGCGCCGCTGCGGGCGACCGTCGGGGTGGCGGTTTCCTTTACATAGGTATCGGCGGCGTTACGGGCTTCTTGAAACGCTTGCCAGGAGGTTTCCTCGTAATCCTCCGCCCGCAGCGAAGCGGTGCGGCCAACGAGAGCGGAAAGCGCTTTATAGTAATCGATACCGTCGTTCTCAATGTAGGAAGAATCGCACAGATTTAAGCGGGCAGCTTTAAGCGATTCCGTTTCCGCGTCGACCTCGGACTGGTATTCCGGTTCGTTAATCTCCGACGGTGTGCCGTCGTCGTTATAGAGGGAAGCCAGGAACACTTTGGCGTCGTTCAGTGCCTGTTGGAAATACCGCCAGGTAAAATCTGTATAGGAACCTTCTTCGATTTTCTCACAGCTTTCAATCGTGCTCCGTAGAGCGGCGGCATTGACTGCCGTGAGTTCAGGTTTTCCTTGAAAAATATATATATAATATTGGAGTTCATTATTTACGCTTAAAGAAAACATAAAAGCGGAATAATCCAGCGTATCATCTAAGTTGTATGTTGAAGACACATCTACTGATAGTCTTGCGGAAATTGTATCCAGTGAAGTTTGGAAGAGAATTAAAGGAAGAATATATGTTCCTGTATCACTGTCATATTCAATATCAGGACCGGAAGAACGTTTGATACCATTAACGTATGTAATCGTACTATTGAAATCGCGTAGAGTTAATCTTGAATCAGTTTTTTCTCCGGCTAAAATATCTTCATTTCCTGCCGGTACCTCGATGAAAAAAACGTTATAGCGTTCCCTGGGTGAACCCAATTCAGTCATTTCCAGCGGTGTGCCTTCCGCATCTCGGATATTAAAAAGGACGGACGCGGAAATATTTTCGGCGGGAAATATAAAAAAGGCTGCGGCAATTAAAAAGGCGATCACGCCCGAAAAAAACTTTTTCATTATCTTCTGTACAGAAAAAGAATCGTCCCGCCGGTATGTTACCGGCGGGACGATCCCCTTTTCTCCTTTCCTAAAAGCATTGAACACAGCGTTCTGTATGCTGCGGGGAAGTGTTTATACCCGTTCAGTTTCCTCTGAATTTGATAACGCTGATAAACGGCGCTTTCGTGCCGTCCTGGGCAATGACGCGAACGTAAGTGTCTTTCCCCGATGTCACGGTGAAGGAATAGGCTTCGCCCGACGTCACCTTTTCATTATTGATGTAGAAGAGATTGGTGCCGGTTTTCGAAGCGTTGATGTAATACGTTCCGGGATTGACATTCAGGGACGTCATGTTCATGTTGGAAACGGAAACTGCGTTGGTCATCGCCGTGGCGGACGTGCCGTATTTTACCGTCGGCGCCGTCGCCGTTCCCACGCTGGAAGCCGCCTGATTGGACGTGGTGTAGATGCCGCAGACTTCGGTGGATGTTTCGCCGAAAGGCGGCGCAAGGTAGAGCACGGAAGAATAAACGCGGACAAAACGGGCGCTGCTGAGGACAACCGGCTCTCCGTTGCTGTCTACCGCCCAGGAGAGGTCAAAGCCGTCGCCGCCGCTGGCCGCCGCCGGCAGTGTGTCATAGGGATTGATGGCGGTGCCGTAGCTGCTGCCGTTGGCGCGGACATCGGCGTAACCGAAGCGGTAGTAGTTGGTGGAGTCATTCCCGGAGAAGCCCTTTTGCCAATCGTCCATTACGCGGGTGAGATTCTTATAGGAAATGACTTCTGCAGAGCCGTTTCGGTTCCAGATAACGTCGTTGATGTGGCCGTCATTCCAGATATTGCCGTAGTTTTCACTGCTGTATTCCGGCCACCATGCTACTGGCCCCATTCTTGTCCAAGTGGCATCACCGATTGCTTCATCTACTTCAGTGGCGTCTGTGGAATTGGTTGGAATATAATCCACCGAGGCGTAAACACCAGCGCTGGAGAATGTCTGACCGCCGATCGTCGTTCCCGCATTCACGATTTTGATGTAGGAGGCGTTTTGATTCCATTCGGTGTCGGCGTCGTAGTGGAGCGAACCGGCCAGGTTATACCAGGTAATACCGTCGGAGGATACTTTGACGGAACCTGCTTCGGGATTGCCGTTAAAGGGATTCCCGTAGACGATAAAGTCAATGCCGTAGGGATTCAACTCGGAATTGGGAATGGGGTTGTTGCCGTAATCAAACTGGATGTAACCGCCAAGCATACCGAGGGAAACACCTGTGGATGTATAACCGTTGAGGAATTTTTCCGTCGTGCCGGTGCTGTTGGTTCCGTTGCTGAAAAGGGAACCCCACCCCGAACCGGATGCAAACTGACCAACGGGCAGATAACCACAAACATCGTTAGGCGTTGTCCCGGGCGCGGCCAAAGAACCGGCCGGCGCGGCACAGGAAAGGTAGTATACGCCGCTATTGTTATTGGCGTTGGTTAAAGTGACTGTGATAGTGCAGGCGGTACTCGGCAGATTGATCCGGTAAGCATCACCGAAATCCGAATCATAATCAGTCAAACGCGTATAGGAACCGCCGTTGGAAACACTGAGCGTCCCATTGTCCACATAGAACATAAAGGAAGAAGGGTAGTAACTGCTGTTCGGGTCTGTTTTCACAATCGATCCCGTTGCTGAAGTGGCGCTGTCCCAGTCGATACAGACCGGTTCCGCCGGCGCGACGCTGATCCGGTCATGGTCGTCTATCGGCGCAAACACACCCATCGGCACGAGGGCAAAAACCGCGATGAGCGCCAGCGTGAAAAACAGTGAGGCTATTCTCTTTTTTGATAACATCATGTTTTTTTGATCCTTTCTTAAGATTTTTTATTCATAATTGCTTCTGAGTGTTGTGTGTTCATTTCCATTGTACCTTCGTGGTTTTGTCCGCGCCCCTGAAACGGCGGCGCGAAAAACTCCGCGCAACGATGCAGCCTCCGCCGGTTCGCGAATCCGCCGGATTTTCACCTGTGATGGGCCGCGAGGACGCGGAGCTTCTCCGCGGGTTCACGCCAATGAAACATCGGCATCACCTCCTCGCGTAACGCGATACAAAGTATCGCCGCTGTTTTAAAAAATCAATCGGTTCTTTCCCTTCGGAGCGCGTTGTGATACTTCTTCTCCGAAAACAACAAGGGAGACAAAAAAGCTCGTTTCTGCAAGTGTGATATCACTCCTTCCTTTGGAAAAAAAAATGGATTGGGTTGTAAAAACGGGCGAAAGCGCCGGCGCTTCCGCCCGAAAAAAATCGCTTTTTTAGAGAGCTGTCTTCTCTGAACAGAATTTTTTAGGGGATCGCCGCTTTCGCGGCTGCCGTGCGAACCGTTCCCCGTTCTGTTCCGGCGCTTTTGGCGCCGTCGCCGCTCGTTTTGGCCGCCGGGGACGGTTCCGCTTTTCAGCTTTCAAAGACCTTTCCGCGCTGTTTCGAGGAAACGCGCCGCCTTCCGCCTTGGCGGGAGTCCGCGCCTTGCCCCGGCATCGGCGCTTGGGGCGGCGGCGTGGTTTGCCGTTTCCCGCCGCCCGCTTTTCGCGCCGTATGCAGAGAGTAAAGAACATTGAAACAAAACAAAAGCAAAGAAAGGAATGGAAGAAAGGAGGTATGACCAAATCATATCGACGCTGTATCCCAAACCTCCGGCCGCGAAACGCGGCGGAGAAACGGGAAACGGCCGACGTTCTGAATTGGTGCTTTTTTTGGTCGGGAATCACTGCCCGGCAAAAACAAAACCCGTATTCCGGGGAATACGGGTCAGAAAAACAAAAAACACGCTACCCCAAGAGATGCCCGATAACGCTTTGTATCCTGACTCAGCTTCTTCGCGTCTCCTCACCTTCCCGGCTTTCAGGCCAGTGGTTTTTTTGAGGATAGCTCCGCTTTACAGTTCCTTGGTAGAGTTCGGGGTTCGCACCCGATTCCCACGTTACCATCGGTATTCGGTTTAGAATAAAAGAAGTGGAATAAAAATGGGAGTGATTGATTTGCTGCGGATGTAAAAACAGTTCTGCGATCTTTTCCGTCGGAGTTTCGGCGGCATGGGACCAGTACCGGGTTGAGTCACAGCTGTTTCCGCCGCAAAATATAATATCACTATATTTTATTTGTATTATAACTCTTCCCCACTAACGCCCAACTGACGTTTTACGGGGTTTTTCGCCGTTTTTTCTCATTGATTGGCTTTTCTTCTTAATTTTTTTCAAAAAAAACAAAAAGCCTCACGGCCCGGCGGAAGCCGCGGGGCGTGAGGCGAGGTCAGATCCGGCTGACGCTCAGCCCTTGCGTTTTCGCCGCAGGGCCAGCCTGAGCAGGAGCGCCGCGGAGAGGAGCGCCATAACGGCGTAGATTTCCGGATGATTGTCGTCGCCGGTTTTCGGCGAGACCCGCGTTCCGGAGGAACGGTTCGGTTCCGGCGTTTTGCCGCCGTTCGGCGTGTCCTTTCTCTTTATTTCCGTTTTGGGGATGGTTCACAAATAATCAAAAGACCGTCCGGGGCGGGAAAAACTTCCGCCCCGGAACACTCGCTTTTATTTGTTGATCCTTTTCCTTCTGAAAAGCAGCAGGGAAACAATGCCGACAAAGGCCGCCGCCATCAGGATGAAATAAAGAATCAGGTTTGCCTCATCTCCCGTTTGGGGATTCCCCGAAACAGAAGTTTTCACAGGCGTTGTCCCTTTTGGTTTATCTGTCTTTTGCACCGGTGTTTCGGGAGTATGGGAATTCACAACAGAAAAACCTTCTTTCGCGTTTCCGGTGATCTCGGTTGTATAACCGGTTACTTTATCCTCCGTCACGGTATAGACAATTTCCTTGCCGTCTTTACAGCGATCCAGATTTGCGAACTCTCCGGCCCAGCGATTGTTTTCATCCAGCACCAGGACTTTTCCGGTATCAACGCCGTCCGCTGTTAAGCGGATGGTAACGTTTTTAGGACGAAGTCCGTCTTTATCATCCTGATCCTTCCAGGTTTTTGAAACTTTAATGCTGATTTTTTCCGGGGCATGGGTATTCGTGACGCTGAAACCGTCATAGGCGGCTTCATAACCTTCGACAGCGTCTTCGGTGATGGTATATTTGATTTCCGCGCCGTTTTCATACTTCGGCAGGTTATCAAAACTCCATTTCCATTCTTCCGCCGCGGTTACAATCTTATTCGCGACTTCTTTGCCGTCGGCCAGCAGACGGATCGTGATGCTGTCCGGACGGACGCCGTCCTGGTCGTTGCTGTCTTCCCACGTTTTACCGCCGGTGACGCTGATGGTTCCGGGAACATGGGTATTCGTGACATTGAAACCATCATAGGCGGCTTCATAACTTTCAACGGCGTCTTCGGTGACGGTATATTTGATTTCCGTGCCGTTTTCATATTTCGGCAGGTTATCAAAGCTCCATTTCCATTCTTCCGCCGCGGTGACGGTTCTGCTCGCGACTTCTTTGCCGTCGGCCAGCAGACGGATCGTGATACTGTCCGGACGGACACCGTCCTGGTCGTTGTTGTCTTCCCAGGTTTTACTGCCGGTGACGCTGATGGTTCCGGGAACATGGGTGTTCGTAACGCTGAAACCGGTTTTGGCGTCCCCGGAAATTACCGCGGTATAGCCATCAATCACTATCTCAGCAACGGTATACGAAACCTCTTTGCCATCGATGTACATATCCAAATCAGTAAAACTGCCCGTCCAGTTATTAGCCACTGTCAATTCAAGCGTTTTTCCGGTGTTTTTTCCATCGGCAAACAGTTGAATGGTCACAGTATCAGGCCTTATACCATCTTGGTTTTCACCATCATCCCAAGATTTTGAAACGGTAACACTGACAGTCCCGGGAGCATGGGTATTCATGACATTGAAACCATCATAGGTGGTTTCATAATTCGCGACGGCGTCTTCGGTGACGGTATATTTGATTTCCGTGCCGTTTTCATATTTCGGCAGGTTATCAAAGCTCCATTTCCACTCTTCCGCCGCGGTGACGGTTCTGCTCGCGACCTCTTTGCCGTCGGCCAGCAGACGGATCGTGATGCTGTCCGGACGTATGCCGTCCTGATCGTTGTTGTCTTCCCACGTTTTACCGCCGGTGACGCTGATGGTTCCGGGAACATGGGTGTTCGTAACGCTGAAACCGTCATAGGTGGTTTCATAACCTTCGACAGCGTCTTCGGTGACGGTATATTTGAGCTCCGTGCCGTTTTCATACTTCGGCAGGTTATCAAAGCTCCATTTCCATTCTTCCGCCGCGGTGACGGTTCTGCTCGCGATTTCTTTGCCGTCGGCCAGCAGACGGATCGTGATACTGTCCGGACGGACGCCGTCCTGGTCGTTGCTGTCTTCCCAGGTTTTACCGCCGGTGACGCTGATGG
>CADBQN010000024.1 GCA_902796855.1 uncultured Bacillota bacterium | reverse complement strand
GGCGCCGCCCTGACTCTGCACGGGGAGGTCGTCACCGGCCAGCTGGTGGACGCGGAGGGACAGGCTCTGCAGATCATAGGGCTTCAGCAGGAAATAATCGATGCCGAGACGCACCGCCTCCTGGGCCATATACTGCTGACCCATGGCGGTGGAAATGATGACCTTCGGTCTCCGTTCCATCTCGTTGAGGCACGCCAGAACGCCGAGACCGTCGAGGCGCGGCAGGATCAGGTCGAGGATGAGGACATCCGGCGCTTTTTCCTCCACCAATTCGGCGGCGTCCACACCGTTGTCCGCCACTCCGACCACGGTCATGTCCTCGCTGTTCTCAAAGAAATCCACGAGGTTCTCACGAAAGCTCTTGTTGTTGTCTGCGATGATGATTGTAATGTTTTCCGTCATTTTTCTTCTCCCATTTTTATTTTATGAAGAATTAACACGCGAGAGGATTTTTCTCGGAATCATAATTTCTTCAAAGCAATAATTCTCCCTTATCTTCAAATATCCTTCTATCTTTTTGCGATAAATATCGACAAATTTTCTTTTCCCACGTAAAACCGTGTTTAAAAATTTCTTTTATGAAATAATTCAACAAATCAAAAGAGATTCCACGGCGCACCGTCACTCCACGCCGCCTTCCCTCAGCATGGAATGGATCAGGCAGCCGTATCCTTTTTTCGGCTCATTGACCATCACGTAGGTCACGGCGCCGACGAGCCTGCCGTTCTGCAGGATGGGGCTGCCGCTCATGCCCTGAATGATGCCGCCGGTCCGTGCCAGCAGTTTTTCATCGACAACGGTGAGGGAAAGGCCTTTGCCGCCGTCGTCGCCGGGATCGACGTCGGTGATCTCCACGTCGAACCATTCCGGCGTGTCGCCGTCAAGGACGGTGATGATCTGGGCCGCGCCCTCCTTCACCTCGTCGGGGGAAGCCGTTTTGACCAGCGGCAGCTCCCGGTTGACGAGGGGTTCCTTCAGCGTGCCGAACACGCCGTAAGCGCCGATGCGGTCAATGACGCCGTCGAACGCGCCGGGATGGAAGTAACCGATCTTTTCCCCGGTGGAGCCCTCGCCGGCGGCGCGGATGCCGCTGACCGACGCCGGCAGGATCCGGCCGGAAATGCCGTTCTCGCTTTCCTCGGCTTCGGCGACGGTGTGACCGAGAGCGCCGAAGCGGCCCGTCGCCGGGTCATAGAACGTCATCGTGCCGACGCCGCCGGTGTTGTCCCGCACATAGAGCCCCACGCGATAGCGGCCCGTTTCCCGGCAGCGGTAGGCCTTTACCGTCTTGATCCGGTGCTCGCCGCCGCGGAGGATCTCCAGCGTCAGTTCGCCGTCGCTGCCGCAGCGATCCATCAGCTCCATGGCGTCCTCATCGCCGGTGACATCGCTGCCCTCGATGGACGTGATGCAGTCGCCCAGCATGACGCCGGCGTCCTTTGCCGGATAGACGGCGGAGCCGTTCTCGTCGGTCACGGCGGAATAGCCCACGACGATGACGCCGCAGGTCTTCATGATCAGGCCGACGGACTGACCGCCGGGGACGACTTCTTTTTCCTCGTAAACGGAAACGGCGACGTCCTCCAAGGGCACGACACCGAAGAGACGGGAACGGAGGCGGTATTCCCCGGCGTTCTCAAAAATGACGTTTTCGGCTTTGCCGACGCCGTCGCCGTCGTCGGTAAAAACGTCGCAGTCCACCAGCGCCGAGAAGAGCCGCGGCAGCTCAACGCCGCTGCCGGCGGCGACAAAGGTGTGGCCGCCGCTGAAAACGCCCTGGGCTGCCCAGAGCGCGCCAAAGGACAAAACCGCCGCGAACAGCAGGTTTATCAAAAATTTCTTCCGCAATTTCTTCATCTCCACAAAAAAGACTGTCGGTTTTATTCTGCGCCGTTTTCGCCGGGATACCCAGGAAAAAGCCGCCAGCTTTGGCGATGAAAAAGCGCGAAAAAATTTTTACATAAATATGCGGTTCTTTTCCCCTAATACAGCTTGTTTTTTCGGGACGAAAATAGTATAATAAAGGATAAGATTTTTATAAAAACAACTATTTCTTGATTGGGAGATGAAATTCATGGCAATTGAAATCGAAAGATGCAAAAATCCGAAAGCGAAACCCGATGCCGCGACGCTGGGCTTTGGCCGCTATTTTACCGACCATATGCTCGTTATGGAACACGACGAAGACGGCTGGCACGACGCGAAAATCGTTCCTTACGGCCCCTTCGCCATGGAACCTTCCTCGATGGTGATCCACTACGGCCAATCCGTTTTTGAGGGGATGAAAGCCTACCGCACGCCGGAAGGAAAAATCAACCTCTTCCGCCCCGAAGAAAATTTCAAGCGGATCAACCTCTCCTGCGAACGTCTCTGCATCCCCAAAGTGGACGAAAAATACCTCCTGGAAACACTGATCGAACTGGTCAGCCTGGAAAAGGACTGGGTCCCCGACGCTCCCGACACGTCCCTCTATATCCGTCCCTTCATCTTCGCCAACGACCCCTTCATCGGCGTCAAAGCCTCGACCCGCTATATCTACTGCGTCATCCTCTCCCCTGTCGGCGCCTACTACGCCGAAGGGCTGAAACCCGTTAAAATCTACGTGGAAGACGAATACGTCCGCGCCGTCAAAGGCGGCATGGGCTTTACCAAAACCGCCGGCAACTACGCCGCCAGCCTCTTAGCCGGGGAAATCGCCCATCAAAAGGGATATTCCCAGGTGCTTTGGCTCGACGGCATCACCCATAAAAACGTTGAGGAAGTCGGTTCCATGAACATCTTCTTCAAATTCAAGGACGAACTCGTCACCCCGGCGCTGAACGGCTCCATTCTCGGCGGCATTACCAGAAAATCCATCGTCGAACTGGCCCGCCACATGGGCCTTACCGTCAACGAACGCACCCTTCCCATTGAGGAAGTATTTGAACGCCACGCCAAAGGCGAACTGGAAGAAGTGTTCGGTTCCGGCACCGCCGCCGTCGTCAGCCCCGTTTCCGAGCTGAAGATGAACGACCGCGCCATCACCATCAACAACGGTGAAATGGGCGAACTGACCGGAAAACTCTACGACACCCTCACCGGCATCCAGTGGGGCAAAATCGAAGATCCCTTCGGCTGGACCATGGAAGTAAAATAAAATGACTGAAAAGCGCGAAAAAGCAAAATTTGATATGGAAGAGGCTGCCGCCGCCGCCAGGGACTACGCCCTGGCCACCGGGACGGAATGTCTGGTTCTCGCCGCGAACGGCGATGGGATCATCAACCCCTGCGAAGGGGAAATCCATGATCATCTTTGCTACGCTTTCAGCCCGGAAATCGCCAAGGCCTGTCAGGTCGCCCATTATGAGGGAGCGCTGAAATCCCTCGACCCCGACGAGCCCAAAGCCTATTTCTGCCCGATGGGGCTGATGCACTGGGCCGCGCCGATCATTCAAAACGGCGAGATCGTCGCCGCCTTCATTGCCGGCCACACCTTTTTAAACCAGCCCCGAAGCGACCTGGCGGATCTGAAAACCCTCACCGCCGCTCATGAGACTCTCCTCAACAAGATCCCGTCTTTGAAAAAGACGCTTCTCGCCTCGCCGGTCATCACCAACGACCAGCTCACCGCCATGAAGAACATGCTCGACCGCCTCGCGGCGTCCTTTTCCGACCACACGGCGGTCAGCGGCGAATACCGCGACCTCCGGGAGGCTTTCGAAAGGAACATGCGCCTTGAGGAAACGCCGGCTTTTTCCTGGAAAGAACTGCTGGAGGCCTTTGACGCCAAGAACGACGCGGGAGTGGAAAAAGCCATCGACGCCATTGCCGGCGCCATCGGCCGCTCCGCCGACCCGGCGGCGGCCAAAGCCGCGCTGACCCGCATCGTGCTGACGATTTACGACCGCTCCCTGGATCGGGAAGGCCAGTGCTTCTTTGAGGAACGGTGCCTCGCGGCCCTGAACGAGCTCGACCGGATTGAGACCGTCGGCGCCCTGACCGACTGGACAAAGAACAACCTGAAAAGACTGCTGGAAGCCAGCGCCATCCTGCCCGGCGTGAAAAACGCCAACATGATCTATTCGGCGCTCCAGTACATCGACGATCACTACAGCGAGAAATTCTCGCTGCAGGACATCGCCGATCACGTCCATTTCAGCGCGCCCTATTTCAGCAAAGTCTTCAAACGGGAAATGGATATGACCTTTACGAAATATCTGACGAACCTCCGCATTGAGAAGAGCAAAGCGCTGCTGAAAAACAGAGATTTCGCCCTGGCGGATATCCCCGCCATGGTCGGCTTTGAGGAACAAAGCTATTTCACCCGCGTATTCCGGCTGAATACCGGGATCAGCCCCGGGAAATACCGGGAGCGGGAATCTCAATAAGGAGGGAAAATTCATGGCAAAGACAGATTACAACGCCATCGACGCCGAGATCAGAGCCACGCTGAGCAACAAATCCTATCTGCTGGGGAACCTGGCCAACGCCGCCGCCATCATCAACAACCACATGGAGGACGTCTGCTGGGTCGGGTTTTATCTGCTCCACAAAGACGAGATGTTCGTCGGTCCCTTCCAGGGGCAATCCGTCAGAAAGACACTGCCCTTATATAAAGGGATCGTCGGCAAGGTGATGAAGACCGGCAAGACCCAGCTGAACAACGACACCACCGACTGCAAATGCGGCAACGCCGACGGGATCAAAAAATCCCAGCTGGCCATCGCCATCTACTACAACCGCGAACCGGTGGGCGTTCTCAACATCGAAAGCGCTTCCGTGGGCCGCTTTGACGAGGAAGACGTGGAAGCCCTGGAAAAAATCGCGTTCCTGATTCAAAACGTGTGGCGGCACATGTATTGAGCGCCGTTTCAAAAGAAATACGCAGCGAAAGCTTCGGCAGCAAAGCCGGAGCTTTTTTTTTAAAAAAAATAAGAAGAAAAGCCAATCAATGAGAAAAAAACAGCGAAAAACCCCGTAAAACGTAAGTTGGGCGTTAGTATGGAAGGTTTATAATAGGGACAAATAAAAAGGTATTTTAAATGAAGGGTACGGAGAGTTTTCTCGTTTGAAAGTTGGCAAAGAGCGAGACCTTGTTTCACCGTGCCCTTTTTCGATTATACAACCGAATACCGATGGTAACGTGGGAATCGGGTGCAAACCCCGAACTCTACCAAGGAACTGTAAAGCGGAGCTATCCTCAAAAAAACCACTGGCCCAAAGCCGGGAAGGTGAGGAGACGCGAAGAAGCTGAGTCAGGATACAAAGCGTTATCGGGCATCTCTTGGGGTAGCGTGTTTTTTTGTTTTTCTGACCCGTATTCCCCGGAATACGGGTTTTGTTTTTGCCGGATGGTGTCTCGTCTTGTGACTTCCGGCCAAAGAAGCACCGATTGAATCGGTCTTACCTCCTTTCTTCCATTCCTTTCTTTGCTTTTGTTTTGTTTCAATGTTTTTTTACTCTCTGCAGGCGGCGCGAAAAGCGGGCGGCGGGAAACGGCAAACCACGCCGCCGCCCCAAGCGCCGATGCCGGGGCAAGGCGCGGACTCCCGCCGAGGCGGAAGGCGGCGCGTTTCCCCGAAACGGCGCGGAAAGGTCTTTGGAAGCTGAAAAGCGGATCGAACTCCGGCGGCTCACCATGGCGGCGAAGGAAAGCCGACGCTTTCCTCAACAGGACGGAGCTTTGATCGCGGCGGCGTCGGCAAAAAGCGAAGAACGCTTTTGCGGATCCGTCAAAGGGGAATCCTGTTTACGCGGAACGAACGCCGATCTCAGCAAAAGGGAAATGCCGTATGAAACCGTAAGGGAGAAACCGGACAATAAACAGGCTTTGGCCTGTTTATTGCCTGGTTTTTCCCGAAAAAGCGGAGACCTCAGGCCGAACGGACGGAAGAAAACGCTGCCTTTTGGACGAGGAAGATCCTCCCGACCGAAATCCCCCGGGGACCCCGGGAGCGTTTTTTCTCGCTCCGGCGGGAAGCGGGCCGCTCAGACGTGGGCGCGTCCTTTCCGACCGTTTTTTAAATCATTCTCCGCCGGGAAAAATCACCCCGAACGGGGCCGTGCCGCGCGCCGCCGAAAGGCGTGCCGGCACGGGGCATCACCTTTTCCTTTGCACCAATCCTCAAGAAAGGAGGGATGCGGATGAAACATTTATCCCAGCCGCAAAATGTGAAAAAATGATTGCAATCAATTCCGAAAACAGCTGTTTTGACCCGTTTGGCGAATCTCTCCGAAAGAGACGCGCCAAAAGAAAATCCGTAAAGCAAAAACCGTGTAACTTGAAAAAATGATTTGACATAAACATAGGAGGTGTTCCATATGTCAAAAATCCATTCTGCTTCTAAAATTCTGATGATCATTGCCTGCCTGGCTATGGTCTTCGCCCTGTCCGCCGGTGTGTCGGCTTTGGACTACAACAAGGAATACAATACTTCCTACAGCATCGGTTCCGGCACCACAGCTGCGGTTGATGTGCTGGTTACCATCGAAAGCGACAGCAGCGGCCTTCCTTTTACCGTTGTTCCGGTTCATCTTAACTCTTCTTCTTCTCCGCATATGGTGCTTGACGCGCTGCTGTCATCGGATATTGCCGCCGCCGGTTTCTCTTTCTATAACGCCGGTACACCGCTTTCCGCGACGTCCACTTATTTTGACAGCATCAAGTACAACAATGTTTATTACACCGGCAACGGTACCGGCTACAGCGGCTGGTGCTTTCGGATCAACGGCGGCTTTCCGCAGCAATCTCCCGGTTGGGGCGCATCTATCGCCACCGCCCCTATTGACAACGGCGATGTAATTGCCATCTATCTTGACGATCCCATTGCCCAAAACAAATCCACCCGATTCACCAGAGCAACTGTTGACAGTGCAACCGCAAATGCTGTTCAGGTTACGGTTACCGAATCCCACCAGTCGTTTGGCCCCGGCCCCAATTATACGTGGAATATCACGAACTTTGCCCCTATCGGCGGTTTAACCGTCAAACTTTACAGTGGAATGAATATTTCCGGTACCCCGATTGCCACAACAACCAGTCTCTCTCTTCAGAATTATGAAGGAAAGGCTTACTTTAATAATCTTTCCCTGTCACCAGGTACCTACAGTATCGTAGTTTGTGGAAACTATAATACTACACCCCCAATCAGCTCTTGTATTACTACTTTTACTATTCAGTAAATTAAATAATTGTAATATAGTTCAAGAGTTAAAATGATGTAAGAGGGCGTTCTCAAGAGGTTTCTGAAAAAGAAACCGTGCGGGACGCCCTCCTATTTTTTTGAGGAGGGATTAATTATGAAGAAGCAATTTATATTCTTTCTTTTATTATTATTCTCTGTATCAATGCTGTTTGGTACCGGTGTATTAGCAGATGAAGATGTACCTTCCGATGTAGAGTTTAAGTTGGATCCGAATAATACTGATTCATTGCCAATGTGTTCAACTGGAGAAACAATAACATATCGCGATCCTCAATCCGATTTAATAGGATATGATTTTATTACTACTTATAAAGTCTATTATATAGAAGTCCCGGAAGGAACATCCGAAATATATGCTCCTGGCAGCGATAAATATCAGAGAAGCTATGTAAAAAATGCAAACACTGATAACTTAGAAATTATTAATGAAGATTGGGGAGGGAGCATATATGTAAATGGTTCTCTCATTTGGAATCCATTTCCCATAAAAACTTCTTTGGATTATTGTTTTTCGATGGTAGATGGTAATTCTACGGAATTTATAGGAACAGGATTTAATGTTAACGGTTACATCTTCTACTGTGTAGAGGCAGCTCAACCGTCTGTGAAAAGTTTATACACGTCCTCTATTGCGAATTATACCGGAAATGCCTGTACGCTCACGGTAGGCGGAACATTTGAAAACGCAGAAAACGATACCCCGGTAACATTTTACGTGACCGATAAGGAAAACGGGACTTCAAAAGACGCGGTTGAGGGTACGCTGAAGGAAACATCCGCCGCCAATGTAAGCTGGAATCAATCTGATGTTGAGATTTCGACAAACAATTTTGATGCAGGAGAATACTGGGTTGCGGCGGAAGTCGGTGACACCCGCCAATATCAGCCCTTCACGATGTATGCCACGGCGCGGAATTACGCCGAGGGCATGCTTGATTTGATGACTCAATGGTATAAGACCAGAGGCTTTTACAATGGTGAAGATTATGTTGGTCTCTCCGCCGATTCCGGAAACGGTACCGGCATCGACTGGGAAGCCTACATTTTCGGCGCCCGCGGTTATAAGGCGGATGATCCGCTTTTGACTGCCGCTGACGGCAAAACCTATCTTGATATGTATGCGGAAAGTTTTGCCGAGCCGACGGTCTATCCCATTCAGAACGAAGGCGCGGTTCCCGCCGCAAAACCTTATGCCCGCATGACGCTCGGCATCACAGGTATCGGCGGTGATCCCCGCCATATCGGCGCGAAAAATCTGGTGCGGGATCTGATTTCCATCGCTTATGAAAACGGAGATATTGAAAACGGAAAACTGCGCCTTGACGAAGATGGCTCTTTACACGTCCGCATCGCAAATAATGATACAATCGCCGAAGCATATCTGCTCCTCGCACTGGAAATCGTAAACGCCACGCCGGAAGAAGGCTATACGGAGGAACTTCGGGCGGCCGGGCTGAAAACGTTGATCAACACCGGCAACGCCGTACTCGGCGGAATGGAAGATGACGATATTCCCTGGCTTTCGGCGGGCGCAAACATCAGCGATTTTTATTCCATGACTCTCTTTGCCTGCGAATATCTTAACGATGTGAAAGGAATGGAAGGAGAAGGGCAAAAACTTCTCGATCAATTTAAGGAGCACTACGCTTCCGTCATCGCGAAAGGAAGCGAAATGAACGTCTTTTCTGTCGCCATGGCTACGACTGATCTTGTCAGCGCCGGGGTGACTTTTGAGGAATATACAACGGACGCCAAATGGCGTGACGCTGACGGCAGAAGCGAACTATCCAAATTGCTGGGAAATATCAATCAAAACGGCGGAGTCGGGTTTTTCGGCGACCGCATGGGGCAATACGAGGTCATGCAGGCCCTGGTTGATTTGTTAAACGGCAAAACCTGTTTTCGCAAAGCTCAGGAACGGTATATGGAAAACTACCCGCAGTATTTTGACACGGAGGCCTATCCGCAGATTTCTGAGGAAGGACAAGCCTTGATGAATGCTTTTCATCATCTGCCAAAAACAGTGGACAGCATTGAGGATATCAAGGCCGTCAATGACGTCAGAGATACTTATGAAAGCTTTATGTCAAACCTGTCGGAAAAGGCAAATCCGGAAGAGGTTGCCGCCTATTATAAGGATGTCTTGAACAATCTTACCAAGGCGGAGGAAGAATGCACACAATATGTGAAAGGGCTCATTGCCGATCTGCCGTCGGCGGACGATCAAATCGCCGAGGATGACGGCGCCGTTGACGTTGCTGTAAAAGCGTACGGGGCGCTGACGGAGCAGGAAGCCGCGGGAGTATCTTCGGCGGAAAAAACGAAATTAAGAAAAGCCCAAAGTATTTCCGATACTTACGCCGCCGCCGAAGCCGCGCGGCTGATCCTCGCGCTGCCCGACGCCGACGGCGTCGTTGCCGCTGACGCCGGCGATATCCTCGCCGCCCGGGCGGCGTATAACGGTCTCAGCGAACAGCAGCGGAAATTGGTGGACGGCAAAACCGCGGCGAAACTCGTCAGCGCCGAACGTGCTTTAGAACAGCTCGGCGCCGCCGCCGTCAAAGCCGCCGTTGCCGCCATTCCCGGAATGAGCGACCTCTCTCTTGATGACGCGGCTTTCGTGGAAGAAGTCCGCGCCGCTTACGACGCTCTCTCCGACGTGCAGAAACTGGCGGTGACGAACATCGCCGACCTCATTAAGGCTGAAACGAAACTGCAAAAGCTGGCGAAAACCGCCGCCGCCGATCAGGCCGCGGCCTCGGCCGTCGCTGATGCCATCGCCGCGCTCGGCAAAGCCGAAAACATCGGCGCCGCCGATGAAAAGGAGGTCAAAGCCGCGCGAAAAGCCTACAGCAAACTGACCGACGCTCAAAAAGCCCTCGTTGCAAACGAGGAAGATCTCATCGCCGCCGAGAAAGCCGTGGACAGCGCCAAAAAAGCCGCGGCTCAAACCGCCGCCGATGAAGCCGCCGCCGACAGGGCCGAAAAAGCCATCGCCGCCATCGGGGAAGTCACTCCCGGCAGTGAAAAAGCCATCGCCAATGCCAGAGAAATCTATGACGCCCTTTCCGACGAACAGAAATCCCTCGTTGAAAACGGCGACGTTCTCATGGCCGCCGAAAGCGAATGGGCGGAACTGACCGACGAAGCGGAACAGGCCAAAACGGAAGCAGAAGCCGCGGCCAAAGCCATGGCCGACCAAAAAGCCGCCGATCAGGCGGTCAGCGCCATTGAGGCCATCGGTGAGGTCACCCTCGGCAGCGAAAAGGCCATTGCCAAAGCCCGCGCCGCCTATGACGGGCTCTCCGACGATCAAAAAGAACTCGTTGAGAACGCGGCCGATCTTGAAACCGCCGAGGAAGCGCTGGCGCAGCTGAAAACGGACACCGCCGCCGCCAACGCCGTCCGGGATCTCATCGACCGGCTGAGCGACGGCGATGAAATCACGCTCGCCGACGCCAAAGAAGCCGCCGCGGCGAGAAAAGCGTTCAGTCGGCTGAGCGACGCTCAAAAGGCGCTGGTCGATAACGAAGATGTCCTGAAAGCCGCCGAGGAAGCCATCGGCGACCTGAAAGCCGCGGACGCCGTTGAAAAAGCCATCGACGCCGTCGGTGAAGTGACAATCAACAGTGAGGAAGCCATCAAAGCCGCCCGCGCCGCCTACGACGCGCTGACCGACGTTCAGAAAGACCGGGTGCGCAACGCCGCCGCGCTGACCGACGCCGAAAAACGCTGGGCGGAGCTGACCGGACAGCGGTTCGTCGATGTAACGCAGGGTATGTACTGCTTTGACGCCGTGCGGTGGGCCGTGGAAAACGGTGTGACCCTCGGCACCGACGAAAACCACTTCAGTCCCGACAGCGCCTGCACCAGGGGTCAGGTGGTGACCTTCCTCTGGAGAGCCGCCGGCAGTCCCGAGGTGATTGCCGAGCATTCCTTTGTTGACGTGGCCGCCGGCAGCTATTACGAAAAAGCCGTTTTATGGGCCGCTGCCGAGGAAATCACCGAAGGAACCTCCGACACAACCTTCAGCCCCAATGATCCCTGCACCAGAGGTCAGGTCGCCACGTTCCTCTGGAGAGCCAAAGGGCAGCCCGCCGCCGCGGTGAATTCGGCAAATCCCTTTACCGACGTTTTGCCGGGGAGTTATTATGAAACCGCCGTTTTATGGGCGGCGGCGAACGGTGTAACCAACGGCATCGGGGAAAACCGGTTCGCGCCCAACGATCCCTGCACCAGAGGTCAGGTCGTGACCTTCCTGTTCCGGGCGAGATAAAAAAGGATTGCCGCGCATCATTCCATCGGCGGCAAAACGTTTGGCCGATGGGAACGTATCCGGGGAGAGATTTTCTCTCCCCGGCTCCCTTTCATTTAGGGATAACAGGACCCCGTTTTGCGGAGTCATTTCCGTTTCGTTTTAAAAGACTCGATAAAGAAAGAGGGGTATAAATTATGAAGAAAGAAAGGACGCCTTTTTTGAGGGGCCGTTTGCTTCTCTTTGCCGCGGTGGCGGTATTCTTTTGCTGCTCGCTGAATGTTTCGGCGGCAACGGCAACGATCTCTGTCGACAAAGCCACCCTTGGTCAGGGGTTTTTGCTGGAACCGACAACGGTTGAATTCTCCGGCAGTCAGACCGTCGCCGACGTGACCATCCTCGCCTTGGGAAAAGAGAATCTGGCCTATACCGCGGGGAATTCCTATCTCCGCGCCATCCGCGACGACGGCGCCGAAACCGCCGTTTTCCCCCAATATATCCTCGATGAAGTGGCGCGGGACAGCAATTATCACGAAAACGCCGATACCATGAACGCCGAAGGCCGGATCAATCCCGGCTGGCTCGGGGAATTTGATTATTACAATATGTCCGGCTGGATGCTCACCGTCAACAACTTTTTTATTGACGAGTCCACCGCCAACTGGCCGGTTCGTGACGGCGACGTCATTCGCTGGCAGTTTACCGTGTCCGGCTACGGACGCGATA
Source organism: uncultured Bacillota bacterium (assembly GCA_902796855.1). GTDB lineage: Bacteria > Bacillota > Dehalobacteriia > UBA7702 > UBA7702 > UBA7702. The sequence continues at coordinate 2,339 of CADBQN010000024.1, read as the reverse complement.
TCGGCGAGGATAAGGTCGCGCCCCCGTATATCGATATCCCCGATAAAGACGACCTTTGTAAAAGAATCGCGGAGATCAACGACGACAAGGACGGCTATATCAACGGCGACAGCATCAAACAGCGCTATTACGACAACGCCGTCATCATGCTGACGACGCTGACCGCCACGGCGGAGCAGGTCAATATGGCCCTGGCGAACCTCAACGGTACTTCCGCCGTGGAACCGGCCTTGCCGGATCCCAACTTCGTGGCCTCCGACGGCCCCGCCGTCGCCGCCGTTGAAGCGAAGATCAGCGCCATCGGAAATAATGTGACTTTGGCAAGCCGAAACGCCATCGCCGACGCCCGGGCGGCCTATGACGGACTGCTCCGCCGCCTGCGGCCGAATGTGACCAATTATCATCTGCTCACCGCCGCGGAAGAACGCTACGACGAACTCGTGCGGCAGGCCGCCGATGACGAACTGGCGGCGGAAAATGTCATGAATAAAATCACCGCCATCGGTACCGTAACCCTGGACCGCAAAGAAGCTGTCACGGCGGCGCGAAGCGCCTATGACGGCCTTACCGCCGCCCAGAAAAAGCTGGTAACCAATTACGACGTCCTGACAAAAGCCGAAACACGATTGGCGAAGCTGGAAGCGGAAGCCGCCGCGAACCAAGCCGCCGCCGACAGCGTCACGGCCCAAATTGCCGCCATCGGCACGGTAACGGCGAACAGCGGCGCGGCGATCAAAAAAGCGAGGAACGATTACGACGCGCTGACGTCGGAACAGCGGGCTCTGGTGACAAACGTACCGCTGCTGACGGCGGCGGAAGAAGCCTATGCCGTTTTTGAAGCGCGCATTCACAAAGCGGAAGCGCTGATTGAAGCCATCGGAGAAGTTTCCCTGAACAGCAAAAACGCCATTGAGAAGGCGCGGAGCGCCTATGATGAGCTGAGTGATGACGAACAAAATCAAGTCGGAAATGATGATCTGCTGACCGCCGCCGAAACGAGATACGCCGAGTTGGTTCGGGCGGAAGAAGCGGATGCTGCCGCGGCCGATCAGGTAAAGGAAATGATCGCCGCCATCGGCACGGTGACGGCGGACAGCGGCTCTGCCATCACCGCTGCGCGGACCTCTTATGACGCGCTCACCGCCGCGCAGAAAAAGCGCGTGACCAACATCGAGACGCTGCGAAAAGCGGAAGCCAGATACGCCGAACTGACCGGCGGGAGCGAAGAACTGATTGCCGCCGCCGAAACGCTCATCGACGCCATCGGCACGGTGACCGAGGAAAGCGGCGACAGGATTGCCGCGGCAAGAGAAAACTACGATGTTCTGACCTCCCGCCAGAAAAATCAAATCAGGAACTACGCGAAACTCCTTGCCGCCGAAGCGAAATACGCGAGCCTCATCGAAAAGGCGAAAAAGGATCAGGAGGCCGCCGACAGCGTCGCGGCGCGGATCACCGCCATCGGTGAGGTGACCTTAGACAGCGAAAATGCCGTCAGCGGGGCGCGAAAGGCTTACGACGCGCTGACCGCCGCTCAGAAAAAAAGGGTTGAAAACAGCGCGCTGCTGACCGCCGCCGAAGCGGAACTGGCGCGTTTGAAAGCGGAAGCGAAAAAAAGCGAGGAAGACCGCGCCGCCGCCGCTGATGTCAGCGCTCGGATCGCCGCCATCGGCGAGGTGACCGAAGACAGCAAGGACGCCATCGCCGCCGCCCGCGCCGCCTTTGACGCTTTGACCGAGGACCAAAAATCCCTGGTAAACAACGTGGAGACGCTTCTTGCCGCCGAGGATGCTTACGCGGCGCTGTCCGCGGAAATTTCCTTTGCCGACATTGAAAAACACTGGGCGAGGGACGCCATCATCAGCATTTACCGCCTCGGCCTTGTGAACGGCGTGGGTGAAAACCGCTTCGCGCCGGATATGGAAATCACCCGGGGCATGGTGGTGACGATCCTCTACCGTCTGGAAGGAGAACCGGCGGTATCCGGAAGCTGCGCCTTTAACGACGTGGCCGCGGGCCGCTACTACCGCGACGCGGTGATCTGGGCCAACGATAACGGCGTGGTCAACGGCATGAGCGAAACGGTGTTCGCTCCGGAAGCGAACATCACCAGAGAACAGTTAGCGACGATGATCTGTCGCTATGCCAAGTACAAAGGGGCCGACGTGACCGGGACGAGCGATCTTGCCGGTTACACTGACGCCGCCGCTGTCAGCGGCTGGGCGAAAGAAGCCATGGGCTGGGCCAATCACACCGGCCTGATCCGCGGCCGCTCTCAGACGGAGCTCGTGCCCCGGGGCACCGCCACGAGAGCCGAGTTCACGATGATCCTCACCCGC
>CADBQN010000023.1 GCA_902796855.1 uncultured Bacillota bacterium | reverse complement strand
CCCGGGCGGCGAACGGCTGTGAACCCCGTCAGGTCCGGAAGGAAGCAGCGGTAAGCAGTGCGGTTTGGGTGCCCCGGGGAAGCCCGGACGTAGTTAACTGTAAAAGCAACGCCTGTAAAATGTTTGTCGGAAACGGGTGCGCAGCTTTTTTATTCTAAACGTACAACAGCCGATCCACCGCGAAAGCCGGAAATACAGGCGGGAAACAGAGACCGCGGTGTATTTCCTTTTTTCTTTCGCCTAAAAGCGAACGCAACCCTTTTGACACAATCTTTCATCATCGAGACAGGAGCCGCGCATGGAACACGTTGCCCTCTACCGCAAATGGCGGCCGCAAAATTTTCATACGATCCTCGGCCAGGACGATAACGTCCGCGTGCTGAAAAACGCCGTAATCCAGGGGAGAACCGTTCACGCCTATCTCTTCTGCGGCACCCGCGGCACCGGGAAAACCAGCACCGCGCGGATTTTGGCCAAAGCCTTAAACTGCGAGCACCCCGTCGACGGGGAGCCCTGCAACGAGTGCGACGCCTGCCGGGGCATCACCGAAGGCAGTTTTCTCGATGTCATTGAGATCGACGCCGCCTCGAACCGGGGCATCGACGAAGTCCGCGACCTTTTGGAAAAGGTGCACTTTGTCCCGGTGAAGGGAAAATACAAAGTCTATATCATCGACGAGGCCCACATGCTGACGACGGAAGCCTTCAACGCGCTGCTGAAGACTTTTGAGGAACCGCCGGCCCACGTCGTTTTCATTCTGGCCACGACGGAAGCGCGGAAGATCCCGCTGACCATCGTTTCCCGCTGTCAGCGCTACGATTTCAAGTCCATTGACGACGAAACGCTGATCGGGGCGCTGACCCGCATCGCCGAAGCGGAGCACGTCCCCGCGGACGAAGAGGCCATCGCCCTCCTGGCGGAAAAGGCCCGGGGCAGCATGAGAGACGCCCTCTCCCTGATGGATCAGGCCATGGGCAGCGCCGAGATCATGACGGCGGAAGAGATCGACCGCCTCACCGGTTCCGTTTCCTATCAGTTCTGGCCGGGCTTTTTTAAAGCCGTCGCCGAAGGCGACCTCCCCGCCGTGTTTACCGCCATCGACAAGGTGGAGCGGGAAGGAAAAGACCTGCGCCAGTTCTTCCGCGATTTTCGCGACCGCGCCGGCGACCTGATCTCCGCCGGAGAGATGAAAAGCGGCGGCCGAGCGCAGCGGGCGCTGAAAGCGTGCGCCGCGTTTTTTACCCCCGAACAGATTTTGGAAATCATCACCGTCTGCGGTGAAAGCGAGATCGTCTTTCGCTACAACCGCGACGGCAAAGCCGTCTGCCGCTTTTTGATGGCGCGGATCATGAAAGAGCTTTCCCCGAAGACACCGGCCGCGCCCGCGGCGGACGTTCCCGGGGGAACGGAAAAAAGAACAAAACCCGCTCCGGCACGAATCCCCGCCGAAAAAGAGATGACGCCGGGGGAACCCGATCTCACCGCGGAAGCCGCGCCGCTCCCGGAGGAACCGCCCATGGAAGACGTTCCGCCGCCGATGGAAGAAATATCTCCGGTTCCCGTTGAGGAACCGGCGCTTGAACCGGCGCCGGCGGTGATCCCCGACCTCTTCCCCGCCCGGCCGGGAAAAGACGAAACTGAAAAGACGGCGGAGGACGCGGTGACACCGGAACGGAAGGAAGCCGCCGCGGCGGAAGCGCCGGCGAAAAGCGAAGGCGCCAAAACGTCGGCCGCCGAAAAGAACGCCCTTTGGACGAAGCTCCTGCGGACACTGCGGCAGACCGACATGGCGACCTATACCTGGCTCAACATCGGGGAGCTGGCGGAAATCAGCGACGACGCCATCGTCGTGACGTATCCCGAAAGCGACCGCCTCTTCCTTTCCAAGATCAAAGAGCCGGATCACGCCAACGCCGTGGAAAAAGCGTTGCAGGAACTGTTCGGCAGGGCCATGACCTTTAAGGCGCGGCTGGCCGATGAAAATAACACATCAGAACTCAGCCTTTTCTAAGAACGAAGGAGGAAACTTACATGGGCGCGAATATGCAGAAAATGATGAAACAGATGCAGAAAATGCAGAGAGACATGGAAAAAATGCAGGCGGAAGCCGCGGAAAAGACGGTGGAGGCCTCCGCCGGCGGCGGCGCCGTGACCGTCACCGTTTCCGGGAACCAGGAAGTCAAAGCCATTCAGATCAATCCCGACGCCGTCGATCTCGACGACATTGAAATGCTGGAAGATATGGTCATGGCCGCCGTCAACGAAGGCTTGGAAAAATCCAAGGAAATGGTCGCCGGCGAACTGAGCAAACTGACCGGCGGGATGAACATCCCCGGCCTCTTCTGAAACCGGGAGTATCGCGATGAACTGTTATCCTCAAAGTTTGGAACGGCTCATGGCGGAGCTGGCGAAGCTCCCGGGGATCGGCCCTAAAACGGCTCAGCGGCTGGCCTTTCACATCCTCGACCGCGGCCCCGACGCCGCCAACCGTCTGGCCGAGGCGCTGAACGAGGCCGCGGCGAAATTAGGAGAATGCCCCGTCTGCTTCCACATCGCCGAAGAGGGGCACTGCGCCCTTTGCGACGACAAGACGAGAGATGACAGCGTCCTCTGCGTCGTGGAATCGAGCCGGGATATCATTCCCATTGAGCGCAGCGGTTCCTTCCACGGCCGCTACCACGTTCTGGGCGGCCTGCTCTCGCCGATGGAAGGGATCGGCCCGGCGGAGCTCCACCTCAAGGAGCTGCTGAAACGGCTGGAAGACGACACCGTCACCGAGGTGATCCTCGCCACCGGCTCCAACGTCGAGGGCGAAGCCACCGCCGTCTACATCGCCGATCTCTTAAAACCGCTGGACATCACCGTCACCCGCATCGCCCAGGGGATGCCCGTCGGCGGAGATCTGGAATACATCGACGAAATCACCCTGGCCAAAGCGCTGGCCGGACGCAGGGAGTTTTAAATGGAACTCGAAACCGTCCTCACCGTTTTTCTGTTGCTGGGCATCGCCGCCGCGGTGATCTCGGTCTTTTTCCGCGCGGTCCACATCGCCGTCAAGATCTTCGGCAACAGTCTCGGCGGGCTGCTGCTGTATCTGCTTTTATCGTATTTTGGCGCCGGTTTTGGCTGGGAACTTCCCGTCAACGTCTTTACTGTTCTCATCAGCCTCGTCGGCGGCATCTTCGGCGCCCTGGGGCTGACCGTGTTTTACCTGTTATTCTAAGCATCCGCCGCGGCGCGGACGCTTCTTCAAGGAGAGCCTCTTTTATGAACGCTTCTTACATCGACTTCGCCAAGGAAATCGGCTTTACCGAAGGAGCCTTTTTCGACCCCAAGGCCCTTTCCTTTGAGGACAGCGCCATCCTTCGGGACGGCTGCAAAGCCAACGACTGCGGCTTTTACGGCCGCTATTGGACGTGTCCGCCGGGAGTGGGCTCCGAAAAAAAGGTGTCCGCTAAGATCCGGAGCTTTGACCGGGGCCTGATCCTGCAGATGCTGACGGAAGCCGTCAGCTGCGATCTGCAGCCGGAGCTCTTTGCCGATCTGTCCCACACCTTCAACGACATGACGACGATGGTCAAAGAAGAGTTGGAAAAGGAAGTCGGAAACGTCTTTACGCTGGGAATGAGCAACTGCGGTATCTGCGAGACCTGCACTTACCCCAAATCACCCTGCCGCTTTCCCGATCGGATGATCCCCTGTATCTCCGGGCACTGCGTCAACGTCTACCGCCTTTGGGACAGCACCGGCTTTCGCCGGGCGACCCTGAGCGAAAGCGATTTTTACAGCATTCTGCTCTGGAACGAGTCTTAATTTTATCACAAAACACGTTCGCCGCCCGCGGGCCGCGGACGTTTTTTTTGCCGTTTTTTAAATCATCACCATTTGTGATTTGACATTTCGGGAAGCTTCCTCTAAAATGAGAAAAAAACGGAGGCGAGGCCTATGAAACAAAGGGAAATCGCCGTCTACGGCAAAGGCGGCATCGGCAAATCCACCATAAGCGCCAATCTTTCCGCCGCCCTGGCCGCCGCCGGCGTCCGGGTGCTGCAGATCGGCTGCGACCCGAAACACGATTCCACCCGTCTGCTGACGGAGGGACGGGAGATCCCGACGGTCCTCGATTACCTGCGGGACGTCCCGAAGGACCGGGCGGACATCGACCGCGTCCTGTATACAGGGATCCGGGGCATCGGCTGTGTGGAGGCGGGCGGTCCCAAACCCGGCGTGGGCTGCGCCGGCAGAGGGATCATTTCCGCCTTTGAGTTTTTGGAGCGCAACCGGGTCAAGGAAAAATACGACATCCTTCTCTACGACGTCCTGGGCGACGTCGTCTGCGGCGGTTTCGCGGTGCCGATCCGCCGGGAATACGCCGACATGATCTTTCTCGTGACCAGCGGCGAGTTCATGTCGCTGTACGCCGCCAACAACATCCTCCGCGGCATCCGCAGCTACGACGGCGGCGAACGGCGCCGGGTGGCGGGAATCATTTTCAACGCCAGAGACCTGCCTGAGGAAGAGACCCGGACAGAACGCTTCGCAAAAGGGGTGGAACTGCCCATCGTCGCCCGGGTGCCGCGGAGCGAGGCCTTTGCCGCCGCGGAACGGCAGAAACGGCCCGTCACGGAAACGGCGGAATATCCCGCTGAGAGAGCGGTCTTCCGCCGCCTCGCCGCGGAGATTATCGCGGGGCTGCCTCTCTTTGAGGCCCGCCCCCTGAGCGACGAAGATTTGGAACGCCTTGTCCTCGGCAGCGAGACTGACGCGAAACGGGAGGAACGGAGCGTTCCCGCGGCGGAAACGGCGGCAGCGGCGGCAACCGTTCCGGGAAAAACGACGGCAACGGCGGAGCCGCGGCCCCCGGCGGCCCGTCCGGCGCTGTACGGCTGTGCCTTCACCGGGGCGGCGACGACGGCGGTCCACCTGACCGACGCCGCCGTCATCGCCCACGCGCCCCGCTCCTGCGCCTTTTTCACCTGGCAGAACATTTCCTCGCCGGGACGGAAAAATCTCTTTCACCGCGGCATTTTAATGCCCTCGGCCCTGAGCCCGCGCTTTGAGTGCACCGAGATCAACCGCCACGAAGCGGTCTTCGGCGGGACGGACAAACTGCGCCGCCGCGTAAAAGAAGCCGCCGCCGCGAAACCGGGGGCGGTGATCGTCGTCAGTTCCTGCGTCAGCGGCATCATCGGCGACGACGTCCTTTCCGTCGAGTCGCTGTCCACGCCGGAGACGCCGGTCATCGTCATCAAGGCCGACGGGGACATCGGCGGCGATTATATGGAAGGCATCGACATGTGCCTTTACACGCTGGCGGAAAAACTGATCGACCCCTCGGTCCCGCCGCGGCCGCTGTCGGTGAACGTGATCGGCGAGACCGGCGTCGCCTACGATCTGGACGTCAACTACCGCACCGTCAAGGGACTGCTGGAGCGCATGGGCATTGAGATCAACTGCCGCTTCCTCGGCGGCGCCAGGACCGAGGAGGTCCGCCGTCTGACGGCGGCGCCGCTGAACCTTCTGGCTTCCGACGGTGAGGACAATCAGAAGCTCCGCGCCTGGCTGGAACGGCGGTACGGCTGCCGCTTCCTCGACGGCTGTATCCCCGTGGGGTTCCGGGAAACCCGCCGTTTTCTGGAACAGATCGGGGAATTCTTTGACCGGAAAGACCGCGTTCTGCCGGTGCTCCGGGAGGAACAGCAACGCTACGACGACGCCATCAGAGAGCTGCGGTCAAAACTGGCGGGGAAGCGGATCCTGATGACGACCATCAACACCAATATGGACTGGCTTTTGGAAACGGCGACGGCGGCGGGAATGGAATTCGTCTGGGTCGGCGTTCTGAATTACCTGCGCAAGGAAATGAAAATCACCGATTTCCCCGAGCGGTACCCCGTCATTGAGGAAGTCGCCGACTGGCCGGCGGTGATGGAGAAGATCCGCCGGACAAAGCCGGATCTCGTGCTCTCCAACTACACCTCCGCCGTGCCGCCCGGGGACTATCTTTTGGACAACATGCCCATGACCCAGCAGGCGGGGTTCCACGCCGGGATCCACACGCTGCGGCGCTGGGCGACATTGGCGAAAAACGAGAGAGAGGGGGATTGGATCCGTGACCGCAGACTGTTTGAAACGTATTTCTCCTGACGCGCTGACCGGCATGATCTTCGCCCTGGAGGGGATGAGGAATACCGTGGTGCTGCTCAACGGGCCCATGGGCTGCCGTTTTTATCACAGCACCACCTCTCAGTTCATCACCGTCCGCCCGCTGCTCTATCTCCCCGCCGAAGGCAGCGGCGAACGGGTGCCGGTGGATTACAACTATCTGAACGACTGGTTCTTCCGTCAGGAACGGGTGCCCTGCACCTACCTGGACGGTTACGACTACGTCTACGGCACCAGGGAAAAAGTCGCCGCCGCGATGACCTACATCAGGGAGAACGTTGATTTTGACCTCTTCGCCATTATCAATTCCCCCGGCGCGGCGCTGATCGGCGACGATCTGACGGAACTGACCCGGTCGCTGCTGCCCGAGGGACACGCCGTCATGCTGGAATCGCCGGGATTTTCCGAACCCTTTGAGGAGGGATACGCCGAGGCGCTGCTGGCGCTTTTGGAACAGACCGGCCCGGCGCTGTGGCGCGACAGACCCGCGCCGGAGAAGCAAAAGAAACGCGTCAATCTGCTGGGAATCTCCATTTGGCACCGATACTTTGAAGGCGACCTGAAGGAGCTGAAACGCCTCTTCGCCCTCTGCGGCATCGTAGTCACCGCCTGCCCCTGCGCCGGTTCTTCCCTGGCGGACCTGGCCCTGCTGGGCGACGCCGATCTGAATGTGGTGGTCTATCCGGAAACAGGAACCGCCGCGGCCCGGTTTTTGGAAGAACATCTCGGCACGCCCTGCTACCTTTGTTCCGGGCCGCCGGTGGGCTTTGACGCCACGGAGCGGATGTTCTCCGAAATCTGCGCGATTCTCGGTCTGTCGGACGCGGCGCTGAAAACCGAGAGCGAACGGGCAAGGGCCCTGGCCTGGTATAAGATCCACCAGGTTTACACGATGTCCGGCAAGCCCAAGGGCCTGTCTTTTTACGTCGGGGGGAGCCCCTCCCAAAAAGCGGCCTACACCACCTTTCTCAGCGACTATTTGGCGATGAACGCCGCCGAAGCCGACGGGGCGGAGCTGGTATTCGCCGACGCGAACCTCATTTCCGAGCTGATGCTGCGGAACAGGACCTTCTGCGGCATTGAGATCAATCAGCCGGGCATGGGCTACATCGACTTGATCCCCAAGACCCACCTGGGGATCGAGGGAGCGCTCTTCCTGACTGAACAGGTGCTCAACGGCATGATGTCCCGGCTTTCCTGAAAGGAATTCAAAAGCGGCGTCTTTCACCTTCACGGTGAAAGGCGCCTTCTCTTTTTCCCGCTGAAAGAAGAAAAGGAGATCGGCTCCATGGTTTTGACATCATCCGTTATCCGTGGTACACTTATGATGTATCGCGACAGAACCCTTTAAGGACACGAAACCATCATTATTTCGGAAATGCTGACGCCGCCAAGCAGGGAAAACGCAGCGGCGAGTCATCCGCACCGACAAAAGGAGTGTTTGGATCTATGGCTGCCCCGAACAACCTTCAAAGCGCCGGCATGGCGCGGTATCTCTCCCAGACCGACGTCTGGGCCATCGCCTTCGGCTGCATCATCGGCTGGGGCGCTTTTGTCATGCCCGGAACCACGTTCCTGCCGACGGCGGGGCCCGGCGGTACCGTCATCGCCATGGCCGTCAGCGCCGTCATTATGCTGATCATCGGCACAAACTACGCTTTTTTGATGACCCGCAGACCGGGCACCGGCGGCGTCTATACCTACACGAAAGAGGCTTTCGGCCGGGACCACGCCTTTCTCTGCTCCTGGTTTTTGAGCCTTTCCTATATGTCCATCGTCTTTTTGAACGCCACGGCGCTCTTCGTCGTCAGCCGGACACTCTTTGGCGATCTCTTTCAGGTCGGCTGGCACTATCAGATCGCCGGCTACCACATCTACCTTTCGGAAGTGGCGCTCTCCGTGGCGACGCTGGTCATCATCGGCCTGCTGTTCATCCTGAAAAAGCCGTTCTTGCAGCGGATCCAGACGATCCTCGCCATCCTTCTGCTCCTCGGCGCCGTTATCATCACCGTCGTCTGCCTCAGCCGCTTCCGCGCCGAGACCCTTTTCTCCAACTTCAGCCCGGACATCAACGACTCCGTCTCGGTCATTCTCACCATCGTGCTGCTTTCCCCCTGGGCCTTCGTCGGCTTTGACGTGATCTCCTTAGAGACCGCCCACTTTGAGTTCCCGATCAAAAAATCCCATAAGATCATCGCCCTTTCGATCCTTCTCGGCGGCTTCGTCTACGCCGCCATGTCCCTGGTGAGCGTCACCGCCGTTCCCGACAACTACCCCTCCTGGCAATCGTATATCAACCATCTGGACGATCTCTCCGGCGTGGCCACGGTGCCGACGTTCTACGCGGCGAAAGAGATCATCGGCGGCCCCGGCCTGATAATTATGGGCGTGACGGCGCTGGCGGCGATCCTCACCGGCGTCATCGGCGCTTACCGCGCCGCGACCCGGGTCCTCTCCACCATGGCGGAGGACCGAATCCTCTCGGAAAGATTTTCCAGCACCTCATTTTGCATCCTCTTCATCATGGTCATTTCCATCGTCATCTCCTTTTTGGGGCGGAACGCCCTGGAATGGTTCGTGGAACTGACGACTTTCGGCGCCATCGTCGGCTTCGGCTACACCTCGGCCTCGGCCTTTAAAATCGCGAAGGCGGAAAACAACAAAAAAATCAAGATCACCGGCGTCATCGGCACCGGCATCACCGTGGCCTTCGTCATCGTCCAGCTGATCCCCAAAGTGACCGCCTTTGAGACCATGGGAGCGGAATCCTTCCTGATGCTGGCGTTCTGGTGCCTGCTGGGCTTTCTCTTCTATTGGAAGACGATGAGCCAAAGCCAGCTCCCCGATTACGGCGGCGTTTCCACTTCCAGCACGGTGCTGTTTTCCCTGCTGCTCTATTCGGTGCTGATGTGGTTCACGCTGCAACTGCTGAACGCCACGGCCGCCGCCGGGCTCCGGACGGTCATCATCAGGAACATCATTATCCTTGTGCTGGTGATCTTCATCGGCCTCGTCGTCATGCTCTACATCCAGAACCTGCTGAAACAGCGCCACGACACCATGGAGCGGGAAAAGATCCACGCCGAAGAGAGCAGCCGGGCGAAAAGCCAGTTCCTCTTCACCATGTCCCACGACATCCGCACGCCGATGAACGCCATCATCGGCTTTACCCGCCTGGCTCTGGGGGAAAACACCTCCGAAGCGGAGAAAGACGCTTACCTGCGCAAAATCGACAGCTCCGGTCAGCAGCTTTTGGAGATCATCAACGACATCCTGGAGATGAGCCGCATTGAAAGCGGCGCCGTCGAGCTGATCTGCGCCCCGGAAGATATCACCGCGCTCCTTGAGGAGACGAAAGACCTCTTTGACGAGCAGATGCGGGAAAAAGCCATTTCCTTTTCCGTCGACAGCACCCAGGTGCGACATCCCTGGGTACTGTGCGATAAAAAGAGCCTGCACCGCGTTTTGCTGAACCTTCTCAGCAACGCTTACAAATTCACCCCCGCCGGCGGATCCATCGCCGTTTCCCTTTGGGAGACCGACGGCGGCGAGGAACAGCGCCGGTTCGAGCTGCGCGTGAAAGACGACGGCATCGGCATGTCCGCGGAGTTCGCCGAACGGATGTTTTCCGCCTTTGAGCGGGAGCGCACCTCGACGGTGAGCGGGATCCAGGGAACGGGGCTGGGGCTGGCCATCACCAAGAACCTCGTCGATCTGATGGGCGGCGACATCGAGGTCGTCACCGCTCCCGGCGCCGGCACGGAATTCATTCTCCGCCTCGCCTTCGATCCGGCGGCAGCCGGGGACAGCCCCGCGCGCGAAGAGAAGACGGCGGCGGACAAGAAGACCGATTTCAGCGGCAAACGCCTGCTCCTGGCGGAAGACAACGAAATCAACAGGGAGATCGCCAAATTGCTGCTGACACAGTTCGGCTTTGAGGTGGAAGAAGCGAAAAACGGCAAAGATGCCGCGGACATGGTCGCCGCCGCATCGCCGGGTCATTATGACGCCGTGCTGATGGACATCCAGATGCCGGTGATGGACGGCTACGCGGCGACGCGGGCCATCCGCGGCCTGGAAAACGAAGCTCTGGCGAGAATTCCCATCATCGCCATGACCGCCAACGCCTTTAAAGAGGATGAACTCGCCGCCGCGGAAGCCGGCATGCAGGCCCACGTGGCGAAACCCTTAGACGTGGACAAGATGCTCCGCGCTTTAAGCGACGTTCTGAACGATTGAGGAGGTCCTTTCCCGCGGCGGCGGAACGGTCGGCGCGGAAGGAGCAAAACCAAAGAAAATACGGAAACGGCGCGGCCGCCTCTGTTCTGAGGACGGCCGCGCCGTGTTTCAGGGAAGAAAAACGCTCCGCGAAAGCGGAGCGTCTGATGATTTTCGTATCGGTTAACGTTTGGAGAACTGAGACGCTTTACGGGCTTTTTTCAGGCCGTATTTGCGGCGTTCTTTCATTCTCGGGTCACGGGTCATAAAGCCCGCTTCTTTCAGCGCCGGACGGAAATCGGCGTTGGCTTCGACAAGAGCTCTCGAAAGGCCGTGGCGGATGGCGCCGGCCTGACCGGACATCCCGCCGCCCTGGACTTTGGCGATGACGTCATAGTTCCCGGTGGAACCGGTGGTTTCCAAAGGCTGTTTGACCACCATTTCCAAGGTCTTTTTGCCGAAATATTCTTCAAGATCTTTACCGTTGACTTCGATATTGCCTTCGCCGGCTTTCAGCCAGACTTTGGCGATGGCGTTTTTGCGGCGGCCAGTGCCATAAAATTTATCTGCCATTTCTCCTCTTCCGCCTTAGAAATTCCATACTTCCGGTTTCTGAGCCGCGTGGTTGTGTTCGGCGCCTTTGTAGATGCGAACTTTTTTCAGCATCTGACGGCCGAGGCGATTGTGGGGGATCATCCCTTTGATCGCGTATTCCATGGCCAGTTCGGGTTTGGTTTCCATCAGTCTGCGGTAAGAAATGGACTTCAGGCCGCCGGGATAACCGGAATGATGATAGGCGAATTTCTGATCGAGCTTTTTGCCGGTGAGGACGGCTTTTTCAGCGTTGATCACGATGACATGATCGCCGGTATCAATGTGCGGGGTGAAAGTCGGTTTATGTTTACCTCTCAGCAAGCGGGCAGCTTCCGTGGCGACGCGGCCGAGGCTTTTGCCTTCGGCGTCGAGGATGTACCACTTCGATTCCACTTCGCTGGGTTTTGCCATATAAGTGGTTTGCATGTCGTTTCCTCCTGGAAAATCATTCATTTTCAATTTTTCCGTGCCGCCACATCGGTTCGCACGGGGCGGAGCTCCCCTTTATGGCGATACTCCATTATTTTAGCGCAAAAGCGCCTCTTTGTCAAGAAAATATTCGTCGTCGTAGTAGATTTTTATCAGGCACAATCCCATGGCCGGCGCTGTCAGCGAAAGCAGCGAGCGGTCGCCGCTCTTGACGGCGGCGGCGATCGTCTCCCGGCTGAGATAACCGCGGCCGACGTCGATCAGCGCGCCGGTCAGACTCCGCACCATTTTATAGAGGAAACCGTTCCCCCAAAAATCAAAATGGAGATAGTCGCCGCCGCGGCGGATCGCAATATCGTCGAGACGGCGGATAAAATTCGTTCTGCCGCTGTTGGACGCCGTAAAAGCCCGGAAATCCCGTTCCCCGGTGAGGAGCGGGACCGCCGCCGCCATCGCCGCCGTATCGAGGTCTCCCGGGAAGAAATAGGCGGTCTCCCGGTCAAAGGGCGAAGGCAGCGCGGCATTGCGCACCGTATAGCGGTAATGCTTGCCGACGGCGTCGTAGCGGCAGTGAAAGTCCGCCGACGCCTCCTCGGCGGCGGTGACGACGATATCGCCGGGGAGCAGACCGTTGACGGCGGCGGGAATCCGCTCCGTCGGGATCCGCCCCCGCAGTAAGAACGTGGCCCGCTGACCCAAAGCGTGAACGCCGGCGTCGGTGCGGCTGGCGCCGAGGATCGTCACGGGATGACCGGCGATTTTGGACAGCGCCTCATTGAGGAGCGCCTCAACGGAAACGCCGTTGGGCTGGCGCTGAAAGCCGCAGTAGTTTGTCCCCTTATATGCGATTGTCAGCAGGATCTTTCGTTCCATGGCTTTCCCCGCGGGTCTTGTCCCATATAACAGGGAAGAGGGCAGAACTGCCCTCTTCCTCAAAAAAACGGATGTGTCGATCAGACCAATTCAATCCGAACCATTTCAGCCGCGTCACCTTTTCTGGTGCCCAGCTTGATGGTACGGGTGTACCCGCCGGGTCTGTCTTTATAGCGTTCCGCCAAAACGGTGAACAGCTTGGTGACGACATCTTCGTCCTGAATATAGGCAAGCGCCTGTCTTCTGGCATGCAGGTTGCCTTTCTTGCCGAGGGTGATCATCTTTTCGGCGATGCTCTTCAGCTCTTTCGCTTTGGGAGCGGTCGTTTCGATGCTTTCCTTATCCAAAAGGGAAGTCGTGATGTTTCTCAGCATGGCCCGGCGATGGGCGCTGTTTCTTCTGAGTCTGCCGTATGCCACTGTAGTTTCCTCCTTTTCGTGTACTTTGTGGGAACGAGATCTCAGTCTTCCGGCTTGCGCAGGGAGAGATTGAGCTCGGTGAGTTTTTCAACAACTTCTTCCAGGGATTTTCTCCCGAGATTCCTGACTTTCATCATGTCTTCTTCGGTGCGCTGGGTCAGTTCCTGAACGGTGTTGATGCCGGCGCGCTTCAGACAGTTATAGGAGCGAACGGACATATCCAATTCCTCGATGGTCATGTCCAGGATCTTATCCTTGCTGTCTTCCTGTTTTTCGATCATGATGATATCGTCACCGGGCAGTTCCGTCAGACCGATGAACAGTTTCAGATATTCGGAGAGGATCTTCGCGCTCTTGCTGATGGCCTCTTCCGGCAGGATGCTCCCGTCGGTCCAAATATCCAGCGTCAGTTTGTCAAAGTCGGTCTGCTGACCGACGCGGGTATCTTCCACGTGGAAGATCACTTTTGTGATCGGGGAAAAGAACGAGTCGATGGGGATCACGCCGATGGGGGCATTTTCCTTCTTATTCTTTTCAACACTGTTGTAACCTCTGCCCCGTTCCACGGTGACTTCCATATGAAGGCTCCCGTTGGAATCAAGGGTCGCGATGTGATGTTCCGGGTTGAGGATTTCCACTTCGGAGCTGTGCTCAAAGTCGGCGCCGGTTATTTCGCCTTCGCCTTCGGCGTCGAGGGTCATAACCTTTTCCTCATCGGTGTGAAGCTTTACGCAGAGACCTTTCAGATTCAGAATCAGATCGGTACTGTCTTCGTATACTCCCGTAATGGTGGTGAATTCGTGGAGCACTCCGTCGATTTTCACCGATGTCACTGCGGCCCCGGGAAGAGACGACAACAGGACGCGGCGCAGCGCGTTGCCTAAAGTGATGCCGTAGCCCCGTTCCAGAGGTTCCACAACAAAGCGGCCATATGTTTTCGCATCATTCGTTTCCACACATTGGATCTTCGGTTTTTCCATTCCTGACAGCATATATCTGGCCTCCTTATATAAACTATCGAACCTTAAAAACTACTTAAACCTTAGCGGGAGTAGAATTCAACGATCAGGTGTTCTTCGATGGGGATATCGATCGATTCACGCGTCGGCGCTTCGGCGACGGTGGCAACGAGATTATCCTTATCCAGCGTAAGCCACTCAGGAATGGATTTGACGGCGGCCAGTTCGGCAATGGCCTGGAATTTCGGACTCTTTTTGCTCTTCGCGGAAACGGCGACGACATCGCCTTTCTTCACGAGGAAGGAGGGGATGTTCACCTTTTTACCGTTCACGGTGTAGTGGCCGTGAAGCACCAGCTGACGGGCTTCGTTGCGGCTGTTGGCCAGACCGGCGCGATAAACGACGTTGTCAAGACGGGATTCCAAGAGGACGAGGAGATTTTCCCCGGTGACGCCGCCTTTTCTAACCGCGGCTTTGTAGTAAAGGCGGAACTGTTTTTCCAAAACGCCGTAGATGCGGCGGACTTTTTCTTTTTCTCTTAACTGAAGGCCATATTCCGAGCGTTTTTTACGCGCCGCGGCAGCGCCGTGCTGACCGGGAGCGTAACTTCTCTTCGAGAAGGAGCATTTTTCGCCGAAGCAGCGGTCACCCTTCAAATAGAGCTTTTCTCCTTCACGACGGCAGAGCCGGCATTGAGATTCTGTATAACGTGCCATTGACTGAGGACACCTCCTAAACTCTTCTTCTTTTGGGCGGACGGCAGCCATTGTGAGGAATGGGAGTGACGTCCTTGATCATGCTGATTTCGAGGCCCGTCGCCTGGAGCGAACGGATGGCGGCTTCTCTGCCGCTGCCGGGGCCTTTGACGACGCATTCAACGGTCTTCATGCCGTGTTCCATCGCGGCTTTGGCGGCGGTTTCGGCGGCGAGCTGAGCGGCGAACGGCGTGCTCTTTCTGGAGCCTTTAAAACCGGAAGCCCCGGCGGTGGACCAGGAAATCGCGTTGCCGGCCTTGTCGGTGATGACGATGATCGTATTATTGAACGTGGAATTGATGTGGGCCACGCCGTATTCGATGTTCTTTTTCTCTTTTCTTCTGCGAGTCTGTCTTCTTGCCATGATACTGTCCCCCTTCCCTTATTTCTTGCGTTTGCCGGATACGGCCCGTTTCGGACCTTTGCGGGTACGCGCGTTGGTTTTTGTCTTCTGGCCTCTGACGGGGAGACCTCTTCTGTGGCGGATGCCGCGGTAGCAGCTGATTTCCACCAGACGTTTGATGTTGAGAGCGACGTCGCGGCGGAGGTCGCCTTCTACCAGATATTTGTTGTTGACGATGTCACGGATGACGTTGACCTGGTCTTCCGATAAATCTTTCACTCTGATATTTCCGTCGATGTTGGCTTCCGCCAAGATCTTTTTGGCGGTGGGAAGGCCGATGCCGTAGATATAGGTCAAGGCAACTTCCACTCTTTTATCACGGGGGATATCAACACCAGCAATACGTGCCATTGATTACATGCACCTCCAATTTCAATCGATTCTTTATTCCGTTAACCTTGTTTCTGTTTATGTTTGGGGTTTTTGCAAATGACCATGACGGTCCCTTTTCTCTTAATGATTTTGCATTTTTCGCAAATTGGTTTTACCGAAGCGCGAACTTTCACGGTAATCCCTCCTTTTCCTCTGCGCGAATTTTTTTCCGCCGATTACTTGTAGCGGTAGACGATGCGCCCACGATTCAGATCGTAGGGGCTTAATTCAACAGTAACTTTATCCCCCGGCAGGATGCGAATGAAATTCATGCGGATCTTGCCGGAAACATGGGCCAGCACCTTATGGCCGTTGGCCAGTTCCACGGTAAACATTGCGTTCGGCAGCGGTTCCACGACTGTGCCTTCGACTTCGATAGCGTCTTGTTTCGACATCCGGTAACCTCCTGGGCTCAGTTTTCTGAGCGATGTTTATTCAAAAACTCCCTGATTTCCGCGTCGGTGGGGATTTTGCCACCCTGAAGCGTCTCTTCGATTTCCGCGGAAACCCAATGGGTAGCCTGCAGATGTTTCACATTTTTCTTCTTCGGTTTCAGATACGTCGTTTTCCGGCCGTCGGCGACAAAGCAGAAATTATCTTCCACCCGCATCACCGCGTAGACGGTGCCGTTGTCGCGGCCCTGCTTGGAAATGACCATCTGTCCTATCGACCACTCCATCTTATCTACCACCCCTTAAAGTCTGGTTAATATTTCAGGTTCTCCGTCGGTAATGGCAAAGGTGTTTTCATAGTGGGCCGTCATCGAACCGTCTCTCGTTACGTAGGTCCAATGATCCGCAAGCTGTTCCAGAGCGTAGTGACCGGCGGCGACCATCGGCTCCACCGCGATGGTGAGACCTTCGCAGAGCCTGATGCCCCGGCCTTTTTTGCCGTAATTGGGAACGGGAGGATCCTCATGCATCTGTTCCCCGACACCGTGACCGACGAGGTCGCGGATGACGGAATAGCCATGTCTCTCCACATACCGTTGAATCGCGTTGGAAATATCGCCTAAGCGGTTCCCTTTTTTTGCCCGCGCCAGCCCTTCAAAGAAGGATTGTTTCGTTACTTCGATGAGCCGAGCGTTCTCATCGCTGATGTTTCCCACGGGAAACGTTCTCGCCGCGTCACCCACATAGCCGCGGAAGGTGGCGCCCACATCGATACTGATGATATCTCCCTCAGTTAAGATGCGGCTGCGATTCGGGATCCCGTGAACGACCTCTTCGTTGATGGAGGCGCAGATGGAAGCGGGGAAGCCGCCGTAGCCCAAAAAAGTCGGAACGGCGCCGCATTTGCGGATGTGATTCTCGGCAATCTCGTCCAGCTCCCATGTGGACACGCCGGGTTCCACGTGTTCTTCCATGAGGGCCAGTACTTCCGCGACGATCTTGCCGGCGTCGCGCATTTTGGCGATTTGTTCCTTGTTTTTTATGCTGATCATGCTTTGCCTCCCAGGGCAATGGCAATATCTTCCAGGACTTTCTGAATGTCCTGATCCCCATCGATGTTCTTGATGATACCGGCTTCGGTATAGTAGTCGATGAGGGGAGCCGTCTGCCGTTCGTAAACGTCAAGACGGTTCTTAACGGTTTCTTCCGTATCGTCGGCGCGCTGGATCAGCGGTTCGCCGCAGACACCGCAATCGTCGCCCTTGGGAGACGGATTGAAGGTGACGTGATACGTGGCGCCGCAGGCCTTGCAGACCCGGCGGCCGGTCAGCCGGGCCATCAGCTTATCGAGGGGCACCTCGATGTTGATGACGGCGTCCAGTTTCTGACCGAGTTTTTTGAGCATTTCATCCAAGGCGTCGGCCTGCGCCGGCGTTCTGGGAAAGCCATCCAGGAGGAATCCCTCTTGGCAATCTTCCTTCTGGATCCTTTCTTCCACCAGACCAAGGATAAGGGTATCGGGGACTAATTGCCCCGATTCCATATAACCTTTGGCTTCCTTGCCCAATTCGGTGCCGGCCTTCACGGCGGCACGGAGCAAATCGCCGGTGGAGATGTGGACGATATTGTATTTTTCGACCAAACTCTGAGCCTGCGTTCCTTTGCCGGCTCCGGGAGGTCCCAATAAGACCAATCTCATAGTTTTTCTCCTTATTTCATAAATCCCTGATAGCTGCGCATCAGAACCTGACTTTCCAGCTGTTTCATCGTATCCAGGGCAACACCGACGGCGATCAGCAACGACGTACCGCCAAAGCCCAGATCAAGCTTGGTGATGGCCATCATCAAGTTGGGCAGCAGGGCGATAAAGGCTAAGAAAATCGCGCCGGCCAGTGTTAAGCGGGTGAGGATCTTGTCGATGTATTCCGCGGTGGGGCGGCCGGGACGGAGGCCCGGGATGAAGCCGCCGTTCTTCTTCAGGTTATCAGCGACATCCACGGGGCTGAACGTAACCGCCGTGTAGAAGTAGGTGAAGAAGATGATCAGGGCGACGTACAAGATCATGTAGACGGGATGATCGGCGCTGAACCATCCGGCGATGGCGGCGCAGACCGTGTTGTTCGGGAAGAACCCGAAGATCATGGTGGGCAGCATCAGCAGGGACATCGCGAAGATGATCGGGATGACGCCGGCCTGGTTGACCTTCATCGGGATGAAGGTGCTCTGGCCGCCGTAGACCTTGCGGCCGACGACGCGCTTGGCGTACTGTACCGGAAGTCTTCTCTGGCCTTCCTGGATGTAGATGATGCCGACGATGATGATCAGGGCGATCACGGCAAAGAGCAGCACGGCGAAGAAGTTTGTTTCACCGCTTCTCAGCGACTGGAACACATAGGCGCAGCCGCTGGGGATGCGGGAGGCGATCCCGGCGAAGATGATCAGGGAGATCCCGTTGCCGATGCCTTTTTCGGTGATCATTTCACCCATCCACATCAGCATCGCCGTACCGGCGGTCAGGGAAATGGCCAGGGCCAATACGGTGAAGAAATTGAAGTGATACATCGCGTCTTTCAGGTAGAAGGACATGGCCAGAGCCTGAACAAAGGCGAGGATCACACAGCCGTAACGGGTGAGCTGAGCCATTTTTTTGCGGCCCTCGGGCCCCTGTTTCGAGAGATTCTCGAAATAGGGAATCACGATGGTCAGCAGGTTCATGATGATTGAAGCGTTGATGTAGGGCATGATCCCCATGGCGAACAGACTGATGTTCTTGAAGGCCCCGCCGGAAATAATATCGACGAAACCAAAAATGTTCTGGGAAAAATAGGAGCTCAATACATCAGGGTTGATTCCGGGGGCGGGAATGTGCGCGCCGAGACGGAAAATCAGGAACATGATGAGCGTAAATATCAGCTTTCCTCGGAGTTCTTTCACCTTTAACGCGTTTAAAAGCGTTGAAAGCATCGGACATCACCTCTACTTTTCGATTTTTCCACCCGCAGCTTCAATCTTTTCGGCGGCGGCTTTGCTGCAATTGATGAACTGCAAAGTCACCGGTTTTTCGATCTCTCCGTTGGAGAGCACTTTCACGCCGTCGCAGGGAGCTTTGATGAGACCGGCTTCCCAAAGGGTTTCGGGAGTGATCACGGTGTTTTCCTCAAAGAGGTTGAGATCCTGCAAAGCGACTTCGGCAATGATCTTTTTGTTGATATTGGTAAAGCCTCTCTTCGGCAGTCTGCGCTGCAAGGGCATCTGGCCGCCTTCAAAACCGGGGCGGACGCCGCCGCCGGAACGGGCTTTTTGACCTTTGTGACCTTTGCCTGCGGTTTTGCCTAAACCGGAGCCGATCCCGCGACCTTTACGGGTGGCGGCTTTTCTCGACCCTTCGGCGGGCTTTAAATCACTTAAATTCATAATTTTACCTCCCTTGGGTACTTAGCTGTCGACTTCTTCCACCTTCAGCAGATGGTTTACTTTTTTCACTTTCCCCAGGATATCGGGGGTATCGTTTTGGATCACAGAGCGGCCGGTTTTGGTGAGACCCAAAGAACGGACGGTCTTTCTCTGCTGTTCGCTGTATCCGATGACACTTTTCACCAGGGTAATCTTGATTTTTGCCATGGCTTTAATCCTCCTGACCCAAGATTTCCTTCACGGTTTTGCCTCTGAGACGCGCCACGTCTTCCACCGTGCGCATTTCTTTGAGACCGGCGAACGTCGCGGAGACCATGTTGATCGCGTTGTTGGAACCCAGGGACTTCGTCAGGATGTCGCGAATCCCCACGGCTTCCAGGACGGCACGGACGGGGCCGCCGGCGATCACACCGGTACCGGGGGCGGCGGGCTTGAGCATAACTCTGGCGGCGCCGAACCGGCCGATGGTTTCATGAGGAAGCGTATAGTTTACGATAGGTACATAGATCATATTTTTCTTGGCGTCTTCCACGGCTTTGCGGATGGCTTCGGGCACTTCCCCGGCCTTCCCCATGCCGTAGCCGACATGACCTTCGCCATCACCGACAACAACGAGAGCGCTGAAGCTGAAACGGCGGCCGCCCTTTACAACTTTGGCGACACGGTTGATGTTGACGATGGTTTCGGTCAGTTCACCAAGACGATTGGCGTCAATTCTGGACATCTGTTTCCCTCCTTGCCCTCTTAAAATTCAAGTCCGGCTTCTCTGGCACCGTCGGCGAGAGCCTTCACTCTGCCGTGGTAGATCATTCCGCCGCGGTCAAAGACCACGGTTTTGATGCCTTTTTCGAGAGCTCTCTCAGCGATGAGCTTGCCCACGGCCGCGGCGGCTTCTTTGTTCCCGCCGTAGTTTTCCTTCAGGGAAGCGTCCAGCGTGGAAGCGGCTGCCAGGGTATTGCCGGCGACATCATCGATGATTTGGGCATAGATATGTTTTGCGCTGCGGAAAACAGCCAGGCGAGGGCATTCCGGCGTACCGGAAATCTTTAATCTGACACTGGCGTGTTTTTTTCTCCGAACAGCTTTTCTGTTATACGGTTTATACAAAACAAGCGCTCCTTCCTTTAACCGGCTTTCACACCGGCTTTACCGGCTTTCCGTTTGATTACTTCACCATCGTATTTGATGCCTTTGCCTTTGTAAGGTTCCGGCGGGCGGACGGCGCGGACGTTGGCCGCGAAAGCGCCGACCTTTTCCTTATCGATACCGCTGATGGTGACGCGGTTCGGGGTGGGAACGTCGATGGTGATGCCATCGGCGGGTTCCATTTCAACGGGATGGGAATAACCGACGGTAAGAACAAGGTTGTTCCCCTGTTTGGCGGCACGGTAACCGACGCCGACCAGTTCCAGGTCTTTTTTGAAACCGTCGGTCACGCCGACGACCATGTTGTTGATGAGCGCCCGGGTGAGACCGTGCAGCGCTGCGTGTTTTTTATCATCGCTGGGGCGAGTCACGATGAGTTCCTCACCTTCGATTTTCACATCGATATCAGGATGAATGTCCCTTTCGAGTTTGCCTTTGGGGCCTTCCACGGTGATGTGTTTGCCCTCCAAATCAATTTTGACTCCGGAAGGGATCACTACCGGCATTTTGCCTATACGAGACATGTTGCACCTCCCAATTTGAGTTTCGTAAATTTCGTTTTGTTTACCAGATATAGCACATTACTTCGCCGCCGATCCCGGCTTTGCGGGCGTCTTTGTCGGTCATAAGACCTTTCGACGTGGAAATAACGGCGATGCCGAGGCCGCCCAAAACTTTCGGCAGCTCATCCTTCTGGGCATAAACTCTCAAACCGGGGCGGCTGATTCTCTTCAGACCGGTGATGACCTTTTCGCGGTTTGCACCGTATTTGAGATAAAGACGTAAGAAGCCTTGTTTGCCATCTTCGATATATTCGACATCTTTGATATAGCCTTCTTCTTTGAGAATGTTGGCTAAGCTCAATTTCGTTTTCGAGGCGGGGATTTCCACCTTTTCCATGTAAACAGTATTTGCATTGCGGATTCTGGTAAGGAAATCGGCAATGGGATCTGTCATGACCATTTTATTACCTCCTTCCGGTTACCAGCTGGACTTGGTTACGCCGGGGATTTCTCCCTTGTAAGCCAGTTCTCTGAAGCAAACCCTGCAGATGCCGAATTTGCGCATGTAGGCGTGGGGTCTGCCGCAGATCTTGCAGCGATTATATCCGCGAACGGAATACTTGGGCTTGCGCCCTTGTTTCGCAATCATTGATTTTTTTGCCACGTTGTTTCCTCCTTATTCCGACTTACTTGGCGAAGGGCATGCCGAGCAGTCTCAAGAGCTCTTTGGCTTCTTCATCGCTTTTGGCCGAAGTGACAAAGCAAACTTCCAGGCCACGGATCTTGTCGATCTTATCGTATTCGATTTCAGGGAAAATCAATTGTTCTTTCAGACCTAACGTATAGTTGCCGCGGCCGTCGAAGGCTTTGGGGGAGATCCCCTTAAAGTCTCTGACGCGGGGCAGCGCCACGGAGACGAGGCGGTCGCAGAATTCATACATCTTTTCGCCTCTCAGCGTCACTTTGCAGCCGATGGACATACCTTCTCTGACTTTAAAGGCGGCGACGGATTTCTTCGCCTTGGTGATGATCGGTTTCTGACCGGTGATCTGCGTCATATCGCTGACGGCGGCGTCCAAAGCCTTGGGATTGGCGATGGCTTCGCCCAGCCCCATGTTGACAACGATCTTCACGAGTTTGGGAACTTCCATGATGTTGCCATACTGAAATTTTTCTTTCAGGGCAGGTACGATCTCTTCGGTATATTTATCTTTGAGTCTTGCCATTAGATTGCCTCCTTCCCGCTTACTTTAAGATTTCGCCGCAGTGCTTGCACTGGCGAACCTGTTTTCCGTCGACGTTTTTCATCGAGATTCTCGTAACTTTGCTGCATTTCCCGCAATAGAGCATCACGTTGGAGAGGTCTATCGCGGCGGGTTTTTCCATGATGCCGCCCTGGGGGTTCTTCTGGGTGGGTTTGGTGTGTCTTTTCACCACGTTGATCCCTTCCACAACAACCCTGCCTTTGCCGGGAAGCACCTGGAGGACTTTACCGGTCTTGCCGGCGTCTTTACCGGTAATGACCATTACCGTATCGTCTTTTTTGATATGCGTTTTGGCGTTCGCCAATTCGTCCACCTCCTAAAATTTTACAGTACTTCCGGCGCCAGAGAAACGATCTTCATGTAGTTCTTTTCTCTCAGTTCTCTCGCCACGGGCCCGAAGATACGGGTGCCTTGGGGCTGACCGTCGTCTTTGATGATGACCGCCGCGTTCTGGTCAAAGCGAATGTAGGTACCGTCCTCACGGCGGATTTCCTTTTTCGTTCTGACGACGACAGCCTTAACGACCTGCCCTTTTTTTACCACGCCACCGGGTGTGGCGCTTTTGACCGAACAGACGATGACATCGCCGACGCTGGCGTAACGACGGCCGGCACCGCCCAATACTTTAATGCATAACAGCTCTTTAGCGCCGGTATTATCACCGACTTTGAGTCTGGTTTCCTGTTGGATCATGTCTGATTGCCCCCTTTCTTAATGCCCTCAGACGATCGGGGCTTTTTCGATAATTTCTACTAAGCGCCATCTCTTGTCTTTGGACAAAGGACGGGTTTCCATCATACGGAT
>CADBQN010000022.1 GCA_902796855.1 uncultured Bacillota bacterium | reverse complement strand
TCTGCCGCGCGGACAGGTCGGGAGACCTGTCCCTACGAACGATGACGGCACAACTGCTTTTTTTGTTGCGGTTCGCGTGTGACGTACTTTATTGCAATACACGTTGAACAGGTCTTTTAAGGCAGAAATGACCTTTGCTTGTGCAGGGGCATGGTTCCTGCTTTGCCCCGCGCGGTACGGCGAAGCGGGCTTGATTGTCAGAAGAGGAGGCGCTGTCCGGTGCGCCAGCTTTTCTGCTTTGCCTCATGGATGGTGTCTTCGCTGTTTACCTCGCCAACGAGCAGGGGAGAATTCGGGTCGTGCCGCCGCGCGTTCTCCCGGACGATTCGCCGGTCATAATTCGCGTAGCAGTAGCGGCAGAAATGACGGCAGGTGTTGTAGGCGCCGATGTCGTTCCCCAGCAGGCAGCCGCAGCCGGGACGGGGCCCCGGCCCCTTCGGCGCGGCCAATTCCTCGCCGACGGCGCGTTCCAGAATCGTTTTGGTCATGCAGCCTTCGGTGTCCGCGCCGTACTGACCCAAAGACCGTTTTTCAAAGCAGAGGCGCACCGTCATGCCGTATTTTTTTCCCGTTTTCGCGAAGGATTTGACCAGTTCGATCTGGTCTTTTTCGAATACCTCCCGGACTTCGGGAAAATTCCGCTTCGTCTTCTCATACAGGTCGATAAAGCTGACGACGGCCTGATCGGTATGGCCCGCCAGGTTCGCCGCCCTCTCCGCGAAGGTCTCTTTGTGAAAGTCCATGGGATACGCTTCCGAGAGGAAGACCGGGTCATAGCGCCAGGAAACCGCTGTTCGCCCCGCTTTTTTGGAGAGTTCTTTGAACGCTTCCATGACGCTCTCTTTGTCCGGCACCCCCGGTTCGATATCTCTGCCGTACGGGGTGACGGTGACGAACCAGAATTGGCGGAAATCTTTCAGCTCCGCCAGCCGCGGCAGCATCGGGGCCGGGTTTTTGGTGCAGAAGGCCAGCACATCCACGACGTCGGGGGAGAGGCGGTATTTTGTGATCTGTTCCGGGAAGTAGGGGTTCCGCGTCATGACGGAGCCTTCCCGGACGCGGTTGAAGAACCACTCGCCGTAAAAGGCCGGGATGTCCGTTCTTGATCCGGTATTGATGATTATGGCGTTTTCCTCCTCTCTCTTCTTTTTTTTTATCATTATACCATACCGCCGGGGAAACCGAAAGAAAACATCGGTTTCGAGGTGCATCGCGGCGATCTTTGGGATTTTTTTCGCGTGATCGCCGCGGTGCTCCTTTCGGCGGCGAATTTGTGGTATAATAGAACCACGATTTCGGAATGAAGGTGATTTTATGTCCAAGAGCCTGAGCGCTTATCTGAGCCGCGGCGCTCTCTCGATTTTTAATTCCCTTTTGCGGTCTTCGCTGTTTAACCCGGATCGGCGCGGTTTTTTGCGTTCGGCGATGAAGTCGGCGGAAGCCGCCGCCAAAAAACGAAAAGCGGCGGAAAGGAAAGGGGAGCATGTCCCCGGTCTTCTCATCGCCGGTATCACGTCGAGCCGCGTTTTTTCCCGGCCTGACGTGGAAAACGATCTTTCCGGCGGCGGGGAAGCGCTCTCGGCGGCGGATTGGAAGAGGATCTTCGCCGAAGCGGCGGAGATCGGCGTCAGCGCCGTTCTCCTCACCGGTGACGGTCTTTTGCGCCGCCGTGACGTTCTGGCGCTGGCCGGGCGCTTTCCCAGTCTTATGTTCCCGTTTTTTGCCGATGAAACGCTCTTTCGGGAGGAGAACATCGCCCTGATGCGGTCGTGCCGGAATCTGATTCCGATCCTCCGTGTGGAAGGTGCTGGCTCCCTTGACAAAACGGCCCGGGCGATGTCCGAGCTTTCGTCCGACGGCGCTGTTTTCGGCGTTTCCGTTGCCGTGACCCCGGAAAACGCGCGGGCCGTGACGGACAGCGCCTTTTTGTCGCGGCTCGTTGACGCCGGGGGCCGGGCCGTGCTCTATCCGGAATACGGCGCGCTGCGTGGTGACGGCGCGCGCCGCCTTGACCCGTCGGACCGGGCGGCTTTTCTGGGCCGTCTGAACACGGCCCGAAAGGATTTTCCCGGCGCGCTGTTCCTGGCCCTGCCTGCCGATGAAAGCAGTCTGGGCGGCTGTATGGCGGCGGGGAAGGGGTTTTTCTATATCAATCCCTGCGGCGGCGCGGAGCCCTGTCCCTTCGCGCCCTATGTGGGCTGCAGCCTGAAGAACGGCTCGCTGAAAGCGGCGCTGAATTCACCGTTTTTTGTTTCGCTTAGGGAAAGCGGGCTGGCGGACGCCGCGGCGGACGGCGGCTGCGCCCTCCGCGCCCATGAAAAAGAGGTCGCTTCGCTGCTGACCGGGAAGAGAGAGAACCTTGGATAAATACGACGTTTTGAAAAAATATTTCGGTTACGAAGAATTTCGTTACAGTCAGGAAGCGATGATCGACACCGTCGCCGCCGGCGGCGACGTTCTCGGCGTGATGCCGACGGGAGCGGGGAAATCCCTCTGCTATCAGATTCCGGCGCTGCTCTTTTCCGGCATGACGCTGGTGATCTCGCCGCTGATCTCCCTGATGAAGGATCAGGTGGGCGCTCTCGTTTCCGCCGGGATCCCGGCGGCGTATATCAACACCTCCCTTTCCCCGTCCCAGTATCAGAAAGTGCTGGAGCGCATGGCGGCGGGACGGTATAAGCTGATTTACGTGGCGCCGGAGCGCCTTGCCGTGCCCCGGTTCCGGGAGATCTGCGCGGAGCTGGAAATTTCCTTTGTCGCCGTGGATGAGGCGCACTGCGTCTCCCAGTGGGGGCACGATTTCCGCTCGGCGTATCTGACGATCCGCGATTTCATCGACGATCTTTCCGCCCGCCCCGTCGTCGGCGCCTATACGGCGACGGCCACGGAAAAGGTGCGGACGGATATCGAGGCGTTGCTCGGTCTGAAAGAGGCGAAGGTGTTCGTCTCCGGTTTTGACCGTCCGAATCTCTTTTTTGACGTGCGCCGCCCGAAGGGAAAATTCCCTGAGCTGCTCAGCGTTTTGGAGGATCACGCCGGTCAGAGCGGTATCGTCTACTGCGCGACACGGAAAACGGTGGAGGAGGTCTGCTTCCGGCTGGAACAGATGGGGTACGGCGCTGCCCGCTATCACGCCGGGCTCAGTGATCGGGAGCGAAAGAAGAATCAGGATGATTTTCTCTATGACCGCAAAACGGTGATGGTGGCGACGAACGCCTTCGGCATGGGGATCGATAAATCCAACGTCTCTTTTGTGGCGCATTATAATATGCCGAAGAACCTTGAGAGCTACTACCAGGAGGCGGGCCGCGCCGGACGCGACGGCGAACCCGCCGACTGTGTCCTGCTCTTTGACCAGAAGGATATCGCCATCAACCGCTATTTGATCGACCACAGCGGCGAGGAAAGCGACATCGGCCCGGAACAGAGGCGGGAAATTCGTGAAAACGAGATGCGGCAGCTGCGGCAGATGACCGCCTACTGTACCTCCGGCCGCTGTCTGCGCGGGCTGATCCTGCGCTATTTCGGGGAGGAATCTCCGGGCTCCTGCGGACACTGCGGCAACTGCACCGCCGTTTTTGCCGAGACGGACCGCAGTGTTGAGGCCGCCGCGGTGTTCGGCTGTCTCGCGGAGACGCGGCAGCGCTTCGGCCGGAAGATGGTCGCCGACATCCTCGCCGGCAGCCGCAATAAACGCGTCTCCGAACTGGGGCTGAGCCGCCTCTCCTCCTATGGCGCGCTGAGGAAAATGAAGAGCGCCGCCATTGTGGAGCTGATCGACGCTTTGACGGAAAACAGCTATCTCGCCTTGACCGACGAGGAATATCCCATTCTCTTCCTGACGGAAAAGGGCGCTGCCGCCGCCCGCGACGGCGAAGAGGTGATCCTGCGTCAGAGAGCGCCGCGGCCCGCCGGAAAGAAGGCGGTGAAAAAAGCCGCTCCCGCCGCGGACGGCGGCGACAGCGGTCTCTTTGAGCTTTTGCGGGAAAAGCGCCGGGAGATCGCCGGGGAAGAGGGAGTCCCCGCCTATATCATCTTTTCCGACGCGGCGCTGCGGGATATGAGCCGCAAACGGCCCGCCGACGCCGAGGCGTTTTTGGAAATCAGCGGCGTGGGCCGGGTGAAGCAGGAACGGTACGGCGCGGTGTTTTTGAAGGTCATCGCGGATTTTGCCGCGGAGGCGGGAGACAGCGAAAAACCGGCGGCGGAACCGCCGGCGCCGGAGGCAGCGCCGCCGCCGGAAGCGAATCCTTCTTCGGGCTGGACGAAACGGCAGGATAAAGCACTCGCCGCCTATGTGCGGAGCGGAACGAAGCTTTCGCTTCTCGCGGAGCATTTTGGCAGGACGCCGGACGAGGTCTTCGACCGTCTGCGGGAACTCGGCATTGTGAAGGCGTAAAGGAATATCGGTGCCTCCTTTAATAGGTAATTCCGTTTTTTCCCGGTTTTTTTGATGAAAAGGACGGAAAAACGAAAAAAGGTTGGTTCGGCGTTTGTTTTACTCCGATATAATATATATTGGAGTTGTATGCAAACGATATGTTTAAGGAGGCGCATGAATGATGAACCGGAAGCGATGCGCGGGAGCGGCGCTGTCGGCGCTGCTGATCTGCGCCGTTCTGCTCTCTCTGTCCCTCGGCGTCTGCGCCGCCGATTCGATCCGGCAGGATTATATTACCTGGCTCAGGGCGAACCACCCGGAGGACAAAGGTTATGAAAAGATGACCCCCGATCAGGTGGCGGTCTATGAATTCGGGGAATATGACGGCGGTACCGTCGTGCTGATCTACGGAACGGACTGGCAGATGACCGATGATATCGTCTGGCACGACATCGGCGGTTATTCCTTTTATTTCGGTTCCGGCAGCCTCGTTCCCTGCTTTCTGCTGTATCACGACGGGACGTTCACGCCGGTGAAGGAAGCCTGGGAAGTCGGGCTTCTCTCCGACGCTGATTTGGAAAAACTGGCGGAGGTCTATGGCGCGAGAAAGCCGCTGGGCCTTTATGGCGACGATGACGGCGCCGGTGACTGGGCCTGGGCGTCGGAGATGATCTACGCGGCCCGCCACGCGGGGATCATGACGGGATTTCCCGGCGGGGTGTTCTGTCCCGCCCATTTCCTGACGAGAGCCGAAGCCGCGGCCATCGCCTGCCGCGCGGTGAACGTTAAACCCGCCGAAACGGGAGGTTCCTTCTCGGATGTGGATGAAACCGCCTGGTACGCGCCGTATGTGAACGGCGCCGCCGCGGCGGGGATCGTCAAAGGGTATCCCGACGGCACCTTCGCCCCGGAAAGACCGGTTTCCAGAGCGGAATTCGCGGCCATCGTCGTCCGGATGATGGGGTATGAACCGGCGGACAGCGCCGGCGGCTTCAGCGATGTGGACGAAACCGCCTGGTACGCGCCGTATGTGATCACGGCCAAAGCGCACGGCGCCGTTAACGGCTACCCCGGCGGATTCTTCGGCCCCGAGCGGCAGGTGAAACGATCCGAGGCCTGCGCGATGATGTACAGGGTATTGTTGCTTTTATGAAAATAAATCCCGGACGGAACGGAAGCTGTTCTGTCCGGGAATTTTTTTGTCTTAAACGGTTTCGCTCAACCCTTTGGCGGCGGTATTTCGCAGAGATCGACCCAGCCTTGGCTGTTTGAATATTCTTCCAGTTCGGCGATGGTCAGCTCGATGGCGGAATTGTCGCTGCCGCAGGCGGGGAACACCGTTTGGAACCGTTTCAGCGATTCGTCGAGATAGACGGCGACGCCGTCGCGGACGCCGAAGGGGCAGACGCCGCCGACGGCGTGGCCCACCAGGGCCTCGACGGTTTCGGGACGCGGCATTTTCGCTTTGAACCCGAAACGTTCTTTGAATCTTTTGCTGCTGACGCGGACGTCGCCGGCGGTGACGATGAGCATGGCGCCGTCCTCCCGGCGGAAGGAAAGGGTCTTGGCGATGCGGGCGGGCTCGCAGCCGACGGCCGCCGCCGCCAGTTCCACCGTGGCGCTGGACGCGTCGAACTCCAAAATACGCTCCGCCAGGCCCCGCTCACGGAAATACGCTCTCACTTTTTCGATGGACATCGTTCGCTGCTCCTTCCTTTTTGGCTTTTTTAATTATAAAAAGCGGCGGCGGCAAAGTCAAGAAACGGGGAAAGAAAATGATTTTGCCGTGAAGCAAAGGTCTTGTATTATTTGCGAAAAAGTGATAAAATATTGTTAAAACAGAAAATAATTGACGGGCGGCGCGTGAGATTTCCCTTTCGTTCATCGCCGCGTTTTTCCCGGAAATATCTGATCGTATTTCCCGTTTTTTTTGTGACATCCGCGTTGTTTTTTCGCGGACGGGCCGGTTTTTTCGCTGGATCCGCCGCGGGAAAGGGACGGGCACT
The DNA here is from genome assembly GCA_902796855.1 of uncultured Bacillota bacterium. Lineage (GTDB taxonomy): Bacteria > Bacillota > Dehalobacteriia > UBA7702 > UBA7702 > UBA7702. The sequence continues at coordinate 18,541 of CADBQN010000022.1, read as the reverse complement.
TTGAGGAACAAGTGAAGACCCGCGGAACCGCCGGTTCCGGCGGGTGTTCCGAAGCAGGATCGAAGGAGAGCGGTTTTATGAGTATCCTTAACATTGTGGCGTTATTGGGCGGCCTCGCGCTGTTCCTCTACGGCATCAGCCTGATGGGGGACGGCCTGAACATGGCGGCCGGTGATAAAGTTCAGGTGGTGTTGTACCGCCTCACCAGCAACCCCTTAAAGGGCATTCTGCTCGGCGCGGGGGTGACGGCGCTGATCCAGTCTTCCACCGCCACCAGCATCATGGCCATCGGTTTCGTCAACTCCGGCTTGATGGAATTCGCCAAGGCCGTCAGCATCATCCTCGGGGCCATCGTCGGCACCAGCATCACCGGCTGGATCGTCAGCCTTTCCTTCATCGGGCAGGGCGGCGGCTGGATGTCCCTGCTCTCCACGACGTTCATTACCGGCCTTTTCGCCACCGTCGGCATTTTGCTCTTTAAATTCTCAAAAAACAAGACGATGAACTGCGTCGGTACGGTGATGCTGGGCTTTGCCGTGCTGATGTACGGTATGATTGCCATGGGCGACGCGATGTCGCCCCTTCGGGAAAGTCCCCTGTTCATCTCGTTGCTGACGAAGTTTTCCAATCCCCTCATCGGGATCCTGGTGGGGTTGGCCTTCACCGCCATCATTCAGTCCTCTTCGGCGGCGGTCGGGATTTTGCAGGCTTTGAGCATCACCGGCGCTGTGCCCTTTTCCGTGGCCTACCCGATGATCCTCGGCATCGCCATCGGCAGCGCGATGCCGGTGCTCATCAGCTCCCTCGGCGCTTCGCTCAACGCCCGCCGCACGGCGCTGACCCATCTGATCGCCGATATCCTCGGGGTGGTCATCTGCGGCAGTCTTTTCTACCTCGCCAACGCCTTTGTCCATTTTGATTTTATGCACGCGATTATGACGCCGATCAGCATCGCCGCGCTGAACACCGTTTTCCGCATCGCCACCGTCGTGATTCTGGCGCCCGCCATCGGGCTGATCGTCAAGCTCATCTGCTTCATTCTGAAGGACGAACCGGAAGAAGAAGTCCCCGGCGACTGGGATCTGCTGGAAGACCGTTTTATTCAGCATCCGGCGGTGGCGCTGGAACAGTGTCGCACCGTAGTGAACTCCATGGCGGGATACGTCAAGGAGAACATCAGCGACGCCCTCGCCCTGATGCACGGCTATGACGAAGTCGGCTATAACAAAGTGAAGAGCGTGGAAAAACTGGTCGACCAGTACGAGGACAACCTCGGCAACTATATTTTGCAGATCACCGCCGGGGAACTGACTCAGGGGCAGAACGATGACGTCCATCAGTTCCTCTACGCCATCACCGACCTGGAACGTATTTCCGATTACGCCGCCCACATCGCCGAGAGCACCCGGGAAGTCTTTGAAAAGGACATCCCCTTCAGTGACAATGTCTTTAAGGAAATCAAAGTGATGGAACGGGCGCTGAACGATATCCTCGATATCACGATCCTGGCGCTGAAAGAGGATGATCAGATCCTCGCCCACCGGGTGAAGCCCCTGGATGAACGGATCCGCCGTCTCTGCGCCGAAATGAAGCGCCGCCACATCATCCGTCTGCAGCACGGGATCTGCTCCCGTCAGAGCGGTTTTGTCTTTAACGACCTGATCACCAGCTACGAACGTGTTTCTGGGCACTGCGTGAACCTGTCCCTGGCGCTGATCGCCTTAGATCAGGACGCCTTTGACAAACACGGCTACACCGACAGCGAAATGGCCCAAAAGGATGAGGATTACATAAAGCAGCTGCAGAAATATAAGAAACGCTACGCCTTCCCCGAAATCGACGCCGAGGGTGCGTATATCGACAACTGAAAAAAAAGCCGCCTTGGCGCGGCGAGAGGAGCCGTTCCGAATGGGGCGGCTTTTTTTGTGGAAATCATGCAGAAGTTATGTTATAATAACGGTGGATTTTTGTCGAAAAACGGGTGGGACAAAGGGGGAAAGATATGAAAAAGAATCTCTTGGCCGCGCTGCTGCTCTGCTTCGCGGCGGTCTTTTCGCTGAGCGGCGGTGTGTTCGCCGCCGAACCGAAGATATTGGTCTCCCCGGCCGCCGCCGCCGTCGATACCGGCTCCGCGGCGCGGCTGACCGTTCTCGCCGACGGTGAAGATCTCTCCTATCAGTGGTGGGACGAAACGGGCCCGCTGGTCGACGGCGGCAGTGTCGGCGGCGCGGTAACGGATACGCTGCTGCTGGACGCGGACTGCGCTGACGACGGACGGCGCTTTTTCTGCGTCGTCTCCAATCCCTACGGCTCCGTTCGGAGCGGCGCGGCGACGCTGACGGTGCGTCACGTCTTTGATCGGAAAGTCCCTGTAAAACCGGTCTTTGAAGGAGAAAAGGCCGACTGCGAGCGGGGCGTCCGCTATTATCTGAGCTGCCGCTGCGGCAAGGTCAGCGACAAGGATACCGATACCTTTGAAGCGCCGCCGCTGGGACATACCGGCGGTACGGCGACCTGTTCGAAACTGGCGGTCTGTGAACGCTGCGGCAAAGAATACGGCACGCTGAAAGATCATTCCTTCGGCGGCTGGCAATATGACGCGAACCGTCATTGGCGGACATGCTCCCTCTGCGGCACCGAAGCCGACGGCGGGGAGCACCTGCCCGGCGCGGCGGCGACACGGAACGCGGCCCAGACCTGTCTGCTCTGCGGCTATGTGATCGCGCCGCCTCTCGGTCACGTCCACCGGCTGACCTATGTGCCGGAACAGTCGCCGACCTGTACGGAACCGGGCCACGTCGCTTATTATTCCTGCTCCTGCAAAAAGCGGTTCGCCGACAGCGAGACGCTGACGGAAATCGGCGGTGATCTGACGCTCCCGCCCCCCGGCCACGATTTTGGGGATTATGTCTATAACGGCGACGCCTCCTGTATGGTGGACGGCACCGAAACGGCGGTGTGCGCCCGCTGCGGGGAGAAGGATACCCGAACGGCGAAGGGGAGCGCCCTCGGCCACAGCTACGGCGATTACGTCTATAACAACGACGCTTCCTGTGAGGCGGACGGCACCGAAACGGCCTCCTGTGTCCGCTGTGACGTCACCGTGACCCGTCCCGTGGCGGGGACGCGCCTCGGGCACGATTTTGGGAATTACGTCTATAACAACGACGCTTCCTGCGAGGCGGACGGCACCGAAACGGCGGTCTGTGACCGCTGTGGGAAGAAGGACACCCGAACGGTGAAGGGGAGCGCTCCCGGTCACCGTTACGGTTCCGCTTATCTCAGCGACGGGGCGGGCCATTGGCGGATCTGCGCCGTCTGCGGCGCGAAGAGCGCCGCCGAAGCCCACGTGCCGGGGCCGGAAGCTACCGGCGAAACAGGGCAGTACTGTCTCGTCTGCCGCCGTCTCCTCGTTCCGGCGCGGGACCACGTCCACCGGCTGACGGAGGCTGCGGGGAAGGAACCGACCTGCACGGAACCGGGGCTTAAAACGTCCTATGTCTGTGACTGCGGCCGGCGATTCCTCGACGCTGAGGGAACAGAGGAAGTCCTCGGCGAGGACGATCTCGTACTGAATCCCCTCGGCCACCGGCCGGAAACGCTGTGGCACAGCGACGGCGACGGCCATTGGCGGCTGTGCTCCCGCTGCGGCGCGCGGCTGGAGGAAGGGGAGCACAGCGGCGGCACCGCCGACCACCGGGCAGCGGCGGTCTGCGCCGTCTGCGGCGGCTCCTACGGTGATGTCCTGCCCCATGTCTTTGAACGCGTCGTTGACGACGCTTATCTCTGCGCGGAAGCGACCTGTATTTCGCAGGCGCTCTATTATGTCAGCTGTTCCTGCGGGGAACGGGGGGAGGAGACCTTCCCCTTCGGTCCGTTGGCGGCCCACGACTTTTCCGACTGGGGCAGGGACGGCGCGAGTCACTGGCCCGTCTGCGCCGTCTGCGGCGAAGAGGGGGAAGCCGTTCCCCATGTTTTTGAGAAAGACGAGATCCTTTCCGACGCGAAAACCGCGGTATATGTCTGCGTCTGCGGCGCGGAAAAACGGGAAGACCTGACCGGGAAGGAGGATGGCGACGGCACCGGCGGCGGAAAAGGGAACGGAGAGGACAGCGGGAACGGAAACGAAAGCGGAAACGGTGACGGGAACGGCGGCGATGCGCCGGCTCCCGACGGGCAGGATAAAAAGACACTGCCCTTTACCGATGTCGCCTCCGGCAGCTGGTATTATGACGACGTCGTTTTCGCCTATGAGAACGGGCTGATCCGCGGCGTGACGGAGACGCTCTTCGCGCCGGCTGTGACGACGAGCCGGGCGATGGTGGTGACGATCCTCTTTCGCCTGGAGGGCGCCGAACCGGAGCTGAACGACGTTTTTGACGACGTGGCCGCGGCCTCCTGGTACGGCCCGGCGGTGAACTGGGCGGCGAAGAACGGCATCGTCAAGGGCTACAGCCCGAACACTTTTGGCCCCGATGACCCCGTCACCAGGGAACAGATGGTGACGATCCTCCACCGCTACGCCCTCTGGAAGGGCGTTCCCGATACCGGCGGCGCTTCTCTGAGCGGGTTCCCCGACGGCGCGGCCGTGGCTTCCTGGTCGGCGTCCTCGATGTCCTGGGCCGTGGAGCGGGGCGTGATCTTCGGCACGAAGCGCGGGAACGAGGTCCTTCTCGACCCCCGGGGCATGACGACCCGCGCCCAGGCCGCGGCGATTTTCCATCGCGCCGCGCCGCTGATCACGGCAGAAAAGCAGTTGAAAGGACGGTGAGAACCGTCCTTTTATGTTTGTGAAAATTTTTCCCGCGGAGCGGAAAAAAAGAGTGCAACATTGACAAAAACATGGTAAAATAAAAATGGTAAATTCTAAAATTACCGAAACATTCTGAGAATCTTCGGCATCGTTCCCCCGTCCGCGGGGGAAAAACCGCCGGATATGAAAGGAGCAGATACTATGGGTCTTATCAAAGCCGCGGCCGGTTCCGCCGGCGGAGTCATGGCTGACCAGTGGAAAGAGTATTTTTATTGTGAGGCGCTCCCCGCCGACATCCTGGCCGTGAAAGGTCAGAAGCGGACATCGGGACGTTCCAGCAACACCAGGGCCAGCGATAACATCATCACCAACGGCTCGGTCATCGCCGTTGCCGACGGTCAGTGCATGCTCATTGTTGAGCAGGGGAAAGTCGTGGATCTCTGCGCCGTTCCCGGGGAATATACCTATGATATGTCCACGGAGCCCTCGATCTTCAGCGGCAGCCTCGGCGACAGTATCAAAGATGTTTTCAAAAACATCGGCAAACGTTTCACTTTCGGCGGCGAACCCCCGAAAGACCAGCGTGTTTACTATTTCAATACGAAAGAGCTCATCGGCAATAAGTACGGCACGCCGTCGCCGGTGCCCTTCCGCGTCGTCGATACCAACGTCGGCCTCGACGTCGATATCGCCATCCGCTGCTTTGGGGAGTACAGCTATCATATCTCCAACCCGATGCTGTTTTATACCAACATCTGCGGCAACGTGGAATCGGCCTACAGCCGGGATCAGCTTGACAGCCAGCTGAAAACGGAACTCCTTACCGCCCTTCAGCCGGCCTTTGCCAAAATCTCCGAAATGGGCATCCGCTACAGCGCCCTGCCCGGCCACACCATGGAACTGGCCGACGCTTTGAACGACGTCCTCTCGGAAAAATGGCGCGACCTCCGCGGCATTGAAATCGTCTCCTTCGGTGTCTCCAGCGTGAAAGCCAGCGAAGAAGACGAAAAGATGATCAAGGAACTCCAGCGCAACGCCGCGTTCCGCGATCCCACCATGGCCGGCGCCCATCTCGTCGGCGCTCAGGCCCAGGCGATGCAGAACGCCGCGTCCAACGAGGGCGCCGGGGCGGCCATGGCCTTTATGGGCATGAACATGGCCGGCGCCGCCGGCGGCATGAACACCCAGAACCTCTATCAGATGGGCCAGCAGAACGGTGCTCCCGCCCAGGCCGCCGCCGCGGCGGACGCCTGGAAATGCTCCTGCGGCGCCACGGCCACCGGGAATTTCTGCCCGCAGTGCGGCGCGAAAAAGCCGGGACCGAAACCGGCGGCGGATTCCTGGAAATGCTCCTGCGGCGCCACGGCCACCGGGAACTTCTGCCCCGAATGCGGCGCGAAAAAACCCGTTGACGGCTGGACCTGCTCCTGCGGGGCGGTGAACAAAGGCAAATTCTGCGCCGAGTGCGGCGCGAAAAAGCCCGCCGGCGTCCCTCAGTATAAATGCGATAAATGCGGCTGGGAACCGGAAGACCCGGCCCATCCGCCGAAATTCTGCCCCGAATGCGGCGACCCCTTTGACGACGGCGATGTCGTTTGAGACTGATTCCCCTGAGCGCGCGTTTTGGCGTGATCCGCGCTGAAAAGAAGAGAAGAACCGTACCGACGCGCGCGTCGGGAACAATGCCGGATGAACGGCAAGGAGGACTCCATGAAAAAAATCATCGTCGCTCTGTTCTGTCTGCTGGCGCTTTTGGCCTTTTCGGCCTGCGGCGCCGATGACCCCAACGCCGGAATCTACGAAGGCGTCTCCGTCGCCGCCGAAGGGGTGACGCTGGATATTACCGACGTCTTTGAAAAGGGCGCGTCCATTGAGCTGAAAAAAGGTGGCAAAGGCTCCATCACACTGGAAGGGAAGGAATTCCCCCTGAAGTGGAGCCTGGAAGAAACGGATCTCACCGTCACCGTTGAGGATGAGGTGAGCCACGGCACCCTGGAAAACAACACCATCGTTCTCGATCTGATGGGCACCGGTCTCCAATATACGTTCAACAAGGTCATTGAGGAAGATGAGGCGACCGGCGGCCCCGACGGCGAAACGACCGATGAGGGCGGCGCTGACTGATTCAGTGCTCCTTGAACTGCGACTCACAGCGTAAAACAGCATCAGACCGATTTCCGCCGCCTCTGTTCAGGGGCGGCGGCGCTTCGGTCAGCCGGGAGCGCCCGGCGGGAGAAAGGCGGAAAAAGACAATGCCGGATCAGGTAACAAACTATAAATGCCCGGCCTGCACCGGGCCTCTTCATTTCGGGGAGAAATCGGGGCGGCTGGAGTGCGACTACTGCGGCAGCACCTTTGAGGTCGAGGCCATTGAAGCCCTCTATGATGACGCGGAGCGAAAAGCCGCCGCCGCCGACGAAGCCGCCGAAAAAAAGCGGGAGCAAGAGGCGGCGGAACAAAAGAACCTCGCCGAGGAAGGCTGGGATTTTTCCGCTCTCGGCGACGATTGGGGCCCCGACGGTGAAAAAATGCGGGCCTATACCTGCCCGTCCTGCGGGGCGGAGCTGATCTGCGACGAGACGACGGCGGCGACGAGCTGCCCCTACTGCGGCAATCCCACGGTGGTGCCGGGACGGTTCAGCGGCACCCTCAAACCAGATTACGTCATTCCCTTCAAGCTCAGCAAGGAACAGGCCGTCTCGGCGCTGAAGAACCACTATAAGGGGAAATTCTTCCTCCCCAAGGCCTTTTCCGACCAGAACCACCTTGAGGAGATCAAAGGCGTTTACGTGCCTTTCTGGCTCTTCGACGGCGAAGTTCGCGCCGATCTGCTCTTTGAGGGGACCCGCTCCTTCGCCGTGAAGCATAAAGACCATATCCTGACGACGACGGAGCATTACGATGTCCGCCGGGCCGGGAGCATGGAATTTAAGATGATTCCCGCCGACGCCTCCGGCCGGATGCCCGACGAGTATATGGATTCCCTGGAGCCCTTCGATTACTCGGAGCTGAAACCTTTTTCCACCGCCTATATGCCGGGGTTCTTTGCCGATAAATACGACGTTTCCGCCGAGGACTGCGCCGAACGCGCTGACACCCGGGCAAAAAACACCGCCTTTGAGCTGCTTCGGAATGACGCCGCCGCGGGCTATCAGGGCTGCATCGTCAAATCGAAAGCCCTCGCCATGGAGCGGGCCGGAGTGAAATACGCCATGCTCCCGGTATGGCTTCTGTCCACCCGCTGGAACGGAAAGAATTATCTCTTCGCGATGAACGGCCAGACCGGTAAGCTCATCGGCGACCTGCCGGTCTCTTCGGGGAAATTCTGGGGCCTCTTTGCCGGGATCACCCTGGCTCTGGCTCTTGTTATGGCGCTGCTGGTACTGTGAGGGGAGGTGACGACAGTGAAACGAAAAATCTTCACGCTGCTTTTCGCCGCGGTGCTGGCGGTCTTTGCCGCCATTCCCGTCCTCGCCTTTGAGGATTACGGCCACATCTACGACGGTACCGGCCGCTTTGACCGCGCCTCGCTGAGCTCCCTCAGCGGCGATAAACTGACGGCGCTTTCCGACCGCTACGCCATTGAGGCCCGCGTCGATATCGTCACCGATCTCGAGGGGCGCTCCATCTCCGAATACGCCCGGCTCTTTTACGATCAGTATGGCTACGGCTACGGCGACACCGACGACGGCATTCTGCTGATGGTGCAGCTCCGCCCCGATGACGACGGCTTCGCCTTTGGCGATTACGAAGTCTGCTACGGCGGCGAGGCGGAGACGATTTTTAACGGCGATTTCCGGGACACCCTCGAGACCGCCCTGGATATCCACTTTTCGCCCGAATCCTGGACCGGTGATTTCGCTTCGGATAACGAGGCCTGCGTCGCCGGGCTCACCGCCTACGCCGACGTCCTCGACAACATTCTCGGCACCGTCCTGGAACCGGCGGCGCCGACGGCGGCCGAGTCCTTCTTTGGCGACGACACGGGCCGCCTCAGCGAGGAAGAGCTCGCCTCCCTCAATGAGAAGGCCCTGGAAATCTCGAATCTCTATCAATGCGGCGTCTACGGTCTCATCGTTGAGGATTACCGCGAATATGACCAAGAGAGCGTCTATGATGCCGCCAAAGCGCTGTATAAGGAGAAGGAATTCGGCCTCGGCGGCGACCGTGACGGCGTTTTCCTGCTGCTCAGCATGGCCGACCGCGATTACGCCCTCATCGCCCACGGCGAAAAGGGCAACGGCGCCTTTACCGACTACGGCAAGGACGAACTGAGCGGCGAATTTCTCAGCGATTTTGGCAAGGACGACTGGTACGGCGGTTTTTCCTCGTATCTCTCCGGCGCCGACCGGTTCTTAGCCCTCTATGACGAGGGCGAACCTTACGACGTCGGCAGCTCCGCCGGTTCCAAGGCGGCGTCGTTCCTGCTGAAACTCTTCCTCATCGCCGTCGTGCCCGCCGCCGCGGCGCTGGTGATCTGCCTCTTCCTGCGGCGGAGCATGAAAACGGCGGTCAAGGCCGTTTCCGCCCGGGACTATCTCGCCGACAGCGGCATCCGCTTCACCTGCCGCGAGGACAATTTCAGCCACATTACCGAGGTCATCACGAAACTGCCCGAAGCCTCTTCCTCTTCCGGAGGGACCACCGTCGACAGCGGCGGCTTTTCCGGCAAGAGCGGGAAGTTCTGAACCAAAACGTCAAGACCGCGCCCGAAAAGGGCGCGGTTTTTTGCGAGAGGCGTTCTTTACAAACGAGGCTTTTTTCGATATGATTTAAGATGAAGAGAGGTGAGACGCGATGGCGGAAAAAAGAGACGATGTCCGTGAGCTTGAAAAAGAGCTGGAACTGTATAAAACCATCGTGGACGTGGCTTTTGAAGGCGTTCTGGCCACCGATAAGGACGGGACCATCGTTGTTTACAACCAGGAGATCGCCCGGACGGAGCGGATGGATCCCAAAGATGTGATCGGTAAAAAGGAGCATGAGGTATACACCGATGAGGACTACCATTTTCCGGAGCTTTTGGAAGAAGCGATTCTGCCGGAAGGAAAACCCCTGATCGAACAGCGCTATTTTTATAAGGATCCCCATGGGGAGCAGCATCACATCATCTATTCGGCCTATCCCTATTACTATGACGGTGAGTATCAGGGGCTTTTCAGCATCGGCCGCGACGTGATGCAGATCAATTCCTTTTTGGACGCCACGCTGAAGCTGGAGAACCAGCTGAAGAAGAAGGAGCGCGGTGAGACTGACGGCGCCCGTTATTTCCTCGATCAGATCGTCGGCTCCTCGCTGGGCATTCGCAATTGTGTCCGGTCGGCGGAAAAAATCGCTTCTCACGACGTTCCGGTGATGATCATCGGTGAAACCGGCACCGGGAAAGAGCTTTTCGCTCAGGGGATCCACAATGCCAGCCCGTGGATGAAGGGGCCTTTTGTTTCCGTGAACTGCGCCGCGCTCCCGGAAACATTGCTGGAAAGCATCCTTTTCGGTACGTCAAAGGGATCTTATACCGGGGCGGTCGATATGCCGGGCCTGTTTGAGCAGGCCGAGGACGGATCCCTGTTCTTGGATGAAATCAACTCCATGCCGCTCCCCCTCCAAAGCAAGCTCCTGCGGGTCATTCAGGAAAAGCGTGTCCGCCGCCTTGGCAGCAAAAAGGAAACGCCGGTCAACTGCCGGATCATCAGCGCCGCGAACCGGGATCCCTTTGATCTCCACGCGGAAGAGCCGTCTCAGATTCGTTCCGACCTGCTTTTCCGCCTGTCCACTTCGGTGATTCACATCCCGCCGCTGAGGGAGCGGAAGGAAGATATCCCCGAGCTGTGCGAGCATTTTCTCCGCGGCAGCGAACAGTCGAAAAGCATCTTTCTTTGGGAGATTTCTCCCGATCTGCTGAATCTCTTTTACCATTACGACTGGCCCGGCAACGTTCGGGAGCTGGAAAACATTATTGTGAGTTCCCTTATTTTCGCCGATAATCAGGAACGGTTCTTAAAGAGGGAGCACGTTCCCGATCACCTCATTCAGCGATTCCGAGACCCGAAAGGGGAAACCGTCCTGACGTTTTCCTCTGTTTCCACGCTGAAAGAAATGACGGCCGATTTTGAGCGGAGCGTCATTACCGAAGCGATTTTGGCGGAGAACGGCAATATTTCCAAAGCGGCGAAGCGGCTGGCCCTGAGCCGTCAGAATCTGTATGTGAAAATACACAAATATCATCTCGAACATCTTTTGAAAAATAATGTAAATAAAACATGACACTTTTTTGAAAACAAAATAACGTGATTGTCATGATATCATGACATATCTTCCTTTTTTGCGGAAGCATGTGTAACAAAATCATTACATACGCGCGAAAACGGTGAAAACATAGTTGAAGAAAACGCTCTGAGCGGGCGTTTTCTTTTTTTGTTTTTTGGCACGCTTTTTGCTTAATTAAAAAGCGAAAAGGAGATGAAGAGATTTCGTGATGCGGAAGGATATCCTGTTCCCCCAAAACATCGCGATCATCACGGGATTTCTTCATCCGAAATAAAAGGAGTGATCGATATGAAAAGAAATCACATCTCCGGGTATCCGTCGCAGACGGCGACAAGCCTTGAACTGTTTACCGACGGCGATCTGGAACGCATTCATCTCGCGACACTGGAAGTATTGGAACGCGTTGGCGTGTATTTTGAAAGCGACGACGCCATTAAGGTCTTAAAAGACGCCGGCGCTCAGGTCGAGGACGGAAATATCGTTAAATTCCCCGGCTATATGGTGGAAGAAGCGATCCGTACCGCGCCGAAAAATCTCGTGCTCGCCGGCAGAAACCCCGAAAACGACATGATGATCCAGAAAGGCCGCGTTTATTTTACCACCTTCGGTCAGGGCGTCAGTGTGGACGATCCCTATACCGGGGAATGGCGGTCCTCCACCAAGCAGGATCTGGCCAACGCCGCGAAAGTCGTTGACGCCCTTGAAAATTATGATTTTTGCTTTGATATGCTCGCCGCTTCCGACGTTCACGCCGCCACCGAAACGTACCATACCTTTGAGGCGAAGATATTAAATACCTCCAAACATATCATTCAGCCGGCCCAGAGCCGCGACCGCGCGGAACTCCTGACGGAAATGGGCATTGCCATTACCGGCAGTCTCAAAGCGCTGCAGGAGCGTCCCATCTTCCAGTTCGGCGGCTGCCCCATCAGCCCTCTGAGTTATCCGAAGGAAATGGCCGAGTGCCTGATCTACTGCGCCGAAATGAATCTGCCGATCCACTGTCTCTCCATGTCCATGGCCGGCGGTATGGCTCCGACGACGTTGGCGGGATGCCTTGTTGTTCATAACGCCGACGTTCTTTCCGGTCTCGTGCTGCATCAGGCGGTCCGTCCCGGCGCACCGTTCATCTATGCCAGCTCCACCTCGATTATGTGGCTGAAAAAAGCGTCCGCCGTTTTGGGCTGCCCCGAAGTGGGCATGATCAACGCCGGTCTGGCGAAGATCACTCAGATGTACGGTCTGCCTTCCTTTGTCGCCGGTACGTAGACTGACGCCAAAGTCGGCGATCAGCAGGCGGCCCACGAAAAGACTTTGTCGGCGGTTCTCCCCGTATTGGCAGGCGCCAATATGATTTACGGCCCCGGCATGCTCGACGCGGGGATGACTTTAAACTACGGGCAGCTGGTTGTGGATAATGAAATGATCAAGATGATCAAACATGCCGCCCAGGGTGTTCCCGTCAACGATTACACCATCGCCGCCGACGTAATCAAAGCCGTCGGCCCCCGCGGCCATTATCTGATGGAAAGCCACACAATGGAAAATCTCCACATCCAGTCCGATACGACGCTCTTTGACCGTCAGACGAGAGAGGATTGGACGGCGCAGGGCAAAAAGACCGTGAACGAAAAAGCCCTTGACAAAGCCAAGGATATCCTGGAAAATTACACGCCGGCTCCTGTCAGCGACAAGGCGAGAGAAAGAATGACGGAAATCATCGACGAAGCCACAAAGCGCTACGCAAAATAAACACGACCGTTTCGGGGCGCGGCTCACGGCAGGAACCGCGCGGCCGCGCTCCGAACGCTGTTTTTTTAATCGTTTGAAAGATGAAAGGAGGGAACGTATATGAACAAAATGATTCAGGGCGTGCTCCTCGCTGCCTGCTCCGCCATTTTATGGGGTACTTACGGCACCTTCGTTACGCTTCTTTGCGGATATGGCTTTTCCGAATCAGCCATTGCCGTTTTCGCTCCCGTGGGGCTGATCGTCTTTTTCTTCATCAGCGCCATGCTCCATAATCCCAAATCCATGCTTCCGACAAAGCAGCAATGGATCTATTATCTGCTTTGCGGGATCGTCGGTGTGACGGGCACCAATCTTCTGTACGCCGCGGCGCTGGCCACGGGGTTTTCTGTCGGGATGGCCTCGGTCATCACCTTTGCCAATTATTTCCTTGTCATGATCGCCTCGCGGTTCATCTGGAAAATCAAGATCACGCCGCCGAAAATCGGCGCCGGGATCATCGCGATCATCGGCATCGCCATGCTTTTGGAAGTCTGGACCGATATGAGCTTCAGCTCCATCGGCTTGATTCTCGTTATCTGCACCGCTTTTACTTTCGCGTTCAGCTATACGCTGACAAAAGTCGCTTTTGATAAGGCCGGTTCCGAACCGGACGCGTTCTATTGCTGGATCAATATCATCGGCTTTGTCATTACCTGCTTTATCAATCCGCCCTGGAAGCTCTTTGGTGAAATCAGCTCGGTCTATTCTTCCGTCGGTATCATTGCCATCATTGTCCTGCTGGGGTTCATTCTCATTCCCCAGTGCGGCAGTTATTTCTGCCTCGGCCGCGCCTTTCAGCGGCTGGAAGCCCCCATTGTTGTTGTAATTTACAGCCTGGATCCCATCACCTCGGCGATTTTGGGGTTCCTCTTTCTCGGTCAGTCGCTGCACGCCGTCCAGATTCTGGGCATGCTGATCATCATTGCCGGTCTCATCTGGCTGCAGCTGTCGGAATTGAAACAGCAGCGTGAGGAAGACGCCGCCGCGGAGGGCGAGCCTCTTTGACGGATATACCTGATGGAAAAGGAAAGAAGGTGGCGCAATGAAGACCTCACGCCTCAAGGGCGCCGTTTTCGCGGCGCTGGCGGGAATTTTCTGGGGGACATACGGAACCTTTGTTACGTTTTTGACGCGATTTGGCTTTTCCGAAACGACCATCGCCGTTTTTGCCCCCGTCTCTTTGATCCTGTTTTTCTTTGTTTCCCTGATGCTCCACGACCCGAAGGGGATTTTGCCGACATGGCGGAACGCGCTGGTCTATTTTGTCGTCGGCGTTATCGGGGTGCTGGGTACGAATCTGCTTTACGCCATGGCGATCAAAACCGGTATCGCCGTCGGTGTCGCTTCGGTGCTGACCTTCACGAATTACTTCCTCGTCATGATTTTTTCCCGCTTTATTTGGAAGGTAAAAATCACCGCGGTGAAGCTCTGTTCCGGTATCGCCGCGATTTTCGGCATCGCGCTGCTGATCCGGGTTTGGCTTGATCTCAGCGCTTCCTTTATCGGGATTATGCTGATGCTTGGTGTGGCGCTGACCTTCGCCATAAGCTACGTGCTGACCAATGTTTCTTTGGAAAACTTTCATTCCTCTCCCGACGCGTTTTATTTTTGGATCAATCTCATTGGCTTTTTGCTTTTGCTGGTGATGAATCCGCCGGGAGGAATGGTGAAGGAAATCTCCTCTATCGTAATGAACTTCGGTTTAACGCCCCTTTGGGTGCTGGCCGGATATTGTCTGATTCCCCAGGCGGTCAGCTACTTTTGTCTGAGCCGGTCCTGGGCGCACCTCGATCCTCCCTCTGTTGTGATTATGTACAGTCTGGATCCCGTTGTCGCCGCCATCCTCGGTTTTTGCCTGCTCGGTCAGACGATGGCTCCGGCTCAGATCGCCGGGATGGTGATCGTCATCGTCTCCCTCGTCTGCCTGCAGGTCTCGGAACGGAAGCTTTCCGCGTCCGGGTCCTGAATCTGACCCACAGCACCTTCATAATACCTCCATTTTTTGTGTTTCGCTGCTAAAAGGGTAAGATATCATATACCGAAAACGAACGGAACCGTCTCCGGTTCCGTTCGTTTTCTTTTTTTTTTTAGGACGCGGCCGCGGGGACGTAAAAACTGGTTTTCGCGGATAATTTTTTTGAAATCGGCCACGCTAACGGTCGGAGGGATGTTTTATGAACGATCCGTTGAAAGAATCGATGCGCGCCTCCCTTGAGGCCGCACGGAAAAAAGAATACGCCTCCCTGATCGAGGAAACGAAAGAGCCCGTGCCCCTGGCGAAGAATGTCCTTTTGGCTTTTGTCGTCGGCGGCGCCATCTGCCTGCTCGGGCAGGTCTTTTATGTGCTGCTGACTATGGCGGGGCTCGCCGACAAGACCTGCGTCACCCTTTCTCTGCTGATCCTGATCTTCCTCGGTTCGGTGCTGACGGGACTGGGTTATTACGACCGTCTCGGCAAGATCGCCGGCGCCGGTTCCATCGTCCCCATCAGCGGTTTCGCCAATTCCGTCGTCGCTCCGGCGCTGGAATGGCGCACCGAAGGCATCGTCGCCGGTCTCGCCGCCAAGCTCTTCACCCTGGCGGGGCCGGTCATCGTCTTCGGCGTCACCGGTTCGGCCCTCCTGGGGCTGATCAAATATATCTGGCTGGCGCTGACGGGAGGTGCGCTGTGAACGGACGCGCCACTTTTCACTTTCAGATTCCCGTCTATTTCGGCGGCGGCGCCGCCGTCGCCGGGCCCAAAGAAGGGCAGGGGCCCATGGGGCCTTTCTTCGATCTCATTTACGATTCCCTGCAGTCCGCCGAGGACAGCTGGGAAAAGACGGAAACCGCCATGCAGCGGGACGCCCTGGCGAAGCTGCTGGAAAAAGCCGCGCTGACCGACGGCAGTGTCGATCTGCTCCTTGGCGGGGATCTCATCAATCAGCTTACCGTCACCAATTTTGCCGCCGTAGAGAGGGATATTCCCTTTCTTGGTTTATATAACGCCTGCGCCACCATGGCCGAAGGACTGCTCCTCGCATCGTCCCTCATCGGCGCCGGTTTCATCGCCGACGCCGCCGTGGTGGCGTCGAGCCACAACGCCACGTCGGAGCGGCAGTTCCGCTTTCCGACGGAATTGGGAAATCAGCGGCCTTCCTGGAGCCAATGGACGGTGACCGCCGCCGGAGCGGCGCTGCTGACGAACCGCCCGGGCCCGGTGCGGCTGATCTCCGGCACCGTCGGCCGCGTCGTCGATTACGGCGTGAAGGACGCCAACGATATGGGCGCCGCCATGGCCCCGGCGGCGGCGGACACGATCCTGCGCCATCTCCGCGCCGAAAAAGCGTCCCCCGCCGACTATGATCTGATTCTCACCGGCGACCTCGGCCGCCGCGGCCGCCGCCTCCTTTTGGCGCTGCTGGAAAAGGAACTTGCCGACGTCGATGAGCGCTTTCAGGATTGCGGCGTTTGGATGTTCAAAGAAAATCAGGACGTTTACGCCGGCGGCAGCGGCGCCGGCTGTTCCGCTTCGGTTTGGAGCGGCTATCTGCCCCGGGCGATGATCCGGGGGCAGTACCGCCGCGTGCTGCTGGTCGGCACCGGTGCGCTGCTCAGCGCCGTCAGCGTGGGTCAGGGCGCGTCGATCCCGGCCATCGCCCACGCCGTGGAGCTGCGGACCGAAGGAAAGGAGGCGCGCTGAATGTGGCTTGACTTTTTCTGGGCCTTCGTCATCGGCGGCGGCCTCTGCGCCCTGGCCCAGGTGGCCATGGACAAAACGCCGTTCTTTGTCAGTTCCGCCCATATCCTCGTCGCCGTGGTGCTCTTCGGGGAGGTGCTGGGCTTTTTCGGTCTGTATCACCATCTGATCCGTCTTGCCGGAATGGGTGCGGCGGTGCCCCTCTGCGGTTTCGGCAACAGCCTCATCGAAGGCGTTTTCGCCGCCATGGGACGGGACGGTCTCCTCGGCGTTCTCACCGGCGGACTCAGCGCCGGAGCCGCGGGATTGGACGCCGTGATTATCATCGGTTTTTTCAGCGCAATATTTTTGAAGCCAAAAGGATAATGATTCAACATTGATCTTGCGCGTTCCTCATTGCAAAGGCTTCGCCGATGTGGTATAAATAGATTGTAAGTCAATCGAGCACCACAATACGGCGAAGAAACCGGGTCAGAATCCCGGACGGTCGCGCCACTGTGAAACGGAGCGGACTTCAGGCGAAAGCCGGCCACTATGCGGCAGCGTATGGGAAGGCGAAGTCCCGCGATGATGTGAAGTCAGGATATTTCCCGTATTGCGTCTGTTGTCTCTGCTTCCGCGTCAGGAGTGAAGGTTCTTTTGTTTTTAAAACGACCCCGCTTCCATCCGGAGACGGGGTCGGTTCACTTACAAACGCCAAACTGTTGTTCCGTATTTCTATGTATCTCTTTCCGCTTCATTGGAAGTATTCACCTCTTCATACGGAAATCTCCTTTCCTGTTTTCGCGGCCGCAGTGCCGCCCTTTTTTTTGCCCGCGTCTCAGTGGAGGACGCGGATTTTGTTTTTGGGCAGGTCGGTCTCAAGCACCCAAAAGAGCGTTTCCAGCTGGTGGATGAGGGAGAGGATCTCCAGATCCAGTTCGGCGCGGCTCTCTTTGCCGGCGCGCTCCTTTTCGCCGACGGCCCTGATCAGCGCGGCCCGGCGGCTTTCGGCGCGGCGGCGGATCTCCTGTTCGTTTTTCATCGCTAACCATCTCCCCGAAAAGGTCTCTCTGTTATCTTATGGCGAACGTTCCGTTTCGGTGCGGCGGCGTTTTAGCGCACTTGTCGGTTTTTGTTGAAAAAGGTCGGGAAATAAGATATACTATAATCATACCAAATGACTGTATTATAAATCGGAAGGTCCAAATCACGATGAACAACTATCAAAAAGAAGTCTACCGGCAGACGATCAAAGACGCCATCGGCACGGAAAAGCTGACGACCTTTGCCCTGCGTGCCGGTCTCAGCGCCGGGAACCTCTCTAGGATCCGCAACGGTCAGCCGGCGACGCCGGAAACGCTGAAAAAAATCGCCGACGCCTCCGCCGCCGTTACCTACGCCGAACTGATGGAAGCCGCCGGCTACAGCGGCGGTCTCGCCGCCGCGCCGGAAGAACCGCCGCTGCGGAAGATGATTTCCGTTCCCCACGTTCGGGAACTGAAGGAACCGAAGACGGCGCTGAAACAGGACCCGACGCTGAAGCGGAGCCTCGTGGAGGAAAGCGCCGTCGGCCCCGGTGACTATATTTTCTTTGAGGTGCGCGACGACGCCCTGCGCAAGCTCTCCCCCGGTGACACCGTTCTGGTGGATATGGCGAAAGAACCCGCCGACGGCGATATCGTCCTTTTGCTGCTGGAAGGAACGGAACCGCTGCTGCGCCGCGTGACAAAGAGCGGCGGCAAATACCTGATCTACGGCGACGACCTCAGCCGCTATCCGATGACATCGGCAGACATCGGCGGCGTTACCGTTTACGGCGTCGTTGTCCGCGCCATTACCCGACCTTAAAAATGATACGCCCCGTCCTTTGGACGGGGCGTTTGGATATGGTCAGCGCCGGTCAGCGGCGGCGCGGGGAAGGGCAGGGACGGCAGGGCCGCGGCCGGCGGCATCCGCCGCAGGGGTCACAGCAGGGGCTGCAGCAGGGATTACAGCAGCTGCCGCAGCAGGAATTACAGCAGCTGCCGCAGCAGGAATTACAGCAGCTGCCGCAGCAGGAATTACAGCAG
>CADBQN010000021.1 GCA_902796855.1 uncultured Bacillota bacterium | reverse complement strand
TTGACATTAATTCGGTACCGAACTATAATACAATCGTTCGGTACCGAATTTTATTGTCCCATTCGGAACGGAGGATGCTCCGGCGCTTTTCTCCGGGTGGCTTTCAGACGGTTTATGAAAGGAGTTTTATCAATGAACGAAGAAAAAAGAAACCTTGATTCAGATGTGATCCTGTCATTTCTGAAGCTTTCCCGCGCGATGCGGCGCTGCCCGCCTCAGCACGGTCCCTTCCCCTTCCCGCCGGCGGTCGGCCGCCTGCTGGAGTGCGCCGCGGCCAATCCGGGCGTCTCCTCCCGCGAACTGTGCGAGGCCCTGGACCTTCGTCCCTCCTCCCTGAGCGAGATTCTCACCCGGGCGGAGAACGACGGCCTGCTCTCCCGTACGCCGGATGAGAACGACCGCCGTGTCCAGCGGGTATCCCTGACCGCCAAAGGCAGTGAGCTGGTCACCAGAATGGAAACCGCGCGGAATGAGGACGCGAAAAAGAAAACCTCCTGCCTGACGGAGGAGGAGAAGGATATATTCTGTTCCCTGTGCGGCCGCCTCAGCGAGCATATCGAGAAACTGGCCCTGGACCTGCCGGAAGGCATGATGCCTGGCCGGCCCGGTCCGCATCCGGGTCCCGGGGAGCCCGAATGCCCCCGCCGTCCCGGCGAAGGCAGGCCCGGTCCCGACGGTCCCGGTTGTCCCCCGTTCCCTCCCGGCGGAAGGTTCCGCTGCTGAAAAAAGGCGCCGGCACCGGCGTCTTTTCCTTTGCTGCTGTTTACCGGTCTTCCTCCGCCGGTTCTGCCGCGGCGTCGGCCTCGGCTTTCTCTTCCGCAGGCGCTTCCTCCGGCTCCTCCGGCGGCAGCTCCGCGACCTGCATCCGGGTCACGCGGAATCCGTCCATTTCCATAACAGTAAACTGACGGCCCTCCAGAGAGAACGAATCTCCCACTTCCGGGACTTTTTCAAGCATCTCTCCGGCCCATCCTCCCACAGTGTCAGCGTCATACACATTTTCCAGGCCGAATTTTTCCATCAGTTCTTCCAGCTGCATATTGCCGTCCACGATCAGCGAACCGTCTTCCTGTTCGACCATTTCCTCGCTGATCTCGTCGTGCTCGTCATAGATCTCGCCGACCAGTTCCTCGAGCACGTCCTCCATGGTCACGATACCGTCGGTACCGCCAAACTCGTCCAGCAGGATCACCAGATGGGTCTTTGACGTACGGAACAGCTTGAGCAGATTGCTGATGGAAAGGCTGGCCGGAGCGAAGACCGGCTCCTTCATGATCTTCGTGATCTCCGTACAGCCCTCGTGGGTCATTTTATAGAAATCCTTTTCGTTCAGGATGCCGACGATATGGTCCAGATCCTCATGATACACCGGAATCCGGGAAAACCAGGTATCACGGAACAGGTCCGCCGCTTCCTCGATGGTCGCGGTATCCTCGATAGCGGTCACGTCCACGCGGGGCGTCATGATGTCCGAGGCGTCCTGGTCATTGAACTCGATTGCCGAGCGGATCAGCTCGCCTTCGTCCTCTTCAATGTCGCCTTCGGTCTGCGCCTCGTCTATGATCGTCATCAGTTCCTCTTCGATCTGGCTCTCTTCCGGCTCCGGCTTTACAAGGCGGCTGAGCAGTTTCCTCCACAGTGAAAAAAGGAGGTCCAGCGGCTTCAGCGCAATCATCAGCACACGGATCGCCGGACCGACAGCCATGGCAAACTTCTCCGGCTGCTGTTTGGCAAGGGTCTTCGGCCCGACCTCGCCGACGAACAGGACCAGCACCGTCATGATGATGGAAGCGACGGTTGTCGCGAGGTCTTCTTTTCCGGGCAGGATGCGCGTGGTGAAAAGCAGCGTGGCGATTGCCGTCGCTACGATGTTCACGAGATTATTGCCGATCAGTACGGTTGTGATCAGAGAATCGTATTTTTCCAGCAGGGAGAGCGCGATCTGCGCCCGCTCCTTCCGGGGGCCCTCCACCGTTTTCAGTTTCACGCGGTTGGAGGCGGAGAAAGCCGTCTCCGTCGCTGAAAAGAAGGCGGAAAGAGCAATACACAGGATCAGGGCAAGCCATAGGCCCATGAGATAATCCATTCCTTT
>CADBQN010000020.1 GCA_902796855.1 uncultured Bacillota bacterium | reverse complement strand
CACAAGATATGTTGAACAGGCGTTTTGCGTCAAAAACCAGCTTTGATTGTGTAGGGGAAGGTCTCCTGACCTTCCCGCGCGGTATAATGATAATAAATCGGTTTTGCTTTGCGGCGACGTGCTCCCTTCCGAGAGAAGGCGCGCGTCGCTATTTTTGCGTACCGGAAAATGGCCTTTTCCCGCGAACCATGACGGAACAGCTGCCGTTTCATGTTGGGTGTTGTTGACGATAAACCGCGTTTTGTTGACGGAAGAAAAACCCTTCCGTCAACAAACTCACAGGTATTTAACAGGCGTTTCCTCGATTTGTTGACGATGTTGACGATTTTTCGGCGTGTGCCGGTACCGTCAACAGACCCGTCCGCCCGGCGGCGGGACGGAGGAGGGGAGATCGTGAAAAGCAGGAAACAGCGGATTTTTGTGGAATTATTATAAGTTAAACGGTATAGATCGGTACCGACCAACGGGATACGTCCCGAAGGCTAACGAACAGGAGGCAGGAACAGAAATGGAACGGACACGGATCATTCTTTTTTCGCTTGTTTTGGCGCTGGCGCTGATGTGCGCGGCGCCCTGCGCCGTCTTTGCTGCGGACAGCGGCGCCTGCGGCAGGAATTTGACCTGGACGCTGACGGACGACGGCGTTCTGACGATTTCCGGGACGGGGAGCATGTGGGGAGACGGCGAGTGGGACCGGAGCCGTGTGAAGATCGTCCGCGTCGGGGACGGCGTGACCTCCATCGGCTTCAACTCCTTTGAGGACGCCGTGAACCTCGTCGGCGTCGTGATCCCGGACAGCGTGACCCATATCGGCTCCTACGCCTTTGACGGCTGCTCCCGGCTGAACGTGTTCTACTCAGGGTCCGAGGCGGATTGGGTCGCCGTCGAGATCGAGGAATACAACGAAAAACTGCGCTGTGCCGAGATGACTTACGATTACGTCCCGGCCTCCGCCCTTTCGCTGAAAGAGACGTCGCTGACGCTGGGCATCGGCGAGCGGAAGGAACTGCGTCTCACCGCTTCCCCGGCGGGCGCTTCCGCCGCCGCGCTCTGGCGCAGCGGCGACAGCTCCGTCGTTTCGGTGGAGAACGGCCGTCTGATCGCCGTCGGCGCCGGTTCTGCGGTGGTCACCGCTTTGTCGCCGTCGGGCTCCGCTTTGGCCCGCTGCAGCGTGACGGTGCGGTCTTCCTACGGCGGCGGCGCCGAGGTGGCTTCGCCTTTCGCGCTGAAATTCCCCACCGGTCTGACCTATGACGTGTATTCCCGCGGCCGCGGTTGGTACCGGGCGGGGGTCTCCACCGCCTCCCAGTTCATCGATGAGCGGGGGAATTTCTGCTTCGCGCTGGATCGGGACGATGAGATCATTCTATATAAAACGTCCTACGGGAAGATCACGAAAAAGATTACCGTGCCGAACCGCCATGAGCTTTTCGGCGGCGCCTGCTGCGACGGGGACGGGTATTTCTATCTGGTCTTCGGGGACAGCAACGATACCGAAAACGACGAGGTGAACACGATCTTCGCGGTGAAGTACTCCCCCGAGGGCAAAGAGCTCGCCTCCGTCGGGAGCGCCCGCGGGGCGAAGATCCCCTTTACCGCCGGGAACTGCGCCATGGCCGTGAGCGGCGGTGTGCTGGCGGTGGATTTCGGGCGGCTGATGTATAACGGCCACCAGTCCAACAGTGTGTGGGGCATTGAGACCGAGACGATGACCTCCCTTGACGACTGGGTCTATGATTACAATTCCCACTCCTTCGACCAGCGGGTCACGCCCTACGCTAAGACCGGCGGCTTCCTCTTCGCCAGTCAGGGCGACTGCTTCCCCCGGGCGTTCACCGTGGCCGTCAGCGACGGCGCCGAACGATTGAACAAGCTGGAGACGTTCCACTTTTGGGTGGAGCCGGGGACGTGGGACGACTACGACATGACCCGGCTGAACGTGACCCGTTCCCGCCTGGGGAACGTGCTGGCGACGGATTTCGGTGCGGCGCTGGTGGGCGCTTCGGCCCGTTCCCTTTCCGCCGCGGCGGCAACGGAGCCCTACGACGTTTTTATCCAGGTATTCGACCCCCTGGGTTCGGAAGCGGATGACGGGACTTATCTGACGAAAGGAGGCCGAAGCGGCCTTGGCGGCAACAACGGCGATACGGCCGTGGCGGACCGCGGCGTGAAGTGGCTGACGGACCTGGCCGGGAGCGGCAAAACCGTCGGGGAGGTTCAGGCCGTTGCCGTGGACGATGAGACCATCGTCATTTTATATGAGTTATACGACGCGAAGAGCGAAGAATTTGATTCCTCCCGCTATATGGCGGCGGACAGCTGCGGACACGTAGTGAAAGAGGGCTCCCTCGGCCGCGTCCGCCTGAACACCGACGAAGACCCCGTCTATGCCAACGGCGCGGTGCAGTGGGTCGCCAACGCCGCCGACGGCAGGGTGGAGGACACGGAACGCCTTGAGCTCCACAGCCTGTACCTCGATTTTTTGAGGGACGAGGGACAGCCCGCCGAAATGACGTGGCGAAAGAACGGCCTCACCGACGTGAAGGCTGGCGCCTATTACGCCGACGCCGTCTATTGGGCGCTGGAAAACGGCGTCACCGAAGGGACGTCGCTCCAGTCCTTCAGCCCGAACGCGGTCTGCACCCGGGGGCAGGTGGTGACCTTCCTCTGGCGGGCGCGGGGGTGCCCGGAACCGGAGACCGCGGAAAACCCCTTCAAAGACGTGAAGAGCGGCGCCTATTATTACAAGGCGGTGCTCTGGGCGGTGGAACAGGGCATCACCAAGGGCACCTCCGCCGCGGCCTTCAGCCCGAACGAGGGCTGTTCCCGCGGTCAGGTGGTGACGTTCCTGCACCGTCTGGCGGGAGAGCCCGCCGCCAACGGCGCGAACCCCTTTCAGGACGTGAAGAAGGCGAATTATTTCTATAACGCCGTGCTGTGGGCCGCCGCCGAGGGCGTTACCGCCGGCACCGACGCCGCCCATTTCAGCCCGAACGAGACCTGTAAGCGCGGTCAGATCGTCACCTTCTTATACCGTTATCTCGCGGAATAAGGCGGGGGCGGCGGGCCGCGCGGCCGGCCGCCGTTTCTTTTTTCCGTTTGTTGACGGAAGCCCGCACACCCCGAAAAATCGTCAACAGCGTCAACAAATCGGCGAAAAGCCAGGTAAAAGCCTATGAGTTTGTTGACGGAAAGGTTTTTTTATCGTCAACAAAAAGGGATTTATCGTCAACAAAATACGCGGACCGCGGCGGTAAACGGCAGTTGTACCGTTGTTGTTCGTAGGGACAAGGCTCCTGCCTTGTCCGCGCGGCAGGACGTTTCTCGGTACGAAGAACAGAGCGGCGACGAACACCGTTTCTCGAAAGGGGCCGCGTCGCCGAAAGGTCAGACCGTTTT
>CADBQN010000019.1 GCA_902796855.1 uncultured Bacillota bacterium | reverse complement strand
TCTTGCTCTTTCTTACTTCTTTAAAGTACGCTTCCACGGTTTACCTCCCGGTAAACCGCGCGCTCGTTTCCTCTCCGCGCTCCGCTTACGCGAAACGCTCAAGAACCCTGTGCCCGCGATGAGATCCCTCTCATCCGGCACTTCACAAGCTTCTACTGTTTAGTTCCCAAAGACCGGTGCTTTCGCGTTCCGCGGCGAACCGCATCAGCGCGTCAGCAAGAAATATATTACCACTTATTTACCGTTTCGTCAAGCGTTTTTTTGAAATTTTTTAAAAAAACTTTATTCCCCGTCTTCGCGCAGGGAAAATCCGTGCGGGAGCAGCTCTTCCAAGCGATAGACTTTGAAATCCCGCACCGTTTTCGCCGCGAAAATCACAAAGGCGTCGTCACAGAATTCCGACAGCACCTGGCGGCAGACACCGCAGGGATAGCAGTAATCGCTCCCGTCGGCGATAACGGCGATAGCGGCGAATTCCCGTTCCCCGGCGGCGACGGCGGCGGCGACGGCGGCACGCTCGGCACAGAGCGACGGGGCAAAGGCCCCGTTCTCCACGTTGCAGCCCACGAAAACGCGGCCGCTGTCGGTGAGCAGCGCCGCGCCGACGGCGAACCCGGAATAAGGCGCGTAAGCGTTTTCCCTGACCGCCGCGGCGGCCTCGAGGAGTTTGTGTTCTTTTAATTCCTTCATTTCAGCGCCTCCACGCCGCCGCTGGCGCCGATGCGGTCACAGCCCGCGTCGTAAAAGGCTTCCAGCTCCGAGGCGGTGCGGATACCGCCGGCGGCTTTGATTTTGACGTTCTTCCCGATATGGGCGCGGAACAGCGCCACGTCCGGCAGGGCCGCGCCGCCCCTGCCGAAACCGGTGGAGGTCTTAATGAAATCGGCGCCGCCCTCGGTCACGCAGCGGCAGGCCCGGATCTTCTCATCCTCCGTCAGGTCGCAGGATTCGACGATGACTTTCAGCGTCCGCTCGCCGCAGAGGGCTTTGAGCCGGCGGATCTCTTCCGTCACGGCGTCGTCCCGACCGTTTTTCAGGTCGACGCGGTTCATCACCATATCCAGCTCGTCGGCGCCGTTGGCAAGAGCGTCGGCGGCTTCGGCCAGTTTCGCCGCGGCGGTCTGGTACCCCAGCGGAAAACCGATGACGGTACAGACCGTCAGCGACGGAAAGGCCGCTTTGACCTTGGCCACCGCCGAGGGCGCCACGCAGACCGAGGCCGTGCCATAGGCGGCGGCTTCCTCACAGAGACGGCGGAGCCGCCCGTCATCGGCGTTGGGATCGAGGAGCGTATGGTCGATGACGCCGAGGATCTTCTTTCGTTTTTCTTCGTTCATTGAAACCATTCCTGTTTTCTTTTTCTTACATTATATCATAAGAAAAAACGTCGGTCATTCTTTTTTTGCCGATGATATCTTTTCAGACGGAGCTTTCCGGTCAAAATTTTATACTTTTAAAAAAACTTTGTATCATCAGATACTTTTGTTACTTCATGAACTGTAAAAAAACCGTTCCTCGTTATATATTCTTTACAGATGATTCGTTAGGAAATAATCAATGGAGATCCCCCAAAGCAGTGAATAAAAAAATTGTGATATCCCCCCCCGTTCAAAAAAACATAATTTTTTTATTCAATCCTTATGAATCAGCGATCGCGTTTTAATCACCTCACAAAGAAAAAGAAAGGAGATTGCTATGATTAAAAACCATTTTGTCGGTCGGAACGCCGGCAGCGGCTTGGGTCTGCAAATGCTGTCGGAAGAAGACAAGCAGTTGATCCATTCCGCCGCATTGGAAGTGCTGAGTCAAACAGGTATGCTGATTGACGACAAAGAATGCTGTGAAGTCCTCGCGGATATCGGATGCGAAGTGGACTTTGAAAAAAAGATTGTCAAATTCCCGCATAACATCGTGGAAGACGCCATTCGGACAGCTCCCAGCGGTTACCTCCTCGCGGGGAAAGACGAGGAACATGATGTTTGGCTGGAAAGCGGAAGGGTAAACTTCATTACGTTCGGATGCGGTATCATGATGAGAGACCTCTATACCCACGAACGCCGCAAAACCACAAAACAGGATATCGTAGACGTGTGCAGAGTTACGGATACTTTAGACGAGTTTGACGTCATTATGCACACCATTATTGCCCAGGACGTTAATCCCGACGTGGAAGCGATGCATAATTTCCAGGCGCATTTCGCCAACACAAGAAAACCGCTTTTATCCGGCGGGCTTGAAGAACGCCAGGCCAAAAAAGTCATCGATATGGCCGCATATTATTCCGGCGGTTACGAAAATCTGAAAAAACGCCCCCTTTTCCAGATTGGCGGCTGCACCATCAGCCCCATGGAAATCCCTGCCAGTACCTGCATGACCATTCGTTTGGGCGCGCAGTACGGTCTGCCCATCGGCATTACCTCTATGGCCATGATCGGCGGGATGTCTCCCGTAACGATGGCCGGAGCTTTGGTCGAAACGGTGGCGGAACCTCTCGGCGCGAACGTACTGGCACAAGCGTTGGATAAAGGACATGCCTTTAATATGAACTCCTCCACAGGTCTGAACGATATGCGTCAGAACGCCGCGGCAATGGTCGGTTGCCCCGAACTCGCCCTGATTTCCGGCGCTTTCAGCCAGATGGCCAGATGGTATAACATTCCGTCTATGGCCGCCGGCACCTAGACGGACTCCAAAGTTCCCGACGAACAGTGCGCTTTTGAAAAGAGCCTGACCACGCTGTTGGCCATGCTCGGAGGCGCCACGCTGATCTACGGCGGCGGCATGCTTGAAAACGGCTTATCAATGGACTTAGGACAGTTGATTGTTGACGCCGACCACATTCGCATGGCCAAATTCGCCTTAGCCGGCATGGATGTTAATGATGAAACCCTCGCGGTCGATCTGATTAAGGAAATCGGCATCGGCGGTAATTTCCTCAGCACTCCCCATACCTTTGAAAACTTCAGAAAGCTTCAGTCCGTTCCTCTGATCTCCAATCGTCAGACCTGGGATGAGTGGAAACTCGCGGGAGCGAAAGACATTCACGAAGCAGCGGAAGACCGCGCGAAAGAAATCCTCGCGAAGGGTGATCCCGGCATCTTGACAGCGGAAACAATGGCTCATTTTGATAAAATGATCACAGACGCCGAAGCGGAATTCGCGGAAGAAGACAAAAAGAACAAATGAAATAAGGATTTCTGAAACGGGGCGAAGCTTTTTCTCCCCGTTTTCACCAAAAAAATTTTTTGTACTCTTTTTCAGAAGGGGTGAATCTTATGAAAGAAAAAACAAACGAAATACCGGAAAAAATGAGTATTTTCGGCATCATCGCAGTGTTTTTAGTTAATTTCGGCTACATGTCCGACATGGTCATCGTTCCGGCGATCGGCAATATTTACGGTCAGTTCGCGGGGACGGCACCAATGCCCGTTTTAAATTTTATCCTGACAGGCTCCCAATTTATGGCGGTCTTTTCCCCGTTGGTCGCGATCGCGCTGATGCGCCATTTCAGTAAAAAACACGTGATGATTGGTTTTTTCACGTTATTTACCATTTGCAGCATCTGCGGCTGTCTCGTTCTTAACGCCTATTATATCGCGCTGATGCGCGCTTTTGTCGGCTTTGCCGGCGGCGGTCTCTGCTCCGTCGCAATGGCGCTGATCGTTGAAATTTATCGCAACAACCCCAAAACCTGCGCGAACCTCACCGGGTATTTTAAAAGCGCGATGACTTTGACCGGTGCTTTGCTCTCCTTTATCGCGGGCTTTGTCTGCGACGCTTTTGGCTGGACAAGTGTTTTCAAAATCTATTGGTTCGCCGTCCCCATTTTGATCATGCTGATTTTCTGTCTCCCTTGGACGCCGCCGGAAAAAATCAGCAGCAAAGAACTTAAAAAAACAGCGGCGGAGAAAAAAGAATCCTTATGGAACCGCCATGTCATTGCGCAGTTGGCTTCCTTTCTTTTCATCAATCTCAGTTTTTGCCTCTTTTGCTATTCTATTCATGTCTACGTTCTTGAAACCAACCTCGGAGATTCCGCCTTCGCCGGAACCGTCACTGCGGTAGGGAATTGTTGTTCTGTTCTGATGGGTCTCGTTTTTGGCGTTCTCTATCGGAAATTCAAACGCGGCACACCGATTTATTTCTACGCCTGCCTGATCGTCTGCTTTGTAATGCTGAGCATTGTTGTTAACAAAGCGTGGCTCATCGCCGCGATGATTTTTGGCGCCATGGGTTATGGCCCCAGCATTGCCTATCATTACATGGCGATTAAAGATGTCGTTCCCGTCACGAGAATTTCCACCGGTATCGCCCTGGTAACGGCGGTAATGGGTTTAGGCGCGGCGCTGTCCTCCTTCGCGCTGACGTTTTTGGAATTTCTCGGATTCCCAGGAATGGTTTCCGTGTTTCCTCTTTACGCCGGCATTGCCGCGGCGGGCTGCGTCATCTCCATTATTTTGACGATACGCAGCAAAAAAACGGAAAGCGCGTAATACATCCCGTTTCGCTGCAGCAGCGAACACTTCCGCGGGGAAAGGCGGTGTATCACTTTAACGCCGCCTTCTCCTGACGCGCCTGTTTCGCAAATTGGTGGATGTGATGACGCATACGTTGCTGATCACTGCTTTTATCCTTTTGTCAGTTATGTTATAATTGTATATATAATACGACATTTACCGACAAACGGAAAGGTGTGATACAATATGGCATATGATGGATACACAAGTATTGATATATTTTGTGATAATTATCCGGACCAATCATTCTTTTCTGAAAATACGATCAATAAGTTTTACAATCTCGGCGCGTGTAAAACCCTGCCGAAAGAGCGAATTATTTATCGTATCGGCGACCATCCCGATGACTGCTATTTCATCGAGAGGGGGCTCGTCAAATCATTTGAATACGACAGAAAAGGAAATGAATATATTTATGATCTGTACGCCGGCGGAGCGATTCTGTTCGGCATGGGACTATTTTTAAACAATAACCAACTGCCGCTGAACTTTAAAACACTCTTTCCAACCAAAGTGGTATGCGTGCCATATCCCCTGATGCAGGCGGAAATCAAAAAAGACCCTGTCTTCGCCAGGGAGATTTTCCGATTCATTTCCGTCAGCTACTGCAAATCCATCAGTGAAATCAGGGAAAAGAGCTATCGGAGCATTGAGTGGCAGTTCTGTGATTTGATTCTGACATTAGCTTATCTGTTTGGCGTTGAATACGACGGACGCATCATGATCAAAGAATCTTTCAGTCAGCAGCTTTTGGCAAATCTGCTGAGAGTCAGCCGAATTTCCGTCGTTCGGACAATCAAAAAACTGCAAAATGAGGAACAGATTGAAAAAATCAATGGTTACTACTGTATACGCAGCATGGATACGATGAAGGATTACATGAGAACATTAGAGTAAAAGACAGATCATAAATAAATGGATGGCTATATTTAACGGAAAGAATGCGGTCTAATATCATATGACTCCACACTGTATCGGAAAGGAGAATGATATTATGACTCCACCTAAAGAGGTTCCCGAACGCCTTCATATCGTCTGTTTGATATCTCTTTTTTTGGTAAATTTCGGTTATATGTCCGATATGGTCATCGTACCCGCTATCGGTACGATCTACGGACATTTCGCGGGAAAAGCGCCGATGGGGATTTTGAATCTGATTTTATCCGGCGCCCAGCTTGCCGCCGTCGTTTCGGCTTACGCGGCAGGGCCTTTGATGCGGTACTTCAGAAAAAGGAACCTTTTGATCCTCATGTTTGCTTTTTTCGGTCTCTTCAGCTTCGCCGGCGGTTTTTTCGACAATCCTTATTGGATTGCCTTAACGCGGATTCTCGTCGGCCTCGCTTCCGGCGGTCTGTGCTCTGTCGCCATGGCGCTGATCGGAGAAGTATACTACGCGGACGATCATACCTATAATCGTCTGACCGGTTATTTTGACAGCACAATGACATTTATCGGCGCAGCTATGTCTTTGGCATCCGGATTTGTCGCGTCGGCCTTTGGATGGCAGCATATCTTTTATATTTATCTGCTTTCGATCCCGATTTTGATCCTGCTTATTTTCACTTTGCCAAAAACACCTCCGGAAAATAAAAGATCATGGGGGACAAAACTCGCTGACACATCCAAAAACCGCTGGCTGAGCCGCAGCGTAGTGGCAAACTGCGCTTCTTTCTTCTTTGTGAATATCAGCTTTTGTCTGTTTTCCTTCTCTATTCACGTATACCTCTTGGAAACAGGGCTGGGCGATTCATCCTTTGCCGGAGCGCTGACCGCGTGCGGAAACAGTGTGGCTGTGATCGATGGTATTATCTTCGGTTTATTATACTGAAAATTCTCCCGAAAACTGCCGATTTACTTTTATTTCTGTCTGAGCCTTTGTTTCATCCTCGCCAGCTTTAACGTAAATAAAGCCTGGCTGACAACGGCGATGATCTTCGGCGCGATGGGATACGGAACGGCGATCCCCTATTATTATGTCGCCGTAAAAAAGGCCGTGGAGCGGCCGTACGTTTCCCGGGCAATGGCTCTGACGACGGCAACCATGGGACTGGGAGCGGCAATGTCGTCTTTTGCCATGACATTTTTACGCTTCATCGGCTTCCCGAGCATGATTTCCATCTTCCCATGTTACGCCGCTGTCGCCGTCATCGGCTGTCTGATGGCCATCCTGCTGAGCAGGAAAGCCGCCCGAGCAGAATCCATTGGCAAACAATGAAACGTCAGAAAAGAGGACAAACAAAAACAGGAGGGGCTGCCACGTTAAACGGCAGCCCCTTCTGTTTTTTTCAGATCTCCTCTTTGACGATTTTCCCCAGAATATCGACGAGTTTGCCGAGATCACAGGCACGGTCGATGGCTTTTTCCAGCTGATGCTTATGCGCCGTGGTCAGGGCATTGAACTTTTCGGCGGCGGAGACCGCGAAATAGTAGGCCTCGGAAACGTCCCGGAGCATGCGCGCGGCTTCTTCCTCGCTGTAAGGGCAGTTGTTGTCAAAATCCTGCATACAATTTCCTCCTTTGATTCTTTATTTATGGGAAAACGAAGCTTTTATGACAGGGCCTCAGCGTCATATCACCCTTTGGGGGCGCATATTCTTCGTTGAGGTGCTGTGATGAGAGATTTCATTTCGACCATATCCTTGCTATATTCTATTCCCGTCAGCGGGATCGTGACACTGAAAAAAGAAAAAGTTTTCGCCGTCCGCGCCGGGGAGGAACGGTTCGTTCTGAAATTCCTGGATTTTTCCGCGGCGGAGATATCCTTCATCACCGCGGCCATGGACTGCCTTTCCCGCCGGGGCTTCCGCCGTTTCAACGAGATCATCCCCGCCGCCGACGGGAAGCCCACCGCCGAGATCGGCGGCCGCCGGGCGATGCTGACACGGTTCCTGACGGGACGCGTTCCTTCCTATAAAGAAGAAGCGGACGCCGCCGCCGTCGGCGCTTTCCTCGCGGAGCTCCACACCGCCGCCGCGGGATTCCGATACTCCCCGGATTCCCCGCGTTGGAAATGGGGAAAGATGACGGAGACGATGCGGCGGGGCGGCGAGGATATTGCCGCCTTTGCCGAAGAGATCCGAAAACGCGGCGCGCGGGACGATTTTGACGAGAGCTTTCTCGCCGCCGCCGACACCTTCCGGGCGGAGATCGACAGCGCCGCGGCGGAGCTCGATCTTTTCTATCCGGCGCTCAGCGCCGAAGGGGAGAAGCGGGGCGGTTTTTGCCACCACGATCCGGCGCACCACAATTTTCTCATCAATGAAAAAGGCGCGGCTGCCTTTGACTTCGATTACGCCATCGCCGACCTGGCCGGGCACGATGTGGCGGCGCTGCTGCTGAAACTGTTGAAGGCGAACCGCTGGCGAACGGAGCGCGCCGCGGCGGCGCTGGCCGCCTACGAGGAGCACCGTCCCCTCTCCGACGGGGAGCGGCGGTTCATCCGCTGTCTGCTGCGGTATCCCTACGACTTTCACCACGCCGCCTTCGCCCGCTACCGGGAGCACAACACCTCCCGGCGGATCGAGAAAAAGATGGCGCGGCTGCTGCGGGAAGCGCCCCTGCGGGAAAAGGCATTGGCCGATTTTGGCTGAAAAAGGAGGGAAAACCGATGAAGATCCTCATCGACGCCGCGGCGGCCTATTTCTATCGGAACACCGGCATCGGCGCGTACGGGACGGAGCTTTTGGCGGCGCTGAACGAGATGGATCACGGCTTTCGGATCGACGTTTTCACCGGCGAAGACGTGCTCCCGCTGAGGGCTGCCGTGACGCTGCCGGGGAAGACCGACCGAAGCTTCTGGGAGCGAGCTGCGGAAACGCGGGGGGACATCGGCGGCTACGACCTGTGCCACAACATTCAGAACGGTATCGGCCTCCGCCGGGCGGGAGCACGTCTTATCGTCACCCTCCACGACATGATCCCCCTGGTAATGCCGGAATTCTGCGGTTCCCCCTACCTGGAGCTGTTCCGCGCCCAAAGCGTCCCCGCCGCCGAGACAGCCGACGCCGTGATCACCGTCTCACGACAGAGCAAAAGGGACATTCTCCGCTTTTCCGCGGTGAGAGAGGAGAACATCCACGTCATCTACGAGGGCCCGAAAAGGCGGTGCCAAAAAGGAGCGAAGGAGGAAGCGGCAGCGTTTCTCCGCCGCCGCTACGGAATCACGGAACCGTTTTTGCTCTGCACCGGCGGCTTCAACGAACGCAAGAACGCCGCCGGGATCGTCCGGGCCTGCGCCGCCGTCCGCCGCCGGCTGCCGACCTGCTCCCTCGTTTTTACCGGCGGCGACAGCCCCCGGCGAAGGCGCGTTGTTTCCCTGGCGAAGCGGCTTTTCGTCGATGACATGCTGCGTTTCCCCGGCGACGTCCCCGGGGAGGAGCTTCCCTTTTTTTACCGCTGCTGCGCCGCGCTGGTCTACCCTTCCTTTTACGAGGGTTTCGGTCTGCCGCCGTTGGAAGCGGCGGCCTGCGGCGCGCCGTCGGTCCTCTCCCGCCGGGGCGCGCTGCCGGAGATCATGGGCGCCGCCGCCGTTTACGTCGACCCCAACGACGCGGCGGACATCGGCGGAGCCATGCTCCGCCTCGTTGCCGACAGACAATTCCGGGAAGAAACGGCGGAACGGGCCTTTCGCCGCAGCGCCGCGTTTTCCTTTGCCGACACGGCGGCGAAAACGGCGGCGCTTTATGAGAACATTTGTCGCCGCCGTTCTGTCTCCGCGCCCTGGAGCATAAAATAGAATCAAACGGAGGAAACCGTGGGAAGGAGTAAACGTATGGATCATCGCTCAACATTGGTACGGGAGGTCGAGGTTCCCTCGACGCTGCCGCCGATGGAAACATTGACAAAACTGACGGGGAGCGTCCTGATGAAGGACGTCGCCGCCGACGAGGAGGGGCTCCGCCTTGAGGGCGACCTGCTGTGGCGGGGCTATTTTGAGGAAGGCGGCGGCGAATGCCTCTGGGAGGGCGCGGAATTCTTTTCCGAGGTGCTGGCCGGCGACGCCCGCGGCGTGCTGCCGGAGATCGAGCCGGAGATCACGGCGCTGCGGGGCGAATCCCTTTCGGAAAAGACATACCGCATGGCCTTCGACATCCGCTGGTTCGACCCGGCACGTTTCTCGGAGCAGACAACGGAGCACGAAGAAGTCCGGGCTGACGGTGAAACGGAAGCCGCGGCGGCGGAATCCTCCGCCGCGGAGCGCGCGGCGGAGCCACGGGAGACCGCGGTGACGGAAACGGCGGCGGAACCGGCGGAGCGCGGCGGCTGCGGCGGTCACTGCGGCGGCGGTTCCGACCTCGACCGAGAACTGGAAGCCATCGGCGAGTCCTGGCGGGAGACGCTGAAGATCATCGACGAACCCGAAAAAAAGACCGCCAAAAAGACGGAGCAGGAGGCGGCGGAAAGCGAAGACGAAGACGATGTCAAGATCAGGCGCTGTCCCTATTCCCGCTTTTGCCTGCGCTACTACCGCACCCAGGACGGCGACGAGCTGGAAGAGATCGCCGAGCGGTTCTCCGCCACGGTGGCAAAGCTGAAGGAGCGCAACCGTCTTGACGACGCGCCGCTGAAAAGCGGACGCCTGCTGCGAATCCCCTGAAAACGAAAAACTTCTCACACGCGCTGTGAGAAGTTTTTTTACGAACCTGTTTTTTTCGAGAGCACGGTTCTGACGGTGCTCCCGTGTTTTCGTTTTTATCCGACGGCGCTTCCGTCGATTCACGCTTCCGCCAGAACACCGTCGAGGATGCCGTAATCGCTGACGTGGAGCGTCGTGATGTTCAGCACCTCAAAGAGGATCTCCAGGATCTCCAAACCGTAGAGGATGATCTCCGCCCGTTTCGGGGGCATCCCCGTCACCTGCTTTCGCTCCGCCAGCGTCATCCCGGCCAGGCGGCGCTTTAAGGCGGTGAGCGCCGCGTAATCGATGGTGCCGCCGTGGATGGCCTCGCGGCTGTAGGCCGAGACCTCGCCGAGGACGGCGGCGGCGGTGGTCACGGTGCCGCCGACGCCGACGTAATGAACGACGCCGTCAAAACGGTTCAGCGTGAGCCCCGAGGCAAATTTCGCCTTCACCTCTTCCCGGCGGAAATCCATCACCTGCCAGCGCACGGCACCGACGGGGAAGCTGACGCCCTTCAGGCGGCCCCGGTCGTAGGCCGCGAGCTCCGTGGAACCGCCGCCGATGTCGATGAGCAGGCATTGCTCCGGCGGGAAATCGAACCCGCTGACGGCGCCGGAAAAGGAATACCAGGCTTCTTCCTCGCCGCTGAGCACCCGGAGCTCCAGACCGACGCGGGAACGGACCGCGGCGGCGAACTCCGCTTTGTTTGCCGCGTCCCGGACGGCGCTGGTGGCGAAGATCAGCGGCGCGGAAATGCCCATCGCCGCCAGTTCCTCCCGCCAGCGGCCGATGACAGCGAGGGTGCGCTCCATGGAAGCTTCGGTAAGGATCCCCTTGTCGAAGCCCTCTCCCAGCCTTGTTTCTTCCACATCCTGGCGGAGCACGCGGCTCGCGCCGCGCTCCCCTTCCGTCACCAACAGGCGCAGACTGTTGCTGCCGATATCGATCGCCGCTTTCATCCTTCATCCTCCGTTCCGATTTCTGACCTATATTATACAAAAGGGCGGAAACCGTGTCAACCGGGGAAAGGAGCGGAGCGTCACTCTTCGGTGCCGAACAGGACTTTCTTTTCGCCGGGGAAGATATAGCCTAATTTTTCCCTGGCGAGAATGGCGAGGTAGGAGTCGTCGCTGAGGAGGGCCCTGTCCGCTTTCAGCGACGCGGTCTCGGCCCGAACGGAGGCGAGGCGCGCCGAGGCGGCAAAACGTTCCCCGTTCAGCGCTTCCCACGTCTGCCGCCGGTCGCCGAGGGCGAAGACGAAGACGAGGCAGAAGAGGCAGTAGACGACGGCGACGGCGAGGACGGCGGCGCGGCGGCGCCGTCCCCGGCCGCTTTTTGTTCTTTTTTTCGGGTTTTTTCGCGGCGCAGCCATGAGACACTCCTTTCGCCCTTGTCCACCAAAAAACCGAAGGGAAACGTGAGAACGGCGCCGCAGACCGCGGCAGCCTTCCGCCCCAGCGACACGGCGAAGGCGGCGGACGCCGCGAGCCGCGCGGCGCTTTTTCTGCCGCCGGCGGGGGCGAGACGGAGGAAGAGCAAAAACCCCGCGGTCATGGCGGCGAGACAGTAAAAATGCCAGACGCCGCCGGTGACGCCGTAGAGAAAAAGGGACGTGGAGAGAAAGCAGACGGCGCCGCCGAGGCCGTAGTAAAAGACGGCCGCGGCGGCGGAACGGATCCCCTCGGCGACGGCGAGGAACAGCCGGCAGCCGAAGGCAAGGACCGCGCCCCAAAGGAGCGTCAGCCCGAGGGAAAGCGTTGAGATCATGATATCCCCCCTCACCGTTTCAGCGCGCCTTTGCCGCCGGGGAAAAGCCGTTCCCGGCCGCGGCGCTTCTCAAAATAGACGAGAGCGTCGATTTTGCCGCCGATGACGGCGTCGCCGCTGTTCAGATCGAGGTCGCGGACGCGCAGGCCGCGGCCTTCCACCGCCAGATCGCCGAGAACGGTCTTCAGCACGACGCGGTGATCCTCGCTGCGGTCCACCTCGGTGACGCCGGACAGCGCCAGCTCCCGGCGGTCTTCCAGCACGAGTCGATGACCTTTTTCTTCCATACCGCACCTCCCTGTTATTCCATTCTATGAGCGGGGAAAGAAAAACAGAACGAAAAAAGAGGACGACGCGAAAAAGACACATTTATTTCACTGTTTTTTCTTGTTGGCGCTGAATAAATTTCACAGCGTCGGGTTAATATAATAACAGTTCCCGGGGCGGCGCCAACACACCCCGGAAACGAAACAACTTTTTCATTGTTTTCCCTTCCTCGAAAAAGCGAATGCCCGACGGCGTTCGCTTTTTCATTTGCGCGAAAAAACCCGGGAGCGCTGCGCTCCCGGGAACGAAGAAAATGAGATACAGGGACGATCCGGCAAAGGGAACGTCCCCTTTTATTCTTCCGCGTCCCTCCCCGCGTGCCTTGGGGGGAGATTCCGCCGGCAGAACGGCGGCGGCCATCTCATCGGGGAGAGACGCGGTCTCTGACGGTCTTTAACGGCGTCCCGTTATTCCGCCGATTTGACGATGCGGCGGAGTTCGTTCTGAACGGCTCTTTCCAGCGGTTCCGGCTTGTGGGTGGCGATAATTTCTTTGGCCTGTTCGTTGGCGATCTCGGCCACGTCCTTGCCGCCGCGGTTCATTTCCCAGGTCTGGCGGACGTTGCGGTCAAAGATGCCGCCGATGGAGAGTTCCTTGCGCATGTTGTCATAGGTGTGCTGATGGGTCAGGAACTGTTTGCCCTGGCCGCCGCCGACTTCCTTGATGACGTCCACAGCCAGGGTATCGTCGGTGACGTCGACGCCGCTGATGACGCGATGCACCATCTTGGCGATGCCGTCGTCGATGATCAGCTGAGCGAAGGAGAAGGTAACGCCCATTTCCAGCATGCCCATTCCGTAGATGGCGTTGGACCCTGCCAACGCGGCCATCATCGCGGTAATGGTCTTTTCATGGCCGGCCTGGGCGTCGGACAGTTTGCTGTCCGCCTAAGTGCCCGCGCAGTAACTGGGAAGATTGTAGTACTGCGCCAGGGCGATAACGCCGGCGTTGCAGATGCCCAGTTCCGGGGAACCCACGGGAGCGCTGGCCATTTGCAGGTCAAAGGCGGTGGTGGAGCTGCCGTAGATCACCGGCGCGCCCTTGTTCGCCAGCTGGGAAAGGACGATCCCGGCGAGGACTTCGGCGTTGTGGCAGACGAGGGTGCCGGCGATGGTCACCGGTGTCGTCGCGCCGGACATCGCCATTGAGAGGATGTTCACCGGCAGGCCTACTTTGCCGAATTCCATGATGATATCGGTGGTGATTTTATGGAGCTGAAGGGGGCTCTGGGGGCAGGTCAGCGCCGAGCAGATCGGGCGGATATAGAGATCTTCCCGGCTGCCGACGATGGCCGCGGCCATGTCGATGTATTTGGGGATGTTCTCGCTGTGGGCCAGGTCGATATGCATGCTGTGCTTCGTGGTGTTGCTCAGGAAGGCTTCGGCCTCATGCAGATCGCAGGCGGAAGCGGGGGTATCCTGGGCGCTGACGGCGTGGGAATAGAAACTGACGGTATCGAGATAGTCACCGCAGATGGCGGTGTTGATGAGGTCCTGTTTGGTGGAGTTCCGCGGCTGGCCGGTCTCCATGTCGATGACGGTGACGCCGGCGCCGAAGGTCGTGAAGCCGACGCGGCTGCCGTCCATCACGTAGTCGTGCTTGCCGTCGCGGCTGGCCAGGATGATGGTGGAGGGGGCGCTTTTGATGGCTTCCTCGACCATATAGGGACGGATCCGTACTTTGCAGGTGTCGTAATCGACGACGGCGCCGCCCTGTTTAAAGACGTCCATCGCTCTTTTGTCATTGACGTGGACGCCTTCCTGCCACAGGACTTCCAAGGTGGCAAGATGGATCTGCTGCAGTTCATCGGGGGTGTACATGCTGACGCTGAACCCTTTTTTCTGAACATAATTCGCGCTGTGATTTCTGACGGTCATATTGGCGCATCTCCTTTCTGTTTTTGTGAATTCCGAAAATCAGCAGGTGTTCCTTGTAAAATTAGAATAAACAAAATCGGACAAAATGTATTGTGTTATCTTTATTCGTTTTTTGAAACTTTTATATTTCAATATATTTTACAACAAAACACACTAACGCCGCGGTAACGGAATCCAAAAAAACAACAAAACGCGAAATCACTCGGCGGAAGCGATGATCCTGCGCAGCTGGTTCAGGGTGGGGCGGTCGAGAGACGGCACGCGGTGGGTATGGATGATCTCATTGGCGATGTTCCGGGCTTCCGCCGCGGTAACGGCGGTCTTTTGCCGCCGCGGCCGGGCATGGCCGTTCTTCCGCGGTCGGGAATCGCCGCGGTAGGCGGAAACGAGCTCCTTCACAAAGGAGGGATCGTTGATGGACTCCGGCAGCTTCGCCAGGGACGGTATCTCCTTGATACGGTCGATGTAGCTGTGATCGAGGATCAGCTGAGCGAAGCTGAAGGTAATGCCCATTTCCAACATGCCGGCGCCGAAGATGAGATTGGATTTTTGGAAGAACGGCGCCAGCGTCGTCAGCGTCTTTTCATGGGCGCACTGGAGATCGCTGAATTTGCTGTCCGCCTACGTCCCCGCCACATAGCTGGGGATCTGATAGAACCGGGCCATGGCCGCGGCGGCGGCGCTGCACAGCCCCAGTTCCGGGGAGCCCACCGGGGTGACGTTGTCGGCGTAGTCGAAGGTGGTGTCGGAGCAGCCGTAGATCACCGGCACGCCGGCGGAGGTGAGCTGGGACAGCGCCAGCCCCGCCAAAAACTCGCTGTTGCTGACGACGATGGTGCCGGCGATGGTCACCGGCGCCGTCTGGGAGGCGATGGCCATCGGCAGGATGTTCACCGGCAGCCCCACCCGGGCGAACTCGATGATGAGGTCGCAGCTGTTGGCGGAAAAGCGCAGGGGGCTTAAAGGACAGGTCAGCGCCGAGACCACCGGGTTCTTATAGAGATCCAGCACACCGTCGGTGACGGCGCCGGCCATCTCGATGAAGCGTCGGATGTTTCGCCTTTCCCCCAGATCCAGGTGCATACAGTGCTTCACGGTATTGGTGAGAAAGGCCTCGGCCTCGTGGAGGTCAACGGAGCGCAGCGGACAGTCCCTGGCGGCGAGGGCGTGGGAGTAGATGTCGATGTTCTCGAGGTAATCGCTGAGGATGACGCTTTCGATGAGGTCCTTTTTCGTGGAATCCCTGAGCTCGCCGGTGATCCGGTCCACGACGGAAAAGCCCACGCCAAAGGTGGTGAAACCGCTCTGATTCTCGCCCATCAGGTAATCACAGCGGGGGTCCCTGCCCTTTAAAACAAAGGAGGACGGCGCCGTTTTCAGCGCTTTTTCGATGATCGGCTCCGTCAGGCGGACGCGGCGCGACGACCAGTCCACCGCGGCGCCGTGATCCTGAAAGATCGCCAGGGCCTCCGGAGAATCAAAAATGACGCCGCTGTTCACGAGGATATCGACGGAGGCGCGGTCGATCGCCCGGATGTCTTCCTCCGTCAGCAATTGGCTGTTAAATCCGTTTTCCCAGCGTATCATCGTTCTCCCCCCTCTCCTCATGGGCTTTTCGCCAGCGGTTCGGCGAAACGCCCTCTATCTTTTTAAACACATTGGTAAAGTAGCTCTGATCGGAGAACCCTACCCGCTGGGCGATTTCCGAGATGGAACAGTCCGTCATCAGCAATCGCTTGCTCTCCTCGATGCGCACTTTATTCAGATAGCCCGAATAGCTTTCGCCGGTGGCCCGCTTAAAGTAGTTGCTGAAATAAGCGGGGTTGAGGCCGACGGCCTCGGCGACGTCGGCGAGGGTGATATCGCCGTAGTGGTTCTGGATATAGTGCATGGCGCGATAGACGGTGTCTTTGTTCTTCGCTTCCCGCTTGGCCAGGAAGACACCGCGAAACATCTCGTTATAATAGAGCACAAGGGTTTCCAGGTCATCCTTGGTCTGAACGGTCAGCACCTTTTCCACGTCGATGCCGTCGGGGTTGAAGAGCTGACCGGGATAGATCCGCGCCGCCCGGGTGAGATCCGTCAGGATCTCGATGTATTTCAGCGTGTGGTTCACCGCCGTTTTCAGATCGGACTCGGCAAAGATATAATCGGTAAAGACCATGATCCAATGATCCAGCTCTTCTTTGGGGAACTCGCCGTTCCGTCCGCCGGCGGCGGAGAGCCGCCGGAGCCACCGGTGGAACGGCGGCGGTTCCGCGCCGCCCCGGCCCGGACTCTTCCCGGGGCCCGCCGCGGCGGCAAGGGAATCGCCCTCGATGGCGATGGTCTCGCCCTCGCCGCGGGAGACGACGATGCCCCTCAGAGCGCTTTCGATGATGGAGGCCATGGAATAGACGTCGTTTTCGTTCTTCACCGGGATGTCGTTGAGATACTGGCGCACTTCCCGCGCCCGCGGCTTCAGCAGGAAATTCCGTTCGAGCGCCCGGGAGATCGTGTCGTTTTCCGGCGGACGGTACAGCATCGGACCGACGGTGACGAAAACGTCCTCCTCTCCCCGACGGAAGACGGGAAAAGCGATGTTGACCAGACCGTAGGGACAAAAATAGATATAGGGAACGCCGCGGCGGCGGCACTCGCCAAAGCTCTTTAGATAGGATTTGCGGCAGACCTGCTCCGTATCGTAAAAGCTGACGAAGCGGCAGAAATTGCTTCGGCCTTCGTAGCTGCAGTATCCCAGCTGGCGGCCGTCGCCGTCAAAAAAGCCGCAGGAAATCCCGAAGGACAAAAACACGTCGCTGAGCAGTTTATTGATTTTTCGTTCCGACTTTTCTAATTCCGTCTTTTTCATGAGCGCCCCTCTTTTCTATCGGACAAGACCCCATGTTCCCCGCACCGAAAACCGTCGAACAACAGACAAAACAAACAGATTCAAAACGAAAAAGCGCCGTTTACTCAAAGACTTCCGGCGCTTCGCCGTCCTGACGAAACCGAGAAATGCGATTGATGATTTTTACCATCACAAAGGTAACAGCAAAGCAGTAGACGCCGCCGATGAGCAGACCCAGCGCCTCGATACCGACTTGACCGGGGTTGCCGTAAAAGCTCCCCGCCGCCGGCGCGAGATCGGGATGGGCAAAGAGCCCCAGCAGCAGCACGCCGAGGAACCCGGCGACGCCGTGCAGCCCCCAGACATCGAGACTGTCATCCCAGCCGCGTTTGATCCGAAAGGCGATGGCGAGGTAACAGGCGATTCCGCCGAGAAAGCCCGCGGGCAGCATCACCCAGGGCGCGACAAAGCCTCCCGTCGGCGTTGAGATGACAAGACCGGCAAATGCGCCGAAAATGACATCGCTGACGGTGATTTTTTTGTTGTCGCGATAGGCAAGCAGGAGCCAGGCGATACAGCTCGCGCCGCTGGAAATCAGCGTATTGACGGCGGCGAGGCAGGCCGTGGCGTTGGCGCCCAGCGCGGCGCTGGCGTTAAAAATCAGCCAGCCTGCATAGAGGATGCCGACGCCGATGGCGACGTACATCAGATTGGAAGGACCGTCTTCCGGTTTTTCCCGGTTGCCGATGGCAAAAACCGCCGCCAGCGACGAAAAGCCGGCAATGCCGTGAACGGGGAGACCGCCGGCAAAATCAATATAGCCCAGCCGCGAAAGGAAACCGCCGCCCCAGACCCAGTGAACAAGGGGGCTGTAAACCAGCAGCGACCAAAGAATGAAAAAAGCCACAAAAGGACGGAAACGCAGCCGCCCGATGAGAGCGCCGATGATCAGCACCGGCGTAATCACGGCAAAACTCAGCTGGACGACAAAATAAATTGTCAGCGGCACGCCGGGCGCCCAGATATTGCGGCTGTCATCCAGAAGATTTTGGAAACAGGCAAAATCCAGGTTCCCGCAGAACCCGCCGAGGACACTTTCGCCGTAAGCCAGGGAAAAGCCGAGAATCCCCCAAACAAGGGTAATCAGGGGAATGGCGAAAAAGGTCTGCATAATCATCGTGTTGGTGAATTTTTCGGTTACAAGACCGCCGTAAAAATAGGCAACGGCCGGTGTCATAAACAAAATGAAGACAGAGGCGAAAAAAAGAAAAGCGACATCTCCTGATAAAATCAAAATAATCTCCTCCTCACATTTAATTTACAGCACAAAAAACACCTATATACCGATTTCCTGTTCTCATTATAACGATAATATTATATAAAATTATTGTGAATTATTTGGGCTATTATTGTAATTTTTTTATATTTCGAAAAAAGCCACAGTTCCGCAAAAAAACAACAACCCCCATTGTCAGCACGGTTGCTCTTGTTTTCCCGACGAAAAGGCCTTATAATAGAAAGAAAAAACGACGGAAAGGAGGCGGTTTTGATGATGCGCCGCGTCTCGCCGCTGAACAGCGGCTTTGTCCTCGCGCTGCTGCTGAATATGGTCTTTCGCTTTGAGTGGGCCGCCGCCGCTCTGATTCTGCTGATCCTCCATTTCGTTCTGGGCTGGCCGCTGTTCCCCGTGTGGCTCTGTCTGGCCGCCTGGGTGCTCCACTCCCTGCTGGTGACGGCGTTGCTCACCGCCGTGACCCGGAGCGGAGGCAAAGAAGCGCCGCCGCTGCCCAACAAAAACCCCTATTCCAAAACGAACAGCGATTTCACCCAAAAGTGAGACCGCGCCTCGTTTCACATCACAGAAAGGAACCGAACCGATATGTTAGAAAAC
Organism: uncultured Bacillota bacterium; assembly: GCA_902796855.1. GTDB lineage: Bacteria > Bacillota > Dehalobacteriia > UBA7702 > UBA7702 > UBA7702. The sequence continues at coordinate 42,490 of CADBQN010000019.1, read as the reverse complement.
GGAACCGCCGCCCCGGCCTTCGCCCTCCCCGATCAGAACGGTACCATCGTCTCCTCGGCGGAGCTGAAAGGGAAAAAGTACATCCTCTATTTTTACCCGAAGGACAATACCGCCGGCTGCGCCAAGCAGGCCGCCGCCTTCCGCGACGCCAAAGAGGAACTCGCCGCTTTGGGCGTGACGGTCTTCGGCGTCAGCAAGGACAGCGCCGCCTCCCACCGGCGCTTCATCGAAAAGCAGAGCCTGAATTTCACTCTCCTTGCCGACACGGAGCTTGAGGCCCTCAAAGCTTACGACGTGTGGCAGGAAAAGAAGAACTACGGCAAAGTCTCCATGGGCGTCGTCCGCACCGCCTATCTCATCGACGAAAACGGCGTCATTGAAATGGCCTGGCCCAAAATCAAGGCCGCCGACAGCGCCGCCATCGTCCTGGACTATCTGAAAAAGTAAATCCAATAAAAACAGCGGTCTTTCGCTCCCGGATTCTGTCCGGAACGGAAGACCGCTTTTTGATTTATTGTCCGCTGTAACGGACGACATAGGGGTTCGGCAGTCCGGTGTGGCTGAATTTGTTCCAGTCGCTTTCGCTGCCGGCGTAATGGATCTCCAGTCCCTGCGGTACCCGGGAAAAAGCGTCAGAGCCGATACCCGTGAGGCTCTTCGGCCACCAGATCTCTTTCAGAGCCGAACAGCACCAAAAAACTCTCTGGCCAAAGCCCTCCAGCCCCTCCTGAACGACGATCTTTTTCAGAGAGGTACAGCCGGCGAACCCCTCGTAATAAATATTCCTTACACTGGCGGGAAGGGTGATTTCCGCCAGGGAGGAGCAGCCGTAAAAAGCCCATCCGGTCTGATTGTCCGTGCCGATGGAGACGATCCCCTCGCCGAGCTCGGCGCTTTTCAGACTCGTGTCGCGGATGAAACACGCGTTGGGGATCGCCCCGACGGAGCCCGGCACGGAGATCGATTCCAGAGCCGAACAATCAGCGAAGCACCAGCTTCCCAAATAGGTCACCGTATCGGGGATATTCACGTGATTCAGGCTTTTCAGGCCGCGGAACGCGTCGGAGTACAACGACGTGACGCCCCGGGGCAAAGTGATGGTTTCCGCGCTGCCGCACCCCCGAAAAGCGTAGGCGCCGACGGCGGTAACGCCGCGGAGCACCGTGATTTTCACGATTTGGTTCCGGTACGGATACCAGGGGGATTCATCGTTCTCATAGGAACGGCCGGAGGGGATCTCCCCTTTGCCGCCGATGATCAGCTCGCCGTCTTCCGTCACAGTCCAACGCAGGGCGCCGCCCTCGCCGAAGGTACCGGATGCGACGCCGGCGCCGGTGTCGCCGATGTCCACGAAGAAGAGGCCGTTCCGGTCGGCGTACTGCTGCGCCGCGGAGCCCGTCACGCCGTAAACGGTGAAATCTTTCACGGGGGCGTCCGCCTGCTTTTGGTCGTCCCGGTACATCCCCGCGGCGGCGTCGCCAATCGCCGTTACCGAGGCCGGGATCTCCAGCGATGTTAAGCGCACGCATTTGTAAAAGGCCTCGTCGCCGATGGCGGTCAGGCTCTTCGGCAGTTGAACCGATTCCAGATTCAAACAGGCGCAAAAGGCTCGTTCGCCAATGGCCGTGACGCCCTCGCCGATCTCAACGGCGGTGATGTTGTCGCGCCAGCGCTCCCAGGGATAGCCCTCCGCCCCGAAGGCAATCTCTTCCGCCGCAATGGCGCCTTTCCCGGTAACGGTCAGCTTGTCCGGAATGGCGCCGTCCGACGGCGTCAGCTTCCAGGAAAGGCCGTTTTTCAGCGTGCCGCCAACGGCATACGTCTTCCCCCGGGCCTTGGCCACCGCCGCCGCGGCATTGACCATGTTGTGGGGCGTCCCGTGGGAATCGGTATTCGCCAGGCGGATGTTGGCCGTCTCTTTGATCATCGTTTTCAGTTCCGGCCCGGTCAGTTTCGGATTGGCCGCCAGCAGCAGACCGGCGATACCAGCCGCGTGGGGCGCGGCCATCGACGTGCCGCCGGTGCTGTAATCATCCTTCCCGGCATTGAACCGGTCGTTGGGGAACGCCGCGCCGTAAATATCGGTGCCCGGCGCGGCGACATCGACGCGGTCGCCGTAGCTGAAACCGTCGCGGAAATAGAAGTGATCCGCTCCCTGCCGTGTCGCGCCGACGACGAGGACGCGGCGATAGACCTCGGGGAACTCCTCCTCGCTGACCGCGTTGAACTCATTGTTGTAAACGGCCCGTTCCTCCGCGCCGTCGGAGCCGTTCCCGGCGGCGGACACGATCAGGAAATCAATGTGATCCTGTTTCAGCGCGGTCTCCATCGCCTTCGCGACTCTTTTGCCGTTTTTGATGTTGTCCGCCCGGGCCGCTTCGGCGTTTTTATCGATCTGTTCCTGTTTCAGGCGGTTCCCCTTGGCGTCGGTGACGGCGCCGGTCTGACCGACGCTGTAATTGACGATCAGCGGCGCGCCGCCGGGGTCGCCGTAGGCCTTCAGCACGTACATGATCACGGTGATCTTCTCGAAAGAAGTCGTCCGGTACATGTTCAAGTAATCCGAGGCCAGATCGATGCTGAGCGCGCCGTTCTTTTCGTTTCTGTACAGCGCGTAACCGCTGACGCGGCTGTGGATGTTCACGCCGGTGCCGCCGAAGCCGTTATCATTGACGGCGCCGAGGATGCCGGCGACGTGGGTCCCGTGGATGGCCTGCTCATAGAGGTGTTCCGACGGCGCGTTCTTCGCGGCGCTCCGCGCTTCCAGCCCTTTTTGGGTCTGGGCCATCACGGGATAGACCCGCACGTCCTCATGGCCGTCCTCACCGTTGTTTCCCGCCTCGAACATCGTGTCGATGACGCAGAAGTCGATATAGGGGATGTCCCCCTCCCGCTTCCCGGATTCTTTATACTGCTCGATCACCATCCGCCGGGCCGTGGGGGCGCAGATGGCCTCATAGCCCCAATTGTTCCCCGCGGGGAAATCCTCGCTCCAGCGGCTGTCTTTATCTTGGATATCCCAGGGGTCATTCGGATAAGGGAGCGTCTCGCCATCGGTATCGTAAAACGACACGGTATTCAGATATGCGTCCTCGACGAATGATTCCTTTTCCCAGCGTTCCGCCAACGCCCTGAGGGCGGCCAGGGAGCGTTTTTCGTCAAAGCGCACCTGATAGAGGCCGAGTTCCTCAATCCAGCCGACGATTTCCGCGTCCTCTTCTGCCAGCAGTTCCCAGACGCTGTCCCCGGCGTCGTCGCGGACGTCGACGATCAGTTCGTCGTCGACATAAAGGCCTTCGTATTTTTTGCCGTCGTCCGCCGTGAGCGTGCCGCTGACAACGTGCTCAGGCCCGGGTTCGTCACTGTAAATTTCCTCAAAGAGATCCGGCGCGCCGCCGGCGGAAACGTCATCGTCGTCCCAATCGTCGTCCTCGTCCCAATCGTCGTCCTCGTCCCAATCGTCGTCCTCGTCCCAATCGTCGTCCCGGCCGTCGTCATCATACGCGCGCCACAGGAAGGTGACGATCTGCGCCCGGGTGCAGCTCGCTTTGGGGGAGAACTCCGTTTCCGAAGTGCCGTTGGTGATGCCCTCTTCCACGGCCCAAAGCACGGCGTCATAGTAATAGACGCCGCTCTTCACGTCGGAAAAGGGGTTCTCACCGCCGCCGTCGGGGCTCCCCTCGCTCCGATGCAGAAAGGCCGCCACCTGCGCTCTGGTACAGCCCGCCTTGGGAGAGAACTCCGTTTCCGAGGTGCCGTTGGTAATGTCCTCCTCCATGGCCCAGAGCACCGCTTTATAGTAGTAATCCTTCGCCCCGACGTCAACAAAGGGATTTGCCGCCGCCGACGGCTCCGGGGAACCCTGCGCCCGCCAGAGAAAGGTCACGACCTGACCGCGGGTGCAGGTCTGCCCCGGGCTGAAAGTCGTTTCCGAGGTACCGTTGGTCACGCCGTTTTCCGTGGCCCAGGCGACGGCGTCGCTGTACCAGGTATCGGCGGGAACGTCCGTAAAGGCGGCGGACAGACCGGCGGGAAAAAGCAAAAACAGAACAGAAACCAAAAGAAAAAGGCTTTTTTTCATTTCTTCATCCATTCTCCTTTCATCGTTCACATCGATGCAAAAAGCATACCACGAAAAAAAACCGCCGTCAAGCAAAACCGCCGCTCGCGGCGGCGAACGGCGGTGGGATTCGGTTGGATGCGGTTCAGCGGCCCGCGGCCTGGGGCGCGAAACGGCGGCGGGCGGCGGTGTCTTTGGCTTTGGCCGAAAGGAAGCGGCAGACCTCTTTCGTCGCGCAGATCTTGTCGGCGACGCTGACGACGACGCTCTCCTTATACCGGGGCATTTCCGGGTTGAGGGGGAACATGTGCTTTTCGATGACGTCCCTGGCGATGGGCGTCAGTTCGAAATCGCGGTCGGCGTTGGCGAGGGCCCGGCGGGCGTGGCCAAAGCCGTGCTCCCGGCGGGTGGTGTCTTCCTTGCGCCAGTCGTAGAGATAGTAATCGTGAAGGAGCGCGCCTTTGATCATGCTCTCCATATCGACGCGGAGGCGGAGGGACGACGCCAGACGGACGCTCATCACCGTTACCGCCAGGGAGTGCTGGTAGCAACTGACGCTGCCGTGCTGCGGCACTTCTTCTTCCCGTTTGAGGAGGTCGGAACCGGCGACGTCGCCGGCGTAGTGGTACACCGTTTCCAGATGGGCGGCTCTGCGTTCTTCTCTCGTCATGGAACCCCTTTCAGATACCCGCGTCACGCAGGCATTTCATAGATCAAAACGTTCCTGCTTATTATCTCCGATGCGCATGAAAAAAGCAAGGAAGGTCTTACGTCAAAACGGTGTATTTTCCGTGTTTTTTCGCTCTTTTCCGGCACTGAAAAAGCCCGGCCAAAGGGCCGGGCCAAATTATGAGCCGGAAACGCTGCCGGGGCGCGCCATCAGATTCAGAAGCGTCTCGGGGCCGCAGCGATCCACCACGTTGATGCGCCCCATCTTCCGCAGGCAGCCGGGATTTCCCGGTTCCAGACGGTTCACGCGGTTCTCGATGGTGAAGGTCAGGCGGATGCCGCAGTCGGCCAGGATCTGATCCAATTCGTCGTTGTAGTAGCCGTAGGGGAAGGCCAGCGCCGTCAGGGGCGGGAACACACAGCGGTCGCGGCGGACGGAAAAGCTTTTGAGGTCGGCGGCAATGGCGGCGCGGTAGTCCTCCTCGCTCTCGCCTTCCAGACGGAGCATGCCGTCTCTGCCGGTGCCGCCGTAGCGGAGGGCGTGGTGCATATCGTAGCTGTGGCACTGCACATCGAGAACACCGAGGTTCACCCAGGGCTGGGCCAGATCGTAGGTGAAGTGCTCCAGAAAATAGCTTTCGGTATCGCCGTAATAATAATCCGCCTCGTCCCGGCCGATGACAAAGATCGTGGCCTTCAGCCCCGTTTCTTTGAGGATCGGCGCGCCGATTTTGAGGTTGCTGGCGTAGCCGTCGTCAAAGGTGATGAGCACCGGCTTTTCCGGCAGGGGAGCGCTGTCGTCGACAAAGGCGATGAGCTGGTCGACGCCGACGGCGTGGTAGCCGGCGTCGCGCACGGCTTCCATCTGGCGGCGGAAGACCTCTTCCGAAACGACGGTGCCGTAATTGGACACCGTATCAAGGTGGTGGTACATCAGCACCGGCAGATCCACCGGTTCCGTGGCCTTTTCCGCCGGAGGTTCCGGCTCGGCGGCGGGTTGCGCCGGCGCCGTTTCCGTTTCCGCTTCCGTCTCCGCGGCCTTCACCGCCGCCGGTTCCGTCGGCGCTTTCGCCGTTTCCGGCGGGGGCGCCGCCGCGGCGACGATGATAAAACAGCACATCACCGCCAGCACCGAAGCGGCGGACAGACCAATGGTCAGTTTTTTTCGGCCGGATCTCTTTCTTTTTTCGACCCATTCCCGGTTGGATCTTCTTTTTTTGTTTCTCATTTTCACACGTTTTCCGTCAAGGGGAAACCGCCGCGCGAACGGCTCCCCCCTCGTTTTTTCTAAATCAGGATGGTCATATATAGTTAGTATATTCTTTCTCCCGGCGAAAAGCAATAAAAAAATTCTTAATTCTCCGCGAAAACTACGGAAAATACAGGGGAAAAGACGAAAAACGGCGCAAAGGAAAACGCGGACAGCAAAACTGTCCGCGCTTATAACAAAAAGAAATCAATAAAAGAAGGGAAAACAATGAAAAAACTTTTGCCTGAGGTGTCCCTCAGGAACTATCTATAGGATACGCTTCCCATATGTTTTTTATTCCTGTTTCCTGAAAATTCTTCGGGATTTTTTTATGAAACTTTCGTGAATCGGCCAAAGGCGTTCAGTCCATCCGCTGGAACATCTTGATGAACTTTTTCAGCCGTTCCAGCATCAGGTCGCGGCCGATGATGACCGAGAGCTTGTCGAGGTCGGGGCCCTGTTCCTCGCCGGTCTTGGCGACGCGGAGGGAATGATAGAGGTTCCGCCCCTTAATCCCCGTTTCCTTGGAGATCTCTTTCAGCATCTTTTTATAGGAATCCACGGTGACCTTCGGGTTCCGTTCCAGTTTTTCCTTCATGGCCCTCAACACGGCGAGGGCGTCCTCTTTGCAGTCTTTCAGGCTGGCCAGGACGTCGTCGTCGTAGACGACGGCGGCGCGGTACTTCTCAATGAGCTCCGGCAGCTCGGCAAAGCAGCTGATGTGGGTCTTCAGCACGTCGATGACGGTCATGGCCCAGATCATCTCGTCGGCGGTGGGTTCCGCCGAGACGAGACCAGCCTTTTTCAGGAAGGGAAGGCCGTATTCCAGCAGCCGTTCCCCGGAGGCGCCGCGGATGTACATGCCGTTGATCCATTTCAGTTTTTCCAGGTCGAAGACGGCGGGGCTTTTGGAAACGTGTTCCAGAGAGAAGGCCTGTTCCAGCTCATCGAGGGTGAAGAGTTCCTCTTCCCCGCCGGGAGCCCAGCCCAAAAGCGCCAGAAAATTGTCGATGGCCTCGGGGAGATAGCCCTGTTCCTTGTAGGCGACGACGGAGGTGGAGCCGTGGCGTTTGCTCATTTTCGTCAGCTTCCCTTCGTTGTCCCGGCCAAGGATCAGCGAGATGTGGGCGAATTTCGGTTTTTCATAGCCGAGGGCGTCGTAGAGCACCAGCTGGCGCGGGGTGTTGGAGAGATGCTCTTCCCCGCGGATCACGTGGGTAATGCCCATGGTGTGGTCGTCGAGGACGACGGCGAAATTGTAGACGGGGATGCCGTCGGATTTGACGATGATGAAATCGCCGATGCCGTCGGTGTCAAAGCTGACCTTGCCCCGGACGAGGTCGTCGACGACGACAGTCTCCCCTTCGGGGACGCGGAAGCGGATGACGGCCTTTTCCCCGGCGGCGACCCGTTTTTCCGCCTCCGCCAGGGGGATGGCGCGGCACTTGCCGCCGTACTTGGGCACTTCGCCCCGGGCCTGCTGTTCTTCCTTTTCCCGGGCCAGTTCTTCCTCGGAGCAGAAGCAGTAGTAGGCCTTGCCTTCTTCCAGCAGCCGGCGGACGGCGGCGTTGTAGATATCGAGGCGTTCCATCTGCCGGTAGGGGCCGTAATCGCCGCCGACGTCGATGCCTTCATCCCAATCCATGCCGAGCCAGCGCAGGCTGTCTTTGATGTTTTCTTCCGATTCTTTGCTGCTGCGTTCCAGGTCGGTATCTTCCATGCGGACGATGAAGGTGCCGCCGTTCTTTTTGGCCAGCAAATAGTTGAACAGCGCCGACCGGGCACCGCCGATGTGCAGCGGCCCGGTGGGGCTGGGAGCGAATCGCAGTCTGTATTGTTGTTCCATCATGAATCTCCTTTTATTGATCTGTTCTCTTTCCGTTTTCGCCGAAGAGAATCGGTTCGTCGCCGATCCCCGCCGGCGGTTCTCCCTCGCCGCCGCTGGTTTCCACGGCGCGAAGGCGTTTTGTAATCAGCTCGGTGCGGTGGTTGGCCTCGCCGAGGGTCTTATCGGCTTCGGCGATCTTCTTCTGCGCTTTTTCGAGGGAGAGGGCGAATTTGGCCATGTCGGTCCTGACTTTGGCCAGCAGTTCCCGGATCTCGCCGCTCTTTTCCTCAATGGCCAGGGTGCGGAAACCCATTTTCAAGCTGTTGAGCAGCGCCGCCAGATTCGTCGGCCCGGTCACCATGACCCGGCGCTCCGCGGCGTATTCCATAAAGCCGGGCAGACGCATGGCCTCGCTGTAGAGCCCTTCCGTCGGCAAAAACATAATGCCGTAATCGAGGGTCTTCGGCGGGTGGACGTATTTTTCCCGGATCATCTTCACTTCGCTTTTCAGCGTCCGTTCCAGGCCGCGGCGGCTTTCGGCGCAGCCTTCGGCGTCGCCCCGTTCCGAGGCGGCGACGAGGCGCTGATAGTCCTCAACGGGGAATTTGGAGTCGATGGGCAGATAGACGCTGCCCTTTGTCTCGTCCCGGCCGGGCAGGATCACGGCGAATTCCACCCGTTCCTCCCCTTTCGCCCCGGTGGAGACGTTGGCGGCGTACTGCTCCGGCGTAAGGATCTCCTCTAAGATCTGGCCGAGCTGGATCTCACCCCAAACGCCCCTCGTTTTGACGTTGGTGAAGATCTTTTTCATATCCGTCAGCTCGGCGGAGAGGCCCCGGATCTCGCCGAGGCTGCGGTGCACCTGTTCCAGCCGCTCGTTGACGAGGCCGAAGGATTCGCCGATGCGCTTGGAGAGCGTCTCTTCCAGCCGTTCGTCGACGGCGCGGCGCATTTCCTCCATTTTTTCGGCGTTGGTGCGGTACATCTCCGAAAGTTTGCCGTCGACGGTCTCCCGGAGCCGTTCGGCGGATTCGCTGTTCCGCTCCGTCAGCTCCGCCACCTGCCGCGTCTGGACGCGGTTCATTTCCAGCATCTGCCCCTGGAGGGAGCGCTGGACGGTGTGGAGGGAGCGGGACATTTCCTCCCGGTCGGCCCGGCTTTCCGCGGCATAGGCCGCGCGGAGCTCCCGCACCTCGGCGCGGAGCCGCTCCGTTTCCCCTTTGGCGGCGAGACCGCCGCGGACGATGACGGCGGCGGCGATGGCCGCGGCGGCGGCGAGGAGCGCCGCGATGACGAGAAGGACGGTGGTCGCTGTCATTGCTTATTCGCCGCTCCCGGTTTCTTCCTTCGCCGGGAAGTACAGCGCCATGACGTATTCATCCTGGAAATCCACGCGGCTGGAGAGCTCGATGTACTCGGATTTCCGCGCCAGTTCGTCACAGAGGGCCCGCTCCGCCTCGGAAACGAGGGCGAGGCGGCCGCCTTCCGAGGCGGCGTTGCCGATGGAGAGGATGCTGCCGTTGGGCAGATCGGGGAAGAGGCCGATGGAAAGGGCGCTGTCGGTCTTGATGTAGCTGCCGAAGGCCCCGGCGACGAGGAGTTCCTTCACCTGGTCGATGGTGATGCCCATTTCGTTCATGAGCACCCGCATCCCGGCGTAGATGGCGCCTTTGGCCATTTGCAGCTCGCGGATATCCTTTTGGCAGATGGTGACGGGGACGCCTTTGGCCGATTCCTCTTTGGTGGTGAGAACGAACTCATAGCCCTGTTCCCCTTTGATGATGCGCTTTCTGAGGTCGGGATGGATTTTTTCCGCCTCTTCGCCCTCGACGTTGAAGACGCCGCGGAGATTGAGGATGCCCTCGTCGTAGAGCTGGGCGACGGCGTCGAGGAGGCCGCTGCCGCAGATGCCCCGGGGCTTTTTGTCGCCGATGACTTTCACGTGGCAGCCGCCGCTTTTGTTGTCGATGTAGACTTCTTCGATGGCGCCTTCGGCGGCGCGCATGCCGAATTTGATCTCCGCCCCCTCAAAGGCGGGGCCCGCCGCGGTGGAGCAGGCGAGGATGCGGTTGTTCCCGGCGAGGACGATCTCGCCGTTGGTGCCGACGTCGATGGCGAGGCTGTATTCGGGCCGTTCGTGGATGTGGGTGCCGAGGATGACGCCCATGGTGTCGGCGCCGACGTAGCCGGCGATGTTGGGCAGCAGATGGACGCGGAGTTCCGGATTGAGGGTAAAGCCCAGTTCCGCGCCGCTCATTTCGATGCCGTGGACATAGGCGGGAATGAAGGGCGCCGGGGCGAGATACGTCGGGTCAACGCCGGCGAAGAGCTCGCTCATGGTGGTGTTGCCGACGACGGTGGCTTCGTAGATATGGTTCTTATCGACCTTGGCCTCGGCGGCGGCGCGGAGCGCCAGGTCGTTCATGCACTCAACGACTTTGTCGTGGAGCTGGGCGAGGCCTTCCTCGCCGTTTTCCATGGCGTAGGTGATGCGGGAGATCACGTCGGCGCCGAAAACGTTCTGGGGGTTGGTCTCGGCGGCGGCGGCCTTGATGGAGCCGTCGTTCAGGTCGATGAGGAGCGCCACCACGGTGGTGGTGCCGATGTCGAAGACGAACCCGTATTTTTCGGCGGTGGTGTCGCCGCCTTCCACCCAGATGACCTGGTCGTCCAGGAGCACGGCGGTGATCTTAAAGCCGGCGTCCCGCAGCGTTTTGGGGATGACCCTCAGCAGCCCGCGGGAGGGGCGCTGACCGGCGGCGTCGATGTTCAGGGCCCTGAGCACCCGTTCGTAGTCGGGGCACTGATCCTGAATGGAGGGCTTGTCCATCTCGACGTAGACCTTTTTGATCGGGGAACTGATGACGATGTTGTCCAGCAGGGAATTGAGCTTTGTCTTGCGGCTGCCGGCGTCCATCTGGATGGGCACTTCCACCTCGAGATCCTCTTTGATCTCGTATTTGCAGCCCAGCACCCAGCCGGCGGCGGATTCTTCTTCGGAGAAGAACCGCCTGCCGGCGGCGGCGTCCTGGGGGGCGTAGCCTTTGGCGACGCGGACTTTGCATTTGCCGCACTTGCCGGTGGAGCCGCAGTTGCTCTCCAGGGGGATCCCCGCGGCGGCGGCGGCGTCTAAAATGGTTTTGCCGCCTTCCATGGCGACGGTTTTCCCGTGTGAAATAAAGCTGACCTGATAACTCATGTTTTCCTCCTTTGAGTCATATCTCCGTGAGCAGTACCGAGGCGAAGGCGGCGATGCCCTCTTCCCTGCCGGTAAAGCCCAGCTTTTCCGTGGTGGTGGCCTTGACGCTGACGTTTTCCTCCGCGGTGTTCAGCGCCGAAGCGATGTTCCGGCGCATCGCGGCGATGTGCGGCGCCATCTTCGGCCGCTCGGCGATGACGGTGAGATCGGCGTTGCCGATTTCAAAGCCCCGCTCCTCCATGAGGCCGACAACGGAAACGAGGAGCTTCACGCTGTCGGCGCCGCGGTAGGCCTCGTCGCTGTCGGGAAAGAGCTGCCCGATATCGCCGAGGCAGAGCGCACCCAAAATCGCGTCGATGAGGGCGTGAACGAGAACATCGGCGTCGGAATGGCCCAAAAGCCCCTTCTCAAAGGGGATCCGCACGCCGCCGAGGATCAGCTCGCGGTCTTCCGCGAGGCGGTGCACGTCGAATCCGGATCCGATACGCATAAAGTCCCTCCTTACGGTGGTTTATTTTTTCGCCTTAGCGAAGATCATTTTGCCGTTGGATGTCTGCAGAACGCTGGTGACCTGCACCTGCAGGGTGAGGCCGACGTAGCTCTTGCCGTTCTCCACGACGACCATGGTGCCGTCGTCCAGGTAGGCCACGCCCTGGTTCTCCTCTTTCCCGGCTTTGACGATGTTGGCCGTCAGTTCCTCGCCGGGGAGAAAGACGCTTTTCAGCGACTGGGCGAGGTCGTTGATGTTCAGCACGGTGATGTTCTGCACCTGGGCCATGCGGTTGAGGTTGTAGTCGTTGGTGAAGATGCGGGTCTTCATGTCGACGGCGAGGCGGATGATCTTGGTGTCCACTTCTTTTACGTCGTCATAGTCCTTTTCCACCATGACATAGGCGTCCTCGAACTCGGCTTTGAGTTCGTTGAGGATGTTCAGCCCCCGGCGGCCCCGTTCCTTTTTCAGGGGGTCGCTGCTGTCGGCGACGCGCTTCAGCTCGTCGAGGACGAATTCCGGCAGCAGAAAGCTGCCTTCGAGAAAGCCGGTGCGGTAGACATCGGCAAAGCGGCCGTCGATGATGGCGCTGGTATCGAGGATGCCCAGGGCGCGCTTGTAATCCACTTTGGCGGCGCGCTGCTTCGACCCGCGGATGGAGCGCAGATACTCTTCGATGTCGTCCTTTTTATGGAGCCCGATGGAAAGGCCGGAATAACCGAAAAACAGAATGAGTGCGAGGGAAATCCATTCCCCAAAAGGTACGTTGGCCAGGGGCAGGGCGATGAGGAAGGCGATGAGCAGACCGACGATGAGGCCGACGGTGCCGCTGATCAGCTCTTTCACCGAGTGCTTGCTGATGCGGCTGCTGAAATCATCCACCACCCAAAGGAACCCCGAAACGATGGAAGGGGCCATCATCGTGACGAAGATGCCGACGACGATGACGGCAAAGCCCTCCATGACGAACCAACCGAAAGAATAAGCCGAAAAATTGAATCTGGCAAGAATGATTGCGGTCGTAAAATACGCCAGAACCATCGAACCGAGAACGATCAGGACATAGAATAAATAGCGAAACGGTTTCATTGAGATTCACCTCCTTTCGCGGAAGATGTTTTTCCCCGGGGGAAACCCCTTTTGAGGAAGGCCGGGCGGCGGAGCTCCCTCAGACCGCCGGGATCAGCGGCGTCCCTCGAGGGAACCGGCGGCGACGCTTTCCTTCTGCCGGTGCAGGCTGCGGGAAATCATATTGGAGCGCACGCGGCCGACGCCTTCGACGTTGTCGAGGTCCTCGACGCTGGCGGCGCAGATGTTCTGGAGGTCGCCGCCGAAATAGTCGACGATCTTGACGATGATCTGCTGGGGCAGCCGGGGGACGTAGTCGAGGATGCGGTAGCCCCGGGGATGGAGCATCCGCTCCAGAACCTCGTTGCCGGAGCCGAAACCGATGCACTTGGCCAGATAGATCTTATCCATCAGGTCGTCCTCGCTCAGCTCGTTGAGCTTCTTTTCCATGGCCAGGACGGTCCGGCGGTCGGGGTGTTCCATATAGTCGCTGAGGAGATCCCTGTATTCCTCCTCGATGTTGCTGGTCAGTTCGTTTTTCTGCATTTCCACCAACGCGCCTTCGTCGCCCATCTGCAGCAGGTAAAAATCAAGGTTCTCGCTGATGCGCTTGACCATTTCGCAGCGCTGGACGGCTTTGACGACGTCGTTGACGAGAACGGTATCCTCAAATTCCAAAAATGTCAGGTTGGTGAAATCCTTGTGGAGCTCAATACAGTACCGCTCTAAGGTGCGCAGGGCCTGATTGGCCTTGGAGGTCAGGTTCGCGGGTTCGTCAAAGACGAAGCGGTTGGCGCCGCGGTAGAGGGTAATCATCGACCGCCGCTGGGAGATGGCGACGACGACGGCGCCGGTCTGCATCGCCGTCCGGGCGGCGACGCGGTGACGGATCCCCGTTTCCTCCACGGGGTCGTCGATGGTGGGGTTGAGCTGGACGTTGGCCCGCCAGATCGTTTTCGATTTCTCGTCGAGGATGATGGCGCCGTCCATCTTGGCCAGCTCGTAAAGGCGGGCCGGGTTCAGTTCTTCCTCGATGTGGAAGCCACCCTCGCAGATGGCCCGCACCTCGGGGGAATCGCTGAGGACGATGAGCCCCCCGGTCTTGGCGCGGAGGACATTTTCGATCCCTTCCCTCAGCACCGTTCCCGGCGACACCATTTTCAGCGCGTCCCACATCTGTTTTCTCCAATTCACTGACTGCATCCGCTTTTCTCCCCTCTGTACAAAAATCAACTAAAAGATATGTTTCAGCGCCTCGCTCACCGTCGGCACGGCGATGATCTCAGCGTTTTCGGCGTTGGCGGCAAGATCCCTGACGGCGGCGTCGTGGGACGGCACGATGAAGCGTCTGAAGCCGAACTTCATTCCCTCGCGGATCCGCTTTTCCGTTTCCCCGGCGCTCCGCACCTCGCCGCCGAGGCCGATCTCGCCGAGGAGAACGGTGTTCTCCCGCAGCGGCAGATTGCGGAAGCTGCTGACGGCGGCGGCGGCCACGGCCAGATCGGAGCAGGGATCGTCAATCCGCAGTCCCCCGGCGATGTTGACGTAGACGTCCTCGGCGCCAAAGGGCAGTTTCAGCAGTTTTTCCAGCACCGCCAAGATCAGCAGCAGCCGGTTATACTCGATGCCCGACGCCAGGCGGCGGGGGTTGCCGAAGCTCGTTTTGGCGACGAGGGCCTGGATCTCCACGAGGAAGGGGCGGGTCCCCTCCATCACCGCCGAAAGGGCGCTGCCCGGGGCGGTCTCGCCCCGCTCCGCCAGAAAGAGCGCCGTCGGGTTGTGAAAGGGCTTTAAGCCCTTTTCCGTCATTTCCAGCAGCACCACCTCGTTGGTGGAGCCGAAGCGGTTTTTCACGCAGCGGAGCACGCGGTTCTCCATAAAGCGGCGTCCCTCAAAGTACATGACGACGTCCACCATGTGCTCAAGGAGCCGCGGCCCGGCGATGACGCCCTCCTTCGTGACGTGACCGGCGATCATGACGGTGATCTGCTCGCTCTTGGCCAGGCGGAGCAGCTTGGCGGTGCATTCCCGGATCTGGGCGACGCTGCCGCCGGCGGAATCGACGCTCTCGTCGTAGAGCGTCTGGATGGAATCGACGATCAGGAGCTTCGGTTCGAGACGGCGGACGTTCTCGGCGACGGCGGCGAAACTGTTTTCCGCCAGCAGAAAGAACTCGTCCGCCTCGGCTTCCAGGCGGATGGCCCGAAGGCGCACCTGTTTCAGGGATTCTTCCCCGGTGGCGTAGAGCACCCGGCCGTGGCGAGCGGCAAAGGAGGCGGCGATCTGCGTCAGAAAGGTGCTTTTGCCGATCCCCGGCTCGCCGCCGAGGAGGATGACGGAACCGATGACGATGCCGCCGCCGAAGATCAGGTCAAGTTCCGGGTCAAAGAGAGAAAAGCGCTCGTTCTCGGCGAGGCTGACCTCGCCGACGGGGGCGGCTTCCGACGATGCCGCCGACCGCGGCCGGCCGCTCCCCTCGGCGGCGACTTTGAACTCCCGCAGGGTGTTCCATTCGCCGCAGGCGGGGCAGCAGCCCATCCATTTGATCGATTCGTGACCGCATTGGTCGCAGACGTATACGGTTTTCGCCTTTTTCGCCATGATCTCTCTCCGTTACAGATTTATACGATTTTATTATACTACATTCTTCCGGAAAAAAAAAGCCATTTGCCTGCAATTTTTAGGAGATTCCCGCTTTAAGGGAACGCTTCCCGGACAAAAAAAGATCCCGGCGAAGGGACGCGCCCTGCCGGGATCCTTTGATGAAGAAGGAGTATGGGAAATTTCTCTTTTATGCGTCGTTTTCGCCTTCGCTTTCGGCTTTTGCCGCATCTTCCGGCGCGGCTTCGTCGGCCTTGGTGAAAACGAGTTCGCCGCCGGCGGCGTCGATGGCCACCCGGTCGCCTTCGCTGAAGGTGCCGTCGAGGAGCCGTTCCGCCAGGGGGTCTTCCACCTCCGTCAGGATGGTGCGGCGCAGCGGACGGGCGCCGAAGACCTTGTCAAAGCCTTTTTCCGCCAGATAGCGCTTGGCGCCGTCGGAAACGCTGAGGCTGACGCGCTGTTCCGAAAGGCGGTCTTCCAGCTCTTTCAGGAGCAGGTCGGCGATGGCGATGATGTCTTCCTTCTCGAGGCCGTGGAAGACGATGATCTCATCGACACGGTTGATGAACTCGGGACGGAAGGTCTTTTTCAGATCCGCCATGTAGCGGTCGCGCATACTGTCCCTGTCGTCGTTTTCCTCGTCGCTGAGGAAGCCCATGCTCTTTTTGGCGGCGTAAACGTTCTCCGCGCCGACGTTGGAGGTCATGATGATGATGGTGTTGCGGAAATCGACGGTGCGGCCCATGGAATCGGTGAGACGTCCGTCGTCCAGCACCTGCAAAAGGATGTTGAAGACTTCGGGATGGGCCTTTTCGATCTCGTCGAGGAGGATGACGCAGTAGGGATTCCGGCGCACCGCCTCGGTGAGCTGGCCGCCTTCATCGTAGCCGACGTAGCCGGGAGGCGCCCCGACGAGACGGGAGACGGTGTGGCGTTCCATGTATTCCGACATGTCGATGCGGGTCATCGCTTCCTCACTGCCGAAGACGGCCTCGGCCAGCGCTTTCGCCAGCTCGGTCTTGCCGACGCCGGTGGGGCCCATGAAGATGAAGGAGCCGATGGGGCGCTTGGCGCTCTTGAGCCCGGCCCCGGCCCGGCGGATGGCGCCGGAAACGGCGGTGACGGCCTCGTTCTGGCCGATGAGGCGCTTGTGGAGGGTTTCCTCCAGATGGAGCAGCCGTTCCTTTTCTTCCATCTGCAGACGGCTGACGGGGATCTTCGTCCAGGTGGAGACGACGTCGGCGATGTCCTCTTTGGTCACGGTCAGATCGGTGCCGGTCTGTTCCTTTTTCCACGCGTCCTTCTTTTCTTTCAGCTCTTTGCTGAGATCATTGCAGCGGTCCCGCAGCTTGGCCGCGGCCTCGTAATCCTGATGACCGACGGCTTCTTCCTTTTCCTTCCGGGTCTCTTCCAGTTCGGCCTCGATGTCCTTCACATCCGGCGGCGCGGCGAAGGAGCTGATCCGCACTTTGGAAGAGGCCTCGTCGATGAGGTCGATGGCCTTGTCCGGCAGGAAGCGGTCGGTGATGTAGCGGGTGGAGAGCTTCACCGCGGCGTCGATGGCGTCGTCGGTGATGGTGACTTTGTGGTGGGCCTCGTAGTTATCCTTGAGCCCTTTGAGGATGGCCACGGTGTCCTCGGGGGTGGGTTCGTCGATGATGACAGGCTGGAAGCGGCGTTCCAGAGCGGCGTCTTTTTCGATGTGTTTGCGGTACTCATCCATGGTGGTGGCGCCGACGCACTGGAGCTCGCCTCGGGAGAGCGCCGGTTTCAGGATGTTGGCGGCGTCCATGGAGCCCTCGCCGGCGCCGGCGCCGATGAGGGTGTGGAGCTCGTCGATGAAGACGATGACGTCCTTGGCGGCTTTGATTTCCTTTAAGACGTTCTGGAGCCGTTCCTCGAACTCGCCGCGGTATTTCGTCCCGGCGACGAGGACCGAGAGATCGAGGGAGAGCACGCGCTTGTCGGCGATGGTCATCGGCACGGAGCCGTCGACGACGCGCTGGGCCAGCCCTTCGGCGATGGCGGTCTTGCCGACGCCGGGCTCGCCGATGAGGACGGGGTTGTTCTTGGTGCGGCGGCTGAGAATCTGCACGACGCGCTCGATTTCCTTGGCCCGGCCGATGACGGGGTCGAGGTCGCCGTTTTTCGCCATGGCCGTCAGGTCGCGGCTGCATTTATCCAGTTCCGGCGTGGCGGAGCGTCCCGCTCCGGACTTGACGGGGCCGCCGTAGGGCGCGCCGTAGGAGCCGCCGCCATAGCTTTCGCCGCCGCCCTGGCTCTCGCGGAAGAGCTCCATGATCCGCTCCTCGGTGATGCCGGCCTGTTTCAGGTACTCGGCGCCGCAGCCCTCGTTCTCTCTCAAAATCCCCAGCAGCAGGTGTTCCGTGGCGATGTAGTCGACGCCGAACTCGGCGGCGACGTCCTTGGCCAGGGAGAGGACGTGCTTTGTGCGGGGGGAATACTCCACGCCGCCGCCGGAAACGGCGGTCTCCGCGGCGGAGCGTTCCAGCTCGCTGAGGAACGCGCGGCTGTCAAAGCCCAGCATCCGCAGGGCCTTGGCGGCGACGCCCTGTTCCTCCAAAACGAGACCGGCCAAAAGGTGCTCCGTCCCGACGACGGGGCTTTTCAGTTTTCGCGCCGCGTTCACGGCGTGGCTGATGACGCGCTGGGATTTTATCGTAAAGTTGTTCATAAAACTTCGCCTCCTTTGAGTTCCCCGCGGATCAGGTCCGCGCGGTATTTCATCATTTGATCTTTCGTAAGGTTCTCTTTGCTCAGTTTGTTCAGGATCACCGGCTGCATGAGCAGGAGCAGACGGTTGAATTCTTTGGCGCTGAAGCCCTTGACGAGGCCAAGGTCGCTGCCGAGGCGCAGCGACGACAGCATGGAAAAGGCTTCGCCGATCTCGATCAGGCGGGCGTTTTTCAGAATCGCCTCGGCGCGGAAGATCAGGTCTTCCAGCCGGAACCGCTCGTTCTCCAGCAGCGTTTTCCGCATTTCCCGCTCGTTGGAGATGATCTCCGACGCGATGTCGGCGAGATCCGAAAGGATCTCCTCTTCCGAGAGGCCCAGGGTGATCTGGTTGGAGACCTGGAAGAGGTTCCCCTTGCCCTCGGTGCCCTCGCCGTAGAGGCCGCGGCAGGTGAAGCCGTATTTTCCCAGGTTGTTCATGAGGGCCTCGACGCGGCCCGTCATCATCAGCGCCGGCAGGTGCATCATCACCGAGGCCCGCATGCCGGTGCCGGTGTTCGAGGGACAGCTCGTCAGGTAGCCCCACCGCTCGGAGAAAGCCGGCGGGATGTAGCGGGCCAGCATATCGTCGGCGGCGGAGGCCTTTTCCCAGCACTGGCTCACCGAAAGCCCCGGGTAGATGCTCTGGATGCGCAGGTGGTCTTCCTCGTTGATCATCACCGAAAGGGTCTCGGCGCCGTTGATGAGCAGGCCGCCGACGCCTTCGGACAGCGCCAGCGCCGGGCTGATCTGGTGTTTTTCCACCAGCACCATCTTTTCCTCTTTGGGCACGAGGGAGAGGTCGATGAAATCGAGATCTTCCAGGCCGTTGCCGGCCTTCGTTTTGGGGATGGCGGCGACGGTGTTCAGGAACTCCCGCTCCTGCTGGAGGGAAAGCCGCTCGGGAAAAGGGTAATCCGGGGAGTTCCGGGCCAGCCGCACCCGGGAGCTGATGACGATGTCGCTGTCGCGGCCGGTGCCTTCCATCCAATAGCTGCTCATCGTGTTAAAAGCGCGGTACTCACTCATTTTTGGTCTCCCTCCCCGCTTTCGTCGATTTTCTTTTTCAGCTCCGCCGCCCGTTCGTAGTCCTCCCGGGCCACGGCGTCTTTCAGTTCCTGTTCCCAGCGTTCTCTGGGGTCGGCTTTGGCGGGGCGTTCCCGCAGCCGCGCCGGGGACGCGCCGGGGCGCTTGCCGGTATAGGCGGTGTCGTAGTGCAGTTTTTTAAAGATCGGCGTCAGCTGGTCGCCAAAGGCCTCGTAGCAGTCGGCGCAGCCGAACTTGCCCCAGTCGAGGAAGCGGCGGAAGGTCAGCCCGCAGGTGGGGCAGACGGTGCCCTCGGCGACGCTCCGGCTCTTTTCCCCGGTGAGACCGGCAAAGACGGAAAAGGGGTCGAAGCCGCCGAAGGAGAGATGGGAGCCCATCATTTCCATGGCGCAGTCCTCGCAGATGTATTGGGTCTTTTTTTCTCCGTTGATATTTTCGTAAATCTTCATCACGGCGGGTTTGCTGCCGCATTTTTCACATAACATATCGATCCCTCCTTTTTAACGGGTCAAACGCTCAGTAATCCATTCTCAGCAAAGTGATCAGCACGTTTTTGATCATCGCCGCCCGCACCTGATCCTGGCGCTCCCCGGCGGCGCTCAGGGCTTCTTTCGAGATCATCGAGGTGATGAGCATATACTCACCGCGGTTGATGACCCCTTCTTCCAGCAGCCGGCCGAGGAAGCCCTCGGCGGTGCGGAAGGACATCTCGCTGCCGGAGACGGCGGCGATGAGGTCTTTCATCTCCTGGTCGTCGGTGACTTCCAGACGGATGATCTGGAAGCAGCCGCCGGCGCCGCGGCGGCTGACGACGTGATAGCCCTGTTCGTCGCGGAACCGCGTTTCCAGAACGTAGTTGATCTGCGACGGCACGCAGGAGAAGACTTCCGCCAGGTCCTTGCGCTTGAGCTCGACGCTGTTGAGGTCCGCGGCGTCCATCATATCCTTGATATATCGTTCGATCCTGCTGGCCAATGTACTCATAGGATCGCCTCCATTCCGATCTGTATTTTGATTTATCTGATCTAATTTGACCTTTTCTGAAACCTATTGTACACCCATCTTTTGAAAAATGCAAGCGTTTTTTTTGACCTTTTTTGATGTTTTTTGACTTTTTTTGACCTTTCCGGGCCCCACGCAGGAGATTCGCCGGAAAAAAATTTAAAAAAAAGACCGCCGCGGCAGTGACCGCGGCGGCGACAAAGCATTTGATATGATTTATTTTAAATCCCGATAGAGGAACGTAACGGTCTGACCGCGGGTGCAGGTGACGTTGGGGCTGAACCGGTCGGCGGAGGTGCCCTTGGTGATGCCTTTGCCCGCCGCCCAAAGGACGGCGTCGTAATACCAGGCGCCGGGCTTCACATCGGTGAAGACGTTCTTTCCCGCCGCCGCCGGCTTCCCTTCGGCGCGGTGAAGGAAGGTCACGACCTGAGCCCGGGTGCAGCCCCGGTTCGGCCCGAAGGAGGTCTTGGTCATTCCCTCGGTGACGCCGTTCTCCACGGCCCAGAGCACGGCTTTATAGAAGTAATCGCCGGGCTTGACGTCGGTGAAGGGATTCCGGGTCCCCTTCGGTTCCGGCTCGCCTTTGGCGCGCCAGAGGAACGTCACGACCTGGGCCCGGGTGCAGACGGCGTTGGGGCTGAAATGGGTTCGGTCGGTGCCGTTGGTGATCTGGGGTTTGTGATCAACGGCCCAGATCACGGCCGCGCCGAAATAATCATTCTTTTTCACGTCGCTGAAAACGGTACCGTTGGGATCGGCGCCGAGGGAAACAAAGCGGACCGTTCCGTCGGCGGGGAAGTTCTCCTCGTAATAGTTCGCGTAATAATTTTTCATTTCGGTATACTTTGGCAGGAACCAGTTTTTATAATACCGTTCCGCCTCCGTTCCGGAATAGCCGTAAATCGTAAATCCGTTCGACGGGACATAACCGCCCTCACACGGGAAATTGCAGCCGAAAGCCCCGTTCCCGATATGGGTAACGGACGGCGGGATCGTCACCTCCCGCATTCGCGTAAAGACGAAGGCCGTATCCGCGACAGACGTTAAGGTCGCGGGCAGCCGAATCTCCGCGACCGCCGTGGACCAAAAGGCCGCGCGGCCGATGGTCTTCAGCCCTTCGGCCAAAGAGACCTCCGTCAAACCGGACGCGCCCATAAAAGCGCATTCCCTGATTTCCCTTACGCTGCCGCTCAAAGATACGGAGCGCAGGGCGGTGTAGCCATAGCCGCCGACATCGTCGGAGCCAAAGGCGCGTTTCCCCACGCCGGTCACGCCGTTTTCGACGCGGACCGCGCGGATCGAACCGCGATAGCTCCACCAGGAAGCCGTATTCGTGTTCCCGCTCCGGGAACCCTCTTCAAAATCCCACATCGCTCCCGTACCGGAGACGGTGAGGGTTCCGGTATCATCCAGCGTCCAGGTGAGATTATCGCCGCAGGCGCCGCTGTCGATGACGGCGGCGCCGACGCCAACGTTCAGCGCCAGCAGAAGACATAGGGCAAAGCAGAAAGCGATCACCGCCCGATTCCCGCTTGTTGACATGGTACAGATCCTCCTTTGAGAAAAAAGATTTCTGAAATAAAGCGCCGCGTTCCGGAGGCGCGGCTCCGCGGCGGGTTCGTATGGGGCCGTAAGGGCACGGCCGCCGCCTCCCTGATTATTATAGCTAAAAACGGCGGATTCAGCAATCGTTTTGATTATAAATATAAAAAATTTTTCAGTTATATTCGTCCCCGCTCAAAACGCAAACATAAGGGACGCGCCGAAAGGCCGATTGACACGGGGCGCGAAGCATACTACAATAACGGCATGAAACGTTATTTGGTGACAAAAGAATATGACGGGGCTCGGCTCTGCGATTTTTTGCGGTCGCTGGGCTACTCCCGGACGATGCTGACCCGGCTCAAGCTCGACGGCGGCCTCACCGTCAACGGCGCGTTCCGCCGCAACATCGACCCCGTTTTTGAAAACGACGAGGTCGTGATCGTCTTCCCCGACAAGGCGGCGGTGCTGACGCCCAACGGCAGTCTGGCGATTCCCGTCGTTTACGAGGATGACGACATCCTCATCTACGACAAACCCGACGATATCCTCGTCCACCCGGCGGGAAAGGGCTTTGACGACGCCCTCGGCAACGACTTTGCCTTTCGCTTTCCCGGCGTCCCCTTTCGCCCTCTGGGGCGGCTGGACCGCCACACCACCGGCCTGTGCCTGACGGCGAAGAACAAGCTCACCGCCGTGCGCCTCGGCGGCGGCGCCGTTGAGAAGGAATACATCGCCATCGCCGAAGGCGTCTTTGAAGAGGAACGCGGCACCGTCGACGCGCCGCTGCTGCGGGTGCCGGGCTCTGTCATCCAACGGAAAGTCGACCCGGCGGGGCAGCCCGCGGTGACCCATTACCGGGTGCTGGCCCAATACGGCGACCACGCCCTGATTGCCCTGAGGCTGGAGACGGGGCGCACCCATCAGATCCGCGTCCACATGGCCTTCCTCGGCCATCCCCTCGCCGGGGACAGCCTCTACGGCGGCGGCACCGGCCGCATACGGCGCCAGGCACTGCACTGCGCCGCGATGACCTGCCGCGGCGCCGGTCACGACTTCGCCGTGACCTCCCCTCTCCCCGCCGACATGGCGTCGCTCCGGGCGGCGCTGGAGCGGGAACAGCGCGCCGAGAGGGACTGAGACGCTTTTCGTTCTGACAAGGAGAAAGGGACTGCCTTTTAGGCAGTCCCTTTCTTTCAGTCATCCCAGAAGACCTCGTCGATCAGATACATTTCCTCATATCCCAGCGGCCGCTTCTTTTTCCCCTTCCGCCGTTTTTGTTTCTTCGGCCTCGCGGCGGCGCGGGGCGCGCTCTTCACCGGTTTGGGATCGGGGAAAAGGCCGCAGACCTTTTTGAACAGGGACGGCCCGAAGTACAGCAGGGCGCCGACGACGTCGGCCGCGTAACGAAAGACGAAAGCGAAACCGGCGAGGTCCCGGACGAACCGCAGCAATTCTCCCACGAAATCACCCCTTTCCCTCGGAATCACGGCCCGGAACAAAGCGTTTCTTTTTTAGATTATATCACACCGCGGGAGCCGCCGCAATCTCCCGGCTCAAAGATCGGCGTAGTAGAGGCCCGCAGCGTACTGAACCAGCAGCGAGACAACGCTGATGGCGAGCCAGCAGCAGAGCCCTAAAAGGATGGGCCTGCCGCCCTTTCTGACCAGAGAGATCAGATTGGAATTGAGGCCGACGGCGGCCATGGCCATGGCGATGCAGAATTTCGCCAGCGCCTTGGTGACGGCGACGAAGCGGCCGCCGCAGAACAGCGTGAAGCCGCTTTCCGGCAGCAGCCCCGCGACGGTGGTCAGCAGAGACGCCGCGGCGAAAAAGAGGATGAACGTCGGGAAGACCTTTCGCACCGAGACGCCCCCGCCGCGCTGTCCCTTTTTCAGCCGATAAAAGGCGAGGACCAGCGTGATGGGGATGATGGCCAGCGTCCGGGTGAGCTTTACCGTCACCGCTTCGGCGAGGATGCCGCCGGTGCCGTAGATGTTTTCGGCGGCGGCGGCCGCCGCCGTCACCGAGGAAGTGTCGTTCACGGCGGTGCCGGCAAAGACGGCAAAGCCCTCGCTGCCCAGACCGAGGCGATAGCCGAGGACGGGGAAGATCAGGGCGGCGATGACGTTGAAAAAGAAGATCACCGAAATCGACCGGGCGATGTCCTCGTCGCTCGCGCCGATGACCGGCGCCGCGGCGGCGATGGCGCTGCCGCCGCAGATGGAGGAGCCCACCCCGATGAGGCAGGCGGTTTTACCGTCGACGGAGAGGGCCTTCCGCAGGGCGTAGGCCACGGCGAGGGAGGTGAGGATCGTGGCGGCGATGACCGGCAGGCTCCTTGCCCCCACGGCGGCGACGGTGCCCAGGTTCAGGCCGAAGCCGAGGAGGACGACGGCGCCCTGGAGGATTTTCTTTGAGGTAAAGGCGATGCCCGGCCGGAGCGCCGGCGACGTCGCCAGGGCCGGGAAGATCATGGTCAGCGCCATGCCGATGGCGATGGCGAAGACCGGCGCGCCGACGAGGCCGAGGCGGAGGCCGCCGGGCTCGCTCGCCGAGAGCGCCGAAGCGGCGGCGGCGATGGCGGCGGCGAGGAGAATGCCGCCGCCCTTTTGTCTGAGAAAATTCATGGGAGCGATCGCTTCTTTCACTGTAAAATAAAGTGTTCAAGAAAAGAGCACTGATCGGGCTCTTTCTTTATTTCTTTTGTTTGCCGAGGTAGGCCTCTTTGATTTCCTCATTGGCGAGGAGCTCCGCGCCGGTGCCTTCCATTTTGATCTCACCGGTCTCCATGACGTAGCCTTTGTCGGCCACTTTCAGCGCCATGTTGGCGTTCTGCTCAATGAGGAGGACGGTGATGCCCTCTTCGTTGATGGTCTTGATGATCTCAAAAATGGCTTTGACGATGAGGGGCGCCAGCCCCAGGGAGGGCTCGTCCATCATGATGAGCTTCGGACGGCTCATCAGGGCGCGGCCCACGGCCAGCATCTGCTGCTCGCCGCCGGAGAGGGTGCCGGCCATCTGCCATTCCCGCTCCTTGAGCCGGGGGAAGAGGCCGTAGACGTATTCCATATCGCCTTTGAGGCTGTCCCTGCGGAGGTAGGCGCCGATCTTCAGGTTCTCGGCGACGGAGAGGTTGTCGAAGACGCGGCGGCCTTCCGGCACCAGGGTGATCCCTTTGGAGACGATGTAATCCGGGGATTTGCCGCTGAGCTCCTCGCCCTGAAACCGGATGGAGGCGCTCTTCGGCTTCACGATGCCGGAGATCGTTTTCAGCGTGGTGCTCTTGCCGGCGCCGTTGGCGCCGATCAGCGTGACGATCTGCCCCTCGGGAACGTCGAGGGAGATATTCTTTACCGCCTCGATGCCGCCGTAGGACACGACGAGATCACGGATTTCAAGGATATTACTCATCTTCTGCCACCCCCAAATAAGCGTCGATGACGCGCCGGTCGTTCTGGATCTCCGCCGGCGTGCCCTCGGCGATCTGTTTGCCGAAGTCGATGACGTAGATCCGGTCGGAAATATCCATGACGAGGTTCATGTGGTGCTCGATCATAAAGACCGTGAGCTTAAAATCGTCGCGGATCCGTTTGATAAAGGCGGTGAGCTCGTCGGTCTCCTGGGGATTCATCCCCGCCGCCGGTTCGTCGAGGAGGAGGAGCTTCGGCTCGGTGGCCAACGCTCTCGCGATCTCCAGATGGCGCTGCTTGCCGTAGGGCAGGGAGGAGGCGATCTCACCGCGGACGTCGTAGAGATCGACGATGCGCAGCAGCTCCAGGCTGTCCTCGCGCATGCGCTTTTCCTCTTTATGGCTGAGCATGAAGGTATCGGTAAAGAGATTGGCCTTCATGCGCATATGCTTGGCGATGAGCACGTTCTCCAGCACCGTGAGGTTCTTGAAGAGGCGGATGTTCTGGAACGTCCGGGCGATGCCCAGCTTCGTGATCTTATCCGGGGTGTTCTTCACCGATTTGGTGTATTCGCCGTTATGCCCCCCGGCGTAGATCTTTTTGATCTTGCCGGTGGGATGCCCCGCGGCGATGGTCTTGCCGTCGAGGATGACCTCGCCGTTGGTGGGCTGGTAAACGCCGGTGATGACGTTGAAGGCCGTGGTCTTCCCGGCGCCGTTGGGGCCGATGAGGGCGACGATTTCCCCCTCGTCGATGTGCATGGAGAGGTCGTTGACGGCGACGACGCCGCCGAACTGCATCGTCACGTCGTTGATGGCGAGGACCGTTTTACTCATGGCCGTCACCTCCGTTCCGTTCGTCGCCGGCGGGGAGATCCGCGCCGGAGAGCGCCGGTCTGTTCCGTCTGAAGAGGCGGCGGAAGAAGGCGGCGATGCCGTCCCAGGAAAATTCCCTGTCCCCCATGATGCCGCGGCGGAAGAAGAGCACGACGATCATCAGCACCAGGGAAAAGACGACCATGCGGAAGCCGCTTTTCAGCAGCGGCACGTGGAAGGCGCCGATGTACATCGACTGGTCGAGAAAGCGGAACCACCATTCCTTGCAGGCCACCACCAAAAAGGAGGCGATGACGCTGCCGGTGACGCTGCCGATGCCGCCGATGACGACGATGAGCAGGATATCGTAGGTCAGCTTCACCGGGAACGTCGTCGGCGTGACGGCGCCGAGGAACATGGCGAGGAGGGCCCCGCCGATGCCGGCGAAGAAGGAGCTGATGATGAAGGCCATCTGCTTATGCTTGGAGAGGTTGATGCCCATGGCCTCGGCGGCGATTTCGTCCTCGCGGATGGCCTTGAAGGAGCGCCCGTAGGAGGAGCGCAGCAACAGCACGATGACGAGGATGCAGAAACCGGAGATCAGAAAGGGCGTAAAGAACGACGAGAAGCCGGGGATCATCTTGAGCCCCAGGGAACCGTTGGTGACGGTGTTCAGCGGCGAGCTGCCGATGAGGATGCGGACGATCTCGGAAAAGCCCAGGGTGGCGATGGCGAAATAGTCGCTCTTGAGCCGCAGCACCGGCGCGCCGATGAGCAGCGCGAAGAAGGCGGCGACGAGTCCGGCGACGATCATCGCCAGCGGCACCGGCAGGGCGGCGTTGGCCAGGACGTCGTTGATGCCGTAGAGGTAATAGACCATCCCTCTCGATTCCACCGGGATCGTCAGGATGCCGAAGGTATAGGCCCCCAGGGCCATGAAGCCGGCCTGGCCTAAGGAAAAGAGGCCGGTAAAGCCGTTGAGCAGGTTCATGGAGACGGCCACCAGAGCGTAGATGGCGCCGAGCTGCAGCACCGTGGCCAGCATGGAGTTGCCGGTGTTGTTGATGTCCACGATGTAGAGCAGGACAAAGACGGCGGCGGCCAGAAGCAGGGAACAAATGACTTTTGTTTTTTTCTTCATGGCCGTCACACTTTCTCGGTCTGTTTCTCACCGAAGAGCCCCGAGGGACGGATCAGCAGGATCAGGATCAGCAAAACAAAGGTGAAGGCGTCGCTGAACTCGGAATAGCCGAAAGCCTTGATGAAGGTCTCGGAAATGCCGATGAGGAAGCCGCCGACGACGGCCCCGGGGATGCTGCCGATGCCGCCGAAGACGGCGGCGACAAAGCATTTGATCCCGGGCAGCGCCCCGGAGAGGGGGTTCACCGTGGCCCGGGGCGTGAAATAGAGCACCGAGCCGATGGCCGCCAGGAAACAGCCGATGACAAAGGTAAAGCTGATGACGCGGTTGATTTTGATCCCCATCAGCTGGGCCGTCTCAAAATCCCGGGAGACGGCGCGCATGGCCATGCCGACTTTGGTGTGGTTGATGATGAACATCAGCGCGGCGACGAGGCCGATGGTGAGGATCGGCGTTATGAAGGTAACCAGGGACGTGGAGACGTTCCCCAGATGGATGATCTGTTTCAGGAAAGGGATCTCGGGATAGCCCTTGGGCAGCGCCGAGAAGAGATAAGTGGCGAGGTTTTGGAGCAGATAGGAAACGCCGATGGCCGAGATCATGATCGACATCCGCGGCGCGCTGCGCAGCGGCCGATAGGCCAGCCACTCGATGACCACCCCCAAAACGATGGTGGCGACGATGACGATGACGACCGACACCTGCCAGGGCAGGAAAAAGTCGGTCATGGCGAAGATCATAAAATAAGCCGCCATCATAAAAATATCGCCGTGGGCGAAGTTGATGAGGCGGAGGATGCCATAGACCATGGTGTAGCCGATGGCGATCAGCGCGTAGATCCCGCCGATGGAAATGCCGGTCAGGCAATACTGTAAAAACGCGGTCAGACTCATGCAGGTACCCCCGAAAAAGAAAGGTGAAGGCTGAACCGGAAAAAGGGTTCAGATAACGCAAAGGCGGTGAGAGGCAAGGACGCCTCTCACCACGCGCGTTCACGGTCAAAAATGCTGTTTATTTCGCTTCCTGTGTTCTGAGGAAGGTGATTTTGCCGTCTTTCACGGTCTTGATGTAGGCCGTGGTCTTGTTGGCGTCGCCGTTTTCGTTGAAGGTGATGTTGCCGGTCACGCCGTCAAAGTTCACGTCCACGAGAGCGTCGCGGATGTCGCCGGAGGTGATCTGTTCCAGCCCCTGACCGTCGAGGCCTTTCAGCGCTTCGTAAACGGCCATGTAAGAGTCGTAACCGAGGGCGGAGACGGCGGCGACGCCGTCGGAACCGCCGTTGCTGGTGATGTTCTTGGGATCGGCGTTGAGCCATTCCTTAAAGCCGGGGACAAATTCGTTGGCCACGGGGTTTTCGGTGTCGTTTTCGTCAAAGAAGGTGGAGAAGACGATGCCTTCGGAGTCGGCGCCGGCGGTGGTGACGATGGTTTCGTTTTCCCAGGTGTCGCCGGCCATGATGACGGCTTCAATGCCCAAGGCTCTCGCCTGCTGAATCACGAGGGGAGCGGTGACGATGGAAGAGGGCACGAAGATGACGTCGGGGTTGGCTTCCTTGATCGAGGTCAGGATCGCGTTGAAGTCGGATTCGTTGGTCTGATAGGTCTGTTCCGAGACGATTTCGCCGCCGAGGGAAGCGAAGGCTTCTTTAAAGTAGGCGGCAAGGCCGGTGGAGTAGTCGTCGCCGTTCTGAGCGATGACCGCGGCGGTCTTGTAACCTTCCTCAATGGCGTAGTTCGCCACGACGGTGCCCTGGAAGGGATCGAGGAAGCAGACGCGGAAGTAGAAGTCGTTGCCGAGGGTGACCTGAGGATTGGTGCAGGAGCAGCCGACGGCGGGAACTTTGGCGTCGGCGAAGGTCTGACCGGCGGCGATGGCCACGCCGGAACCATAGGAACCGCAGACCGCGACGACGTCGGAGCTGATGAGGGACTGGGCGGCGGTCACCGCGGCGGTCTTATCGGACTGATTGTCCACTTCCACCAGCTCGATGTTGTAGGTGGTGCCGTCGATATCGACGGTGGGGGCGATGGTGTTGGCGTAGCGGATGCCGAGGACTTCCTGGAGGCCGCCGCCGCCGTTTTCGCCGGTGGTCGGTTCAAAGACACCGATCTTGATGGTGTCGCCGGAAACGGCCGTGCCCTGACCGGCGTAGGAAGCGTCGCCGGCGGCGCCGCCGCTGTCGCTGCCGCCGCAGCCGGCAAAGACCGTCAGCGCCAGCATCACTGCGAGGGAAATGGCTAAAATCTTTTTCATTTCTGTTTTTCCTCCGTTCGTAAAAAATGAAAAACGTTCGTTACTGAAATTATACAGTTATTCAACGCCGCTTGCAAGTGTTTTTCACCGTTTTTCCCCATTTTCCGCAAGATTTTTGCCGTCACTCGTTCTCGATGACGGCCTGGAGGACGCGGTTGGCCACGGGGCCGGCCACTTTGGCGCCGCCGCCGCCGTTCTCCACCAGGACAATGAAGGCGTAGGGGTGTTCCTCGTCGTCAAGGAACCCGGTGAACCAGGCGTGGGAGGTGCCGTCGCCGACTTCCGCCGTGCCGGATTTGGCGCAGAGACTGAGGCCGGGGAAGTTGCCCTCGCCGTAGTTATTGACGACGTTGTTGCGAAGCATCTCCCTTAACACCGAGGCCGTGTCGGCGCTGACGAGCCGCAGCCGCCAGCGGGGGATATAGACGCTGAGGGGGAAGCCGCCGTCGCTCTTTACCGCGGAGACCAGCTGCGGCACGACGACGCGGCCGTGATTGGCCACGGCGCCCATGTAGATCATCATCGAGCAGGGGTTCAGCATGTCCTCGGACTGCCCCGCCCCGGACCAGCCCAGCGCCGCCTCGTTGGTCTCGGAGAAGACGAAGCGCCCCTTGGCGGTGCGGATGCCGTTGATGGAGTAGGATTTGGTAAAGCCCAGCTTATCGACGTAGCCCGCCATCGTTTCAGCGCCCAGCTCCAGGGTGAGGGCGGCGAAAGCGCCGTTGCAGGACTGGCAGAGGGCGTCCTCAAAGGTGACGTCGCCGTGGGCGGAAACGCAGGTGACGTTGGAATCGCCGATCCGGGCGGAGCCGTCGCAGTGATACGTCCAGCCCTCGTAGTCGAGGTGGTCGATGACGGCGGCGGCGGTCACCGTCTTGAAAATGGAGCCCGGCACGAAGGTGGCGGAGAGCAGGCGGTTGATGTAGTAGCCGCCGTCCTCGGCTTTTTCCGCGGTGATGGGGTCGTTCGGGTCGTAGCTCGGGGAGCTGACGTCGCAGATGACCTCCCCGGTCTTGTAGTTATACACGCCGACGCAGCCTTTGCGCCCGTCCAGGGCGTTGTAGGCCGTTTCGCAGACGTCGGCGTCGACGGTGAGATAGAGGCGGCGGCCGTCGCCGCCCCGGGAATAGGTGCCGTTGATGAAATTATAGCCGGTGAGCTTGCCGGCGAACTTGGTCTCGGCGCCGGTGGCGATGTTCCCGGCGGCGTCGCCGACGACGTGGAGGGTGGCCCGGCGGATACCGCTGTCCTCGGCGTAGACGGCGCCGTCGGCGGTGTTGCGCAGCAGCAGCTCACCGTCGGCGTCGTAGATGGAGCCGCAGCCGAGGTTGCCGTCGGCAAAGAGGTGCTTATTGGCGGGGAAGGAGGCCCACTCGTCGCCCTCGGTGACAAAGCGGAAACAGAAGACGGCAAGGCCCAGCAGGAGAAAGACCGAGAGCAGCAGGCAGATGACGGCGCGGCGTTCAAGCTTCCTCATAATCGGCGCCTCCTTTCTCTTTGCGCTGTTTGACGCTGACGGCGAGACTGGCGTTCTGCCGGGTATCCGCCGCCTTTAAAAAGGCCAGGATCCCCCAGGACACCACCATGCTGGTGCCGCCGACGGAAACGAAGGGGAAGGTCACCCCGGTGAGGGGCAGCAGATCCACGGAGCCCATGACGTTCAGGATCGTCTGCATGACAAAGAACGTCGTCCCGGCGCAGGCGGCGATCGTATAGAAGGCGCTGCGCCCCGAGGAGATGGACTTCACGGCGAAGACCCCCAGCGTCACGATGCAGACCACGGCGAGGACGGCGATGAGCAGCCCCCATTCCTCGGCGAGGACGCCGAAGACGAGGTCGGTCTCGCTGGCGGCGACGTTGTGGAGCCAGCCGTTGCCGCCGCCGACGCCGACGAGGCCGCCGCTGGCCGCCGCCGACATCGTCCGGGTCTGCTGATACCCGGCGGTGCTGGCGTATTCCCAGACGTGGCCCCAGGCGGCGAAGCGCCCGGCGACCACGGGCCTGAAGCGCAGGATCATAAAGCCTGCGGCGGCGGCGACGCCGAGGATCAGGATCAGTTTGGAGAAATCGCCGGAGCGCAGGAAAGAAATGACGACAAAGGTAGTAAAGAAGATCAGCGCCGTGCCGAAATCGCCCATGATGCCGAGGGCGCCGAAGCAGACGGCGGAAAAGATGACGTAGACCGTGAGGTTCCCCTTTTGGAACAGCTCGTCCAGCGTCGCCGCGCCGGCGAAGACGAAAACAAGCTTCACCAGCTCCGAAGGCTGCACCGAGAAGCCGCCGAAGGAGATCCAGTTCCGCGCGCCGTAGGTGACCTGCCCCAGCACCAGATTGAGGGCCAGGGCGGCAACGCCGAGAGCGATCAGCGGCAGCCGCGCCTTTTTGCAGCGGTCCAGATCCCGCAGGAACCAGCTGAGGGTCACAAAGAGGGCGAGGCCCAGCACGAGGGCGGCAAATTCCGTCAGCAGGTGGTCCCGGGCCGCGGTGGCGCAGACGCAGAACCCCAGCGTCGTCAGGAAAAAGGCGATGGTCTCCATCTCAAAGGCCACCCGTTTCAGGCCGCGCATGGCGAAGTAATAGACCCACATCAGCGCCGCGAGGCAGAGCAGGGAGAGGGGCGCGCCGGCGGGGCAGTCCTCGCCGTAGGCGACGATGAACTGCAGGGCGGCGAAGAACTGAAAGAACGTCAGCAGCAGCAGGGAGCTCCAGGGCGATTCGGGCCGGGAGAAGAAGAGGCGGCGGCGGATGTTCTGCCGCCGTTCCGCCGCGGGCACCGGCATCAGCTTTAAATCGGCGCCGCCGACGGTCAGTGTGTCCACAAAGGAGATCGGCGTTTTTTCCGTCACCGGCTTGCCGTTGATGAAGGAGCCGCTCTTGGAGCCGAGGTCGTTGTAGTACCAGACCCCCTCCTCGTCCCGGACGAGGGTGCCGTGGTTCCGGGAGACCGACGCCAGGGGCACGATGAGGTCGCAGCTCTTGGCGCGGCCCAGGACATTCTCCCAGTGGGTCAGCGGCAGCTCGCTGCCGTTGGGCAGCCGCAGTGTGGCCCATTTTTCCGCCGGGTTCTCCGCCTGGAGCAGCGAGCGGATCACTTTTAAAAGCAGCGCCAAAGCGAGCAGGGGGAAGACCCAGCGAAAGATCGTCGTATACCATTGTCCGATATCGGGGTGGCTGCCGAAAAAGCGCGCCAGCGGTGTGAAGATCGCGGTGAACAACGGGAGACCTCCTTTTCAAGATCGGAAAGCGCTGGGGGAACGCGGGGGTTTAAACGTCGAGCATTTCCCTTAAACGCAGAAAATCCTTGTTGGTGACGTGACCGGCGAGAAAGAGCATGATCTCTCTCGCCGTGCCCTTGCTGATCCGTTCCAGCTCGTCGCCGAGATCGGCGCGGTAGCTCTCTCCCACCTCCGTCAGGAGGAAAAAGCAGGTGAGGGCGTCGATCCGCGTCTCGGTCAGCGGGGCGGAGCGCAGCAGGGCGCGGTTGTGGTGGAAAATATAGAACAGCGCCGAAAGGGCCTTTTCGTCGCGATTCGACCAGATTTGATAGAGCAGGTAGGGCGTCAGCGTGCCCCGGGTCTTCTGCTCGATGACCAGGTCGGGGCTGACCTTGAAGCGGGAAAAATCGAAGAAGAACAGGCGGTTGCTCCGGGGCATCCGGTCCTTCGGCAGCGGCGTGACGCTGATCTTCGTCTGCCCCAGGGCGTCCCGGTCGTCGACGCAGGTGTGGAACGTCAGCTCCTCCCGAAGCTCCCAGGGGAGCAGGGAAAAGAGGCTCTTCACCATCAGCGCCGCCTGGCGGTGATAACTCTCTTCCTTGGCCGGGGGGATCAGGAAGACCAGGGAAAAATCGTCGGTCACGGCCATCATCGCGGCGTAGAGCAGCAGCCGCACAAAGCGGCTGTGTTCCCTGCCCCGGCGAAAGACGTCCTCGGGGCGGAGGAAATCGCTGGCGCCGGCGGCGACCCGCAGCCGCTTCACCGGCGGGGGCGCTTCCTCCCGGGCAAAGCCTTCGGGGGTGCAGTCGAAATCGGCGATGTCGAAAAAGCGGTAGAGCTTGGCGCCGAAGGTGCCTTTGCCGTCGGCGAAGAGCTCCTCGGGGAAGAGGAAGCCGTGGCGCAGGGTGAGCACGTCGTCGCCGTCGGAGACGAGTTCCTCCCGGCCGACAAAGTAGAAGCCGCCGCCGCGGTCGTATAATAAGGCGGGAGGGGCAAATTCCCCGCCGAAGACTGCCCCTCTTCTGTAAAAGTTCCTGTCGAACGACTCGAAACCGGGGGTGATCCGCAGGCGGCCCCCGGCGCCGTTTTTGCTCTGATAGTAGTATTGTCCGATCATATCCTCATCCTTTCAGACGGCGGACGGCGCCTTTTACGCCTCGTCGCCGCCGTCGGCGAGAAAGAGATCGTCGTCGTCGCTGTCGATGCTCCCCAGGGATTCCACGGAAGCGTCGAAGGAGAGGAGATCCTCCTCGGCGGGGGAAGGCATCGCCGCGCCTTCGGCGGCGTTGGCCCGTTCCGTTTCCGCCATCTTTTTCAGCGACGGCGCGAGATTCTCATAAAAATCCGTTTCTTCCTTTTTGGCGGCTTCCGCCGCGGCGGCCGCTGCCGCCTCGGCATCAGCGTTGTTTTCGTCTTCGTCCCCGGCCCGGGGCGGTTCGCTCCCGGCGGGCTCGGCGGATTCAGCTTCCGCCGCCGCTTCCGGGGCGTCGGCCGCCGCGGCGGCCGGGGCGGCAGGCTTCACCGTTTCTTTCGCGGCGGGGCGCTGGCGTTTTTTGCCCTTCGCGGCGGCGGAACGACGCGGTCTCTGTTTTTTCGCCTTGGCGGCCTTTTGGGGCCGCTCCCGGAGGGCCGCGGCGAGGGAGCCGCCGAAACGGCGGCGGAGCGCCAGACAGATCAGGACGAGGACGGCGAGGACGGCGAGGATCAGCAGCGTCCAGCGGATCCCTCTCCGCAGGGCGTTGGCGAGCTTGAACTCACCGGTATTCGTCGCCGCGCCGGTCTCCACCGAGGTGGAGGCGACGTCCTCATCGGAAATGCCGAGGCTGTCGTAATTCTGCTGCAGGGTAACGAGGGGGCTTTGGATCTTGTCCTTAAAGGCGGCGCGGACATTGTCCGCGGCGTCGACGTCGTTGAGGATCTGATCCATCTTCCGGGCCTCTTCCTGGACGGCGGTGAGCTCCGCGCCGAGCCACTGGAGATCCTCGCCGCCGAGGGAAGCGCCGCCGCCGGAGGCGGAGATCTTTTCCAGGGCGGCGACACGGCCGGCCAACGCTTCCACGTTCAGGGCCAGGGAATCCTCAAGGGAATCGGCGGGGACGACACCGGCGTCGGCGTAGGTCTTCAGATCCGCTTTGAGACCGGCGATCTCATACTGTTCCACGGTAAAGAGGGCAAAGCCCGCGGCGGCGAGAACGCCGCAGCAGACGAAAACGGCGATGGTGGTCTGGAGAAAGACGGGAACGACGACGCGGCCGTTCCGTTTCGGCCGCCGGACCGCCGGCCCCGGGGCGCGAAAGAACGAGGGCAGACGGAGACCGCCGCCTTTTTTCGCCGTTTTCCGCCGGGCGGAATCCCGCCGGGGAGCGCGCCGCTCCGCCGGAGCGTCGTCAAAGGCGGTTTCCCGTTCCCGGGGTTCCGCCGTCATCGGTTCCACGGCTTCCTCGTCGGCAAAGCGCGGCACCGCCGGTTCCGTTCGCCGCCGTCCTGCCGATCTTCCCCGATTCACTTCGGGACGTTTCGACAGAAAGTCCTTCACTTTCTGTCCCAGCGTCGATAGTTCCTGTCTCAGGTCGGTCTTTTCGTCACGCACGTTCCGTTCCCTCCGAAAAAAGGGCCAAAGCCCCTTCTATATCAATCTTATTATATATGACAATCCCCGAAAATACAAGGCCATTCTTGCCGGTTTCGCCGCGGGAAGACGGAAAAACGCCGGGACGATTCGCGTCCCGGCGTTCGGTCTTCAAGCCACGCTGAGTGTCTATGGATGAATGATACGGAGCTTATTTTAATCTTTCGAGCAAAGCTTCGGTCTGACGGCTGCCGAGACCTTTGACTTTGCGGTTTTCATCGATGCCGATCTGGTCCATAATTTCCTTGGCGCGGACTTTGCCGATGCCGGGCATCGATTCGAGCACATATTTCACTCTCATGCCGCCGACGATGTCGTTTTCCTTCTTAGCGATGACGTCTTTGATCGTCAGCTTTCCGGTTTTCATGTCCTGGCGCATCGCGGCGCGTTCTTTTCTGACCTTTTGGGCTTTTTCCAGAGCTTTCGCTCTGTCTTCGGCACTGATTTTGGGTACTGCCATGTTTCATAATCCTCCGTTCAAAAAAATCCTTCATAAAAAGGTATCTTTCTAAATTATACACATTTTTCGCCATTTGAAAAGCCCTTTTTTCAAAAAAACACAAAAAAAAGCCTGCTAAATCCTAAGCCAACGCCTCAAGCTGGGATTTTAATGTTCCATTTTTTGCAAAATTCCCTTTCCGAACGCCGTTTCAACATATTTTTCCACCTGAAAAAGGGAAATCTATTTCCATTCCCGGCGGAATATGATAAGATAAAAGGTGCGCCGGCCCGGACAAAGGGCGGCGGGAAAGGAAGCAAAACGAACGATGGCAAAGTGGGACAGCTGTATTTTTGATCTCGACGGCACTTTATGGGACAGCGTGGCGAACATCGCCGTCATCTGGAACGACGTCATCGCCGCCGAGGACGACATCCCCTACGCCATCGGCGAGGAACAGGTCGTCGCCATCATGGGGCTGACCACCGCGGAAATCGCCGACCGGCTCTTTCCCGACCTCGCGCCGAAGCGCCGCATGGAAGTGATGCTGCGCTGCGTCGAGGCGGAGAGCAGGCGGTTGCCGGCCATCGGCGGCACTCTCTACCCCGGCGTCGAGGAGACCCTCGCCGCCCTCGCCCAAAAGCTGCCGCTGTTCATCGTCAGCAACTGCGACAAAGGCTACATCGAGGCCTTTCTCTCCCATCATCGGCTCTCGCCGCGGTTCACCGACTTCATCTGCTACGGCGACACCGGCCGCGACAAACCGGAGAACATCCGCCATATCATCGAAAAACACCGGCTCAAAAACGCGGTCTACATCGGCGACACCGAAAAGGACCGCCGCTCGGCGGCGCTGGCCGGGATCGACTTTATCTTTGCCGCCTACGGCTTCGGCGACGTTCCCGCGGCGCCTTATACCGTTTCCTCTTTCAGCGACCTGAACGGCCTCATCATCCCGAAGGAGTAGCCCATGTCATTCATCGAACTGTTTCTCATCGCCGTCGGCCTCTCCATGGACGCTTTCGCCGTCTCGGTCTGCAAGGGCTTGGCCCTGCGGACGGTCCGCGCCGCCGACGCCGTTCTGATCGGCGCCTGGTTCGGCCTCTTTCAGGGGCTGATGCCCGTCGTCGGTTTTCTGCTGGGCGTCCGCTTTCAGGAGCGCATCACCGCCGTCGATCACTGGATCGCCTTCATCCTGCTGGCCTTCATCGGCCTCAACATGATCCGGGAAGCCCTCGGCGGCGGCGAAGAGGAGGCCGACGCCGACCTCGGCTTCAAAGCCATGCTGCCTCTGGCCGTGGCCACCAGCATCGACGCTTTGGCCGTCGGCGTGACCTTCGCCTTTCTGCGGGTGCGCATCCTCCCCGCCGTCTGCTTCATCGGCGTCACCACCTTCTGCCTCTCCGTCATCGGGGTGCGGGTCGGCAGCGTCTTCGGCGTCCGCTACAAGGCCAAGGCCGAGTTCGTCGGCGGCGTCATCCTGATTTTGCTGGGCACGAAGATCTTACTGGAACATCTGGGGCTCCTCCCCTTTTGAACGCGAACGCCGCGGAAATCCGCGGCGTTTTTTATCATTTTTCCGATGATTTAAAGAAAGGGCAGCGCCTGCCAATGCACTGAGCGTTCCGCTCCGAGTGGCGGCAGACCACCTTCGGCCGGGACAGCGCCACGCCGAAGCGTTCGGCGAGGAAGTCCGCGGCGGCGTTCAGGGCCAGATAGGAATTGCGCTTGCAGCAGCGGGGGCCGCCCACCGCCGCGATGTCGGCCAGGGCCCGGGCCGTCATCCCGTTGGCGAGGCCGTAAGTCTCCTTCGCCAGCGGTGTGGCGCCGGACAGGATCGAGACGGCGATGCCGGAACCGATGGCCGCGCCGCAGGCGCCCCAAAAACCGCAGACGCCGCCGGGCACCTGCCGACCGCGGCGCACCGCCTCGGTCAAAGCCTTTTCCAGGTCGAGTTCGCCGCCGCCGTTCCGATAGGCCGTCAGGATCGCCGCGGCGACGAGGACGTGATGTTCCGGGCCGTGCATGTGGCAGAAATCCGCCGCCATCAGCTCTTCCAGGACGGCGAAGGGATCCGCCGACGGGGAACGGCGGCAGATGTCCACCGCCGCGTCGAGACCCTTTTCGTGGCATTCGTCGCAGACGTAGTGACCGTTCTCACAGCGGGCTTTGGTGAGCTCCCGCTTATGGCAGAGGGCGCACTCCGCCGCTTCGTCCTCTTTTGTATAGATCAGCGGCGCGCCGCAGATCAGGCAGCCGTCGTTCACCGCCGCCACCTCCCTTTCCGTTTCGTTTGGGACAGTGTACCACCGCGGAGGCGGTCTGTCAAACACGAAAAGCGAATCATTCAAAAGCGCATGATCAGCCGCGCTCCCCGCCGGGCGATCTTATAGGCGGGGCCTTCCATGTGTTTTTTCACTTCTTTCAGGTAACGGCGGATGGGCAGCCGCTGGGGGCAGTGCTTCTCGCACTTGCCGCAGCCCACGCAGGCCGAGGCGGCGCTGGGCTTTTGCTTCATCGTCGTGCACATAAAATATTCCTTCAGACCGGTGTACCAGCCTTCCGACGCTTTTGTGTTGTAGCTGTGGAAGCAGGTGGGGATGTCGACGCCGTGGGGACAGGGCATGCAGTAGCCGCAGCCGGTGCAGGGCACCTTGACGCCGCTCCTGATGGCGGCCTTGGCGTCCTCATAGACGGCGAGCTCTTCCCCGCTCAAAGCGCCGGTCTCGGTCTTTTCGGCGATGGCGGCGTTCTCGTCGATCTGACCAACGCTGTTCATCCCCGAAAGCACCACGGTGACCTCTTCCTGGGCAAAGAGCCATTTCAGGCCCCATTCCGCCGGGGTCCCTCCCGCTTTGCGGAAGACTTCGGCGGCTTTTTCCGGGATCTGGTCGGCGAGGCGGCCGCCGCGCAGCGGTTCCATGATGACGACGGCAATGCCCTTTTCGGCGGCGCGCTTTAAGCCGTCGACGCCGGCCTGACCCCGCTCGTCGACGTAATTATACTGGATCTGGCAGAAATCCCAGTCGTAATCGTCGAGGATCCTCAAAAAGCCATCGGTGCCGCCGTGATAGGAAAAGCCGATCCGGCGGATGGCGCCGGCGGCCTTTTTCGCCTCGATCCAGGCGGCGACGCCGAGATCCTTCAGCCGCTGCCAGGAGGCGAAATCCGACAGCATGTGCATCAGGTAATAATCGATATAGTCCGTTTGGAGCCGTTCCAGCTCCTCGCCGAAAAAGCCGTCGAAATCGGCGGTCTTCTTTACTTTATACTGGGGCATTTTCGTCGCCAGCACCACCTCATCGCGGTGGCCCTTGGCCAAAAACCGGCCCACGGCGGCCTCATTGCCCGGGTAGAGCCAGGCGGTGTCAAAATAGTTGATGCCTTGGGCGAGGGCGTGAGCCATCACCTGTTCCGCTTTTTCCTGGTCGATGGCGCCGTTCTTTTTCGTGAACCGCATGCAGCCGAGGCCGAGGAGGGAAAGGCGGTCGCCGGTTTTGGGATTGACGCGATAGCGCATGATACCTCCGTTAAGAAAGCGCCGGATCGGCGCTTCCGCTTTTATTCTTCCCGTTCCGTTTCAGCCGTTCCGGCCGTTGCCGCCGGTTCCTCCGCCGCGGCGCCGTTCTCCGGCGCTTTCAGCGAGTATTTCTGACGCCGGATCACCAGCAGAAGCCCGGCGATGACGGCGACGAGAGCAACGATGACAACGACATAGAGCAGGGAATCCTTCGATTTCTTCGGCGCCTTCACCGCGTCAAAGGTCAGCGCGGAAACGACCTCTTCGGTGAGGGCGTCGTCCGCTTCGCTGACGGCGCCGCCGTAGAAGTTGAAGGAGAGGGTATAGAACGAACCGTTGAGGACGGTGACGTACTGAACGACGCCGCCTTCGGCGGTGTCGGTCTGAAAGCGCCCTTTGGCCTTGATGAAGGGCACCTGGGGCTGGCCTTTAAAGAGGACGTACTCGTCGTAGGCGACGTTGGCGCCGCCGTCCTTGTCCACGAGGGAGTGGGTATATTCCGCCAGGGCCATCAGGTCCTCATCGCTGACGGTGTTGAAGTCGTAATACATTTCCGACCAGTCGGTATCCATGGCCATGACGATGAGCTCGTCGTTCTGATCCTCGGTCAGGGCTTCCAGGTAGATATTGCCGTTCTCAAAGAGCTCCCCTTTGGAAATGCCCCAGTCGGCGAGGATCGGGTCATCGTCGCTGATATCCCTGGTAAAAACGTAGTTATATTCGGCGGGGATCCCCAGGGTGACGCCGATGTCCGCCACGGGATAGGAGACCAGCTCCGCGCCGAAGGCGGCGGCGCCGAACACGAGGAACGCCGCCAGGGCGGCACAGATGGCTTTGATCTTCATAAAAAAACGTCCTTTCCGGGTGGTTTTCTGTTTAGGCAGTTTTATTATAACACAGGAAGGACAGGTTTCAAACGGGTTTCGGAAAAACTTTTTTCCGAAAAGAACGAAAGGGAACCGATTCCCACAAAAAAATGACATGAAATGGCAGAAATCGGTTTTCCCCGCGGCGATTTTATGGTATACTGATGCTGTAACCTCATCGCGACTTTTAAAATACGGAGGAAAAACGACTATGGATCTGTTATCACTGGAACAAGAGTTAAAGGGCAACGCTTATCCCGGCCGCGGCATCGTCATCGGCACGTCCGCCGACGGCAAAAAGGCCGTCACCGCCTATTTCATCATGGGCAGGAGCGAAAACAGCCGCAACCGCGTTTTCGTCACCGAGGGCGAGGGCATCCGCACCGAAGCCTTTGACCCCGCCAAAGTCAAAGATCCCAGCCTCATCATCTACGCCCCGGTCCGCGTCCGCGGCGGCGACACCATCGTCACCAACGGCGACCAGACCGACACCGTCTTTGACCTGACGGGCGAAGGCAAGACCTTTGAGGAATCGCTGCGGGGCCGGGAATTTGAACCGGACAAACCCAACTACACCCCGCGCATCTCCGGGATCCTCCACGTGAAAGACGGCGCGTTTTGCTACGAAATGTCCATTCTCAAAACGAACCACGGCTCGCCGGAAAGCTGCAACCGCTTTACCTTCGCCTACGCTCCCGCCGCCGGCGAAGGCCACTTCCTCCATACCTATATCGGCGACGGCTCCCCGCTCCCCAGCTTTGAGGGGGAACCGAAGCGCGTCGCCATCGAAGGCGATATCGACGCCTTTGCCGACACCGTCTGGAACAGCCTCAACGACGACAACAAGGTCTCCCTCTTCGTCCGCTTCATCGACATCGCGAGCGGCGGAACGGAAACGCGGATCCTCAACAAAAACATCAGATAAGGAGCATCGGGCCAAATGAAAGAATTGGAATTAAAATACGGCTGCAACCCCAACCAAAAACCCTCTAAGATCTTCGCAGAAGGCGGAGAACTCCCCGTTACGGTACTGAACGGACGTCCGGGCTACATCAATTTTATGGACGCTTTAAACGGCATTCAGCTCGTCTGGGAGCTGAAAAAGGCCACGGGCCTGCCGGCGGCGGCCTCCTTTAAGCACGTCTCCCCGGCCGGCGCCGCCGTGGGGCTGCCCCTTTCCGACACGCTGAAAAAGATCTATTTCGTCGATGACCTCGGCGAACTCTCGCCGCTGGCCTGCGCCTACGCCCGGGCCCGGGGCGCCGACCGCATGAGCTCCTACGGCGATTTCATCGCCCTCTCCGACGAGTGCGACGAAGCCACGGCCAAAATCATCGTCCGGGAAGTCTCCGACGGCGTCATCGCCCCGGGGTTCAGCGACGAAGCCCTGGCGCTGCTGAAAACGAAGCGCAAAGGGAACTACAACGTCATCGCCATCGACCCGGCCTACAAGCCCGCGCCCATCGAGCATAAACAGGTCTTCGGCATCACCTTCGAACAGGGCCGCAACGAGCTGGAAATCAACGAGGCCCTCTTTGACGACGTCGTGACGAAGAACAAGAATCTGCCGGCGGAAGCCAAACGGGACCTGATGATCTCCCTGATCACGCTGAAATACACCCAGTCCAATTCCGTCTGCTACGCCGCCGACGGTCAGGCCATCGGCATCGGCGCCGGTCAGCAGAGCCGCGTCCACTGCACCCGCCTGGCGGGGAACAAGGCCGACAACTGGTTCCTGCGCCAGTCGCCCAAGGTGATGGGGCTGGAATTTGTCGACGGCATCGCCCGCCCCAACCGCGACAACGCCATCGACGTCTACATCGGCGACGAATACGAGGACGTGCTGAAGGACGGCGTCTGGCAGACGATCTTCAAGACGAAGCCCGAAGTCTTCACGAAGGAAGAAAAACGCGCCTGGCTCGACCGGATGGAAAACATCGCCATCGGCTCCGACGCCTTCTTCCCCTTTGGCGACAACATTGAGCGGGCGCGGAAGAGCGGCGTCAAGTACATCGCCGAGCCCGGCGGCTCCATCCGCGACGACAACGTCATCGAGACCTGCGACAAATACGATATGGTGATGGCCTTCACGAAGATCCGCCTGTTCCATCACTGAGCCTTTCGGCCGGCCGCGGCCCGAAGGGCCGGGCGAAACCGCCCGTCCCCGGCGACTCCATGATGCGTTCCGAGCCGCATTGAACGGCGTTCCCCCACAAAGGGAGCGCCGTTTTTCCGCGCCCGCCGCGCCGTCCGTCCCCCACGGGCAGAAACAGGCAGACACCCCGCGCATTCCCCGCCAATCGCCGCGGAGCGCCGGGAACCGTCGGAAACCACCGCGAAGAAGACACGCTCCCGCGCGGACAAAAAACGGAACAAACGCTCCTCACATTCTCCGCCAAACGATGTGGAACGCCGGGAACCGTCGGAAACCACCGCGAAGAAGACACGCTCCCGCGCGGACAAAAAACGGAAGAAACGTTCCGCGCATTCCCCACCATACGCCGCGGAACGCCGGGAACCGACGAAAACAACCACGAAAAGAGAACGTTCCCCGCGGTCAAAACAGAACAAACGCTCCTCACATTCTCCGCCAAACGATGCGGAACGCCGGGAACCGACAAAAACCACCGCGAAGAGATCAATTCCCCCATCCTCTCCGCAAGGCCGCCTTTTCGCCCTCTCACGCCGTCTGGGCGGAACCCCGCGCC
>CADBQN010000018.1 GCA_902796855.1 uncultured Bacillota bacterium | reverse complement strand
TCGGCATCGCTCCCTTTGTGAGCGCTCACGACAAAGACCGTGACGGCATCGACGATCAAACCGATATTCTGAAAAGCGCCCGCGCTTACCTCGAAACAAAGCCGACATACAAAAGCCGCTATTACGTCGGCGGATATCCCGACGACGGCTGCGGCGTCTGCACCGACGTCGTGGCCTTCGCGCTGAAAGGCGCCGGTTACGATCTCCGGGACGCCGTGGCGGAAGATCGGCGGGAGCACCCGGAAAACTACGGCGGCGGCCTCGACAGGGACATCGACTTTCGCCGTGTCGCCAACTTAAAGGTGTTTTTTGCCGCTCACGCCCTTTCCCTCACCACCGATACGAAAGAGATCGAAGCGTGGCAGGGCGGCGACATCGTTATTTGGGAGAAGCACATCGGCGTCGTTTCCGACCGCCGCGGCAAGAACGGCGTTCCCCTCGTGCTCCATCACGCCCGTCCCTTCCCCTTCCAGCTCCGTTATGAGGAAGATATCTTGGAAAAATACGGTGAGATCCTTGGCCATTACCGTATCGACGCGGATCTCTTTTAGCTCTGCTCACCGCGGCGGACGTGGCCGATATCGGTGACGATCCCGTAGCCCGCCGCCCGGATCCGCGCCTCGAGACAGCCGCGGCACTGAGCGGCTTCCTCACCGGTGCAGATCTTATTTTCGTACAGATCGTATTTCTCCCGGGTCTCCACGGGAGAAAGGTTCGGCATAACGACGTTGGCCCCGGCCTTCAGTCCCAGCTCGCGGCCGTTGGGGTCGATGGTGCCCAGCGCCGTCGTGGCGGGAATCAGCGCGTAAGGGAACATCAGCCGCAGGACGGCGATGAGGCGCAGCGTCAGCGAAACGTCACCGTCGGGATAGGCGGCGAAAGGCGTTTCCCGATGATGGATATAGGGACCGATGCCGATCATATCCGGTTCCAGTTCCCGCAAAAAGCGGAGGTCTTTTAAAAGATGCTCCGTTTTTTGATGGGGAGAGCCGACCATAAAACCGCTGCCGACCTGAAAGCCGATGCGTTTCAGCTCAAAGAGGCAGCGCTTTCTGTTTTCCGGGGACATCCCTTCCGGATGCAGCGCGCGGTAATGGTCTTCGTCGGCGGTCTCGTGGCGGAGCAGATAGCGGTCGGCGCCGGCGTCGAAAAGACGCTGATAGCTCAAAGCGGATCTCTCGCCGACGGAAAGCGTCACGGCGCAGTCGGGATGACGCTGTTTCAGCTCGGAGAC
Source organism: uncultured Bacillota bacterium (assembly GCA_902796855.1). Lineage (GTDB taxonomy): Bacteria > Bacillota > Dehalobacteriia > UBA7702 > UBA7702 > UBA7702. The sequence continues at coordinate 17,379 of CADBQN010000018.1, read as the reverse complement.
GATCTCACAGAGGCGCTCATCGTTAAAATAGGGGTCTTCCCCGCCCTGGAGGACAAAAGTCCGATAGCCGAGACCGTAGCCTTCATCGGCGCATCCGTAAATCGCCGCCGGCGTCAGCCGATAGCGTTCCGCCCTTTTGTTGCTCCGGCGGATGCCGCAGTAATAACAGTCATTTTTGCAGTAATTGGTGAACTCGATCAGCCCCCGCAGAAAAACGGCGCCGCCGTAGCGCTCCCGCCGGACTTCGTCGGCGGCGTGAAAAAGCGATTCGTCAAAACGGCCGCTCTCCAAAAGAAGGGACATTTCCTCATCGCTCAGATTGTGTTCTTCCCGCAGTTTCAAAACGATGTCTTCCATACGCCGGTCCTCTTTCCGCAGACAACTGCCTGATTCGTTGGTTTCATTATACTACCAATGCGATATGGATATCAAGATTTTTTTCATGGCGATTGCGGGGCAAAAAAATGCCTCCGCCCGGCGGTATCCGAACGGAGACATCCACGGTGTTTTTCAGGTTATCTGGCGGCAATGATCTCTTTGGCCATCGCGGCGAGGTCTTCCTGAGCCAGGGAGGAATCGACCGCCATGAGATTGTAACTGAGACCATCCATTTGCCAAGTGAGAAACTGTACCTCCTGAATGAGGACGGTATCGGTGCCGAAAGAGAAAACGTATTTCCCCGAGGCTTCGTCGGCTTTATCCTGTTCCGTCATTTCGTAATCGCCGGGAACACATTTATTGGTGTAACCGCTGTAATAGAGATCGACACCGTCAAAGCTGCCGACGACGGCGCCGTCCTCAACAAAGTAATCGCTGGTGGGATGCGCGTCGACACTGATCCGGTCGTTGCCGAAGGCGTAATCGATGGAAATGAATTTCTGTTTCAGCAGTTCGTTGCCGTTGTCATCGGTGCCGGTGCTTTTACCAACAACGGCGCTGTCAAAGACATAGCCGTTTTCAAAGGAATCCAGCACCACCGGAACGAAACCGGGGTTCTTTTCCAGCTGAGCGACGGTGGGCATTTCCTTATAAGTCGGATGGGAGCTGCTGGTGGCAAAGAGCGATGTCAGCGTCCCGGTGGCCATCAGTCCGGTACCCAGGAGCATAACGGCGAGCAGCGCCATAACCGGAACAGCGAATCGTTTTTTCAGTTTCATTTTATGAACCTCCTTTTCTTCGGGGAGCGAGGCGAGGGTGGCCTCGACTCTCTGACGATAGGAAAGGGGCATTTCAGGAAAGGCTTTTTGCCAATGATCTCTTTTCATGTTCAGAATCCTCCTTTAACGCTGTCCGCATCAAACCGCGGCCTTTGGATAAACGGCTTTTGACTGTACCCTGGGGAATCCTCAGGATCGAAGCGACCTCGGCCACGGAATAACCTTCCACATAGTAGAGAACGACAGTGATTCGTATTTTCGGCGGCAGGGAGCGGATGGCTTCATAGAGTTCCGGATCTCCCGACGGCGGCGCGGCGGCGTTCAATGCCTCATCCAGGGGAACGGTCTTCTGCTCCCCGCGGCGCAGACGATAGCACTCGTGGATGACGATCCGCGTGGACCACGTCCGAAAACAGGCGATATCTTTTAGTTGATTTCTCTTTTGGTAGGCTTTGATCAGGCCGTTCTGCACCGCGTCCTCGGCGTCCTGCTCCTGACGGAGGATGGACAGGGCGACGCGGTAGTAGGTGGCCTCAGCCTCCCGCGCGAGTTTCGCGAAAGTTTCTCGATCCATATTGATGACCCTTTCCGATGTTCGGATTGCTGTGACGTCACTTTTGTCTTACACTCTTTAGATGCTTCCTACGGCGAATCGGTTCATTTTTTTCGCGGTATTTTTTTGACAGCGGAAAAAAGAAGGCGTATAATGAACATACAGTGAAACGATAAAACGAAAATACGAAACGAAGGAGAACACAGCGATGAATGAAAAATGGACGCGGCTCCAGGAAATGCTGGACAGCAGCGAGAAGATCGTTTTCTTCGGCGGCGCCGGGGTATCCACCGAAAGCAACATTCCCGATTTTCGCAGCGACGACGGGATCTATCAGCAAAAAACATTTCGTTATCCCCCGGAAATAATGCTCTCCCACGAGTTTTACGAAAATCATACCGAGGACTTTTTCGATTTTTACGCCACGATGCTCTTTCCCGACGCGAAACCGAATCCGGCCCACGTCAAATTGGCTCAATGGGAAGAGGAAGGCAGACTGAAAGCCGTCGTCACCCAAAACATCGACGGTCTGCATCAGCTGGCCGGCAGCAAGAACGTCTTTGAGCTCCATGGCTCCGTCCACCGGAACTACTGCAGTCAGTGCGGCGCTTTCTTTGACCTGGAACCGATCCTCAACGCCAAAGGCGGCATCCCCCGCTGCGAACACTGCGGCGGCGTCATCAAACCCGACGTCGTCCTCTACGGCGAAGGTCTCGACAACAACGTCATCAACGGCGCCGTCAGCGCCATCCGTGAGGCCGACATGCTCATCGTCGGCGGCACGTCCCTCGTCGTCTATCCCGCCGCGGGGCTCGTCAATTACTATCACGGCAATAAACTGGTGCTGATCAACCGCGACGCCACTTCCTACGACAGCAAGGCCGATCTCGTCATCAGCGACCCCATCGGCGAGGTGCTGGGCGCGATGAAGTGACAGACAATCCTTTCTTACGCAGGGATGAAAGACCCGACGGAACCTTTTCCGTCGGGTCTTTTGATGCAAACATCATCGCGGTTTTAATGATAGCTCGGGTCGAGGAATTTTCTCAGCAGAGAGATCCCGTCCTCAAAGAGAATGCCGGACGCTTTGGCCGACTCCTCGTCGTGAACAACGGAGCCGTCTAAGGAATGGAAACGGCTGTCAAAGATCACAAAGGGGATCGGTTCTCTGGTGTGAGTGCGCAGCGCCAGCGGCGTGGCGTGATCCGGGGAGACGATGATCCGATAATCCTCGCCCATGGCCTCGCAGGCTTCCAAAATCGGGGGGATCAGCTCTTTGTCGATCCGCTCGATGGCCTTGATCTTCATATCGGCTTTGCCCTGGTGACCGCTTTCGTCCGGCGCCTCCACATGGACATAGATGAACTCGCCGCCGCCTTTCAGATAGGCCGCCGCCAGCTCCCCTTTGCCGCGGAAATCCGTTACGACGCCGCCGGTGGCCGTTGAAAGATAGCAGATATCCATACCGGCGCTGATGCCGATACCGCGGATGAGGTCAACACCGCTGATGACGCCGCCTTTCAGACCGTACCGCTCCGTGAAAGACGGGAGGGACGCCTTGACGCCGGGTCCCCAAAGCCAAAGAGCGTTGGCGGGGAGCTCCCCTCTGGCGATTTTTTCTTTATTATACGGATGATTTTTCAGGACTTCGTGGGCCTTTTTCATATAGGCCACCGCGGCGTCGGCCATGGAACCGGAGGGCAGCTCGTCGCCGAGGCGGTGCCCCATGATCTCATGGGCGGGATGAAACTCCATATCCGTGGCGCCGCCGTGCCAAAGCAGGATATTGCGGAAAGAAACGCTGGGATAAACGGAAAAGGTCTCGTCGTCGAGGGCCTTCTGCACGTCGGCGATGAGACGGCGGGCGTCTTCGGAGGTGACTTCGCCGCCGCAGTAATCCAGCATCGTCTTTTCCTCAAAGACCTCTTCCTCACTGACGGCGACGAGATTCGCCCGCAGGGTCAGATCCCCCTCACCGAGGGGAACACCGGCGGAAATCGCTTCCAGCGAGGAACGCCCCTTATAGAACTCTTTCGGCGGATAACCGAGAATGGATAAATTGGCCACGTCGCTGCCGGGGGCGTATTCGTCGGGCACCGTTTTGCAAAGACCGGTGATCCCTCCGGCCGCCATGGCGTTGATGTGGGGCTTGTCGGCGACGCGCATCGGCGTTTTGCCGTCAAGCGCTTCGTTGGGTCGGTCGGCCATGCCGTCGGCGAGAATAAAGATGTATTTCATAAAACAGCTCCTGTCCTTTTAAATGTCATAACCGCGCTCACGGCGATAGCGGCGGTAGTCTTCATCGTCATCGAGATCGTCATAGCGGCTGTAGCTCCGGTTACGGCTGTAGAGGTCGTCCTCTTCGCTTTCCGGGTAATCTTCCTCATAATCGTAAACGTCGTAACCGTCGTCTTCTTCCTCATAGCGGGCGCTCCGCCGCGCCGAGGAGGAAGAACGGCGTCTTCTCGCCGGCGGTTCCGGCGGCGCCATGCGCAGCGCGCCGAACTCACCGAGACGGACGATGTTATAGGTGATGAAATAGATTCCCAGAATCCGGGCCATGAACCGCTCCGTGCCGGAAAGGTTCATAAAGATCAGCACCGTGACGACGAAAGCGACGATGGCGGCGAGAAGCGGGATCCACCAGAGCCCGTTGCCGAAACGATGGTTGGCGATGGCGGCAAAGGCGGCGATGATGCCGGTCAGCAGCGTCCAAAGTCCCAATAAAATCGGGAAGAGGATCAGCGCGATGGCGTCGCGGAAGAACAGCACCAGCAGACCGACGATGATGCCGATGGCCGCCAGAGCGATCAGCGGATAGTTGGCGTCGCTCCGGTTGAGCACGAAGATGACACCGCAGGCGATGCCGGCAACGATCATTACGATCCCGATGAAAGCGACGGAAAGCCCCAGGGCCTGTCCGGGAAAGATCAGCAGGAAAATACCGTAAAGCAGAAGCAGTACTTCGGTGAGGAGCACCCCTTGGGTGAGCATCCTGTCGCTGCCGCATCGTTCAATAATTGCGTTCAGGTTCATATTTTTTGACCTCATTTCCTTCTTTATCTACTATATCAAGCCTTAGAGCAAAGGCGCGAATAGTCGCAGAATCGAGCGGATTACCCGCTCGTACAGCGGCACTTTTTTCGCCGCGGCGTAAGTGATTTCCCTGGAGTGGCGCAGCGTATGGTGAAAATCTTCCTTCACCGCCCGGATGACGCCGCAGCGGTAAAAGGCAACGCCGCATTCGTAGTGGAAATAGAAACTGCGGTAGTCCATATTGATGGTGCCGACAAGGGCCACGTTATCGTCGACGACCAGGTTTTTCGCGTGGATGAAGCCCGGCGTGTATTCGCTGATCTTCACCCCGGCTTCCAGCAGCGGCAGATAATAGCTGCGGGTCAGCTTGAAAATGGTCTTTTTGTCGGGAATCCCCGGCGTGATCAGGTGGACGTCAACGCCGTTTTTCGCCGCCAGACACAGCGCCGTCTGCATCTCATGGTCGATGACGAGATAGGGCGTGGTGATGTAAATATAATCGGTGGCGTGGTTGATGACGTTGAGGAAAAAGTTCTCGCTGACATTTTCAAAATCCAGGGGCGTATCGCTGAAGGGCTGAACGTAGCCGTCATTCCTGGCGTCGCCGATGGTGTGGCGGTACGCGCCCTCATCGAGGTAGTCCTTCTGATTGGAACAGGTAAAGTTCCACATCCGGATAAAGGCCTGGGTCAGGTTCCAGACGGCCTGTCCCTCGATCATCACCGCCGTATCCTTCCAGTGACCGAAACGCTCCCGCTCGTTGATGTACTCATCGGCCAGGTTCAGGCCGCCGCAGAAAGCCACTTTGCCGTCGATGACGGTGATCTTGCGGTGATCGCGGTAATTCATCGCCGGATTGAGCCGGGGACGGAAGGGATTGACGACCTGCACGCGGAAGCCCTCCGAGGCCAGCTTGCGGTCGTAGTTCTTCGGCAGCGTGTTGATGCAGCCGATGTCGTCATACATAAAATAGACTTCGACGCCGGAAGCAATCTTCTTTCGCAGCAGGGCGAGAATGGGATCCCACATATGCCCTTCCTCGACGATGAAGTATTCCATGAAGATGTAGCTTTTCGCTTTGGCGAGTTCCTCTTTCAGCCGGGTGAACATTTTTTCCCCGGTGGAAAAGTATTCCGCCTCGGTGCCCATCCACAGCGGGAACCCGGCGATATCGTCGAGATAGCGGGCGGTCACGGCGAGGTCCTTATCGGCTTTTTCCAGCGATTCCAAGGCCGTTCGGTCCTGCACCTTATATTCCAGGCTCGTGGCGGTGAAGTGTTCCAAATCCCGGCGGGTCTTCCGCGGCAGGCGCTTGTTCCCCCAGAGGAGGTAAACGACGCCGCCGACGAGAGGCACCATTAAAATCAGCGTGACCCACGTCAGTTTATAGGCGGGGTTATCGTTCTTCATCCCGATCCAGATGACGATGAGGATGCTGAAACCGACAAAGCAGATATAAAAGAACGGGAACATTCTCCCGATATAGACGATGATGAAAAGGAAAAAGAGTATCTGTAATAAAATGGCGATGCTGATAGTAACAAGACGCGTAAACAGCCGCTGAATGATTTTCACAAAAGTACCTCCTTTCCCTCTCTACTATAAATTATACAAAATTACCATAAAATTGCAATACCTTTTTAAGGACGTCTTTTTCAGCCCCTGCGGAAGCAGGCCAAATAATGGAAACAATGGGATAAAAGCGAACAGTAATCGGCCCATTGCTCCAATTCATCGTCGCGGAGTTCCGCGCCGACCGCCGAAACGAACCAGACGGCGGAAAAGAGACGTTCCGTTCCGTCTCCCCCGCGAAAAGGTTTCTCCGCCACAGAACCACCTCCCCTGTATCTTATGGCGAAAAGGGATGAAATATCAGTTTTTCCGTTTCGATATACCAAAAACCGGCGGCGGACCGTTCGTGCCGTCCGCCGCCGGAGCGAAAAATATGGTATCAATGCTTCTTTCTCACGCCTTATACAGACACCAGCAGTGCTCCCCGATGTCGTACCGCAGGCAGACGAGGCGTTCCCGGTCCCCGTCGCCGACGCGGCAGTCGTAATAGATGACTTTGTGCCCGGCGGGATGCTCCTCCCGGCAGCCGCTGACGCCGTTCACGGCGACGCGGTGTTTGACGTCGTCCTGTTCCAGACAGAAAGCGAGGGGACGAAAACGGCCGTCCTCACGGCAGACCGCGTATACCTGAATCGGTTTTTTTAATAATTTCATAGGCCTAAAAACCTCTTTTCCCCTTCTTCCCGCTCCGCGCCGCGCTCAAAGAGGCGGACACCGCCGCTGCCCAAAGAACGCGCCGTGGTGAGAGCGCTTTTGCCGTAACGCCGTTTCAGGTCGTAAATCGTATTCGCCAGCCGTTCCTCTTTTTCGTCGTCGGCCGCGAAGAGGTTCCCCTCGCCCCGCCGCTCAAAGGAGAGGTCGGAAACGGTGACGCAGAGATATTTCACCGCGCCGCCTCGATAACTCTCCCGAAAGAGAGCCGCGGCTTTGGCAAAGATATCGGCGTAGTAAAAGATCCCCTCGGTAAAGCAGCGGCGGCGGCTGAAGCGGCGATAGGACGGCGTTTTCCAAGAGACCGTCACCACCGTGCCGTTCATCTTCTTTTCGCTGAGCTCGTAGCCGAGTTCTTCGGCGACGGAAAGCAGCACGTCCTCGCAGGCGGCCAGCGACGGCAGCGGATGGGAGAACGTGATACCCTTGCTCACACTCTTTGGCGGCGGCGACACGGGACAGACCGGCGAGTCGTCCTCGCCGTTGGCGTACCGCCACAGTCTGAGCGCGCCTTTGCCGTATTCCTCGGCGACGAGACGCGGGGAGAGACGGGCCAGATCCCCGACGGTCCGCACGCCGACGCGCTCAAAGGAAGCGACGACGCTCTTTCCCGCCATAAAGAGAAAGGACAGCGGCATCGGCCACAACTTTTCCCGGATCTCCGAGGGCCAGAGCGTATGGACGCGGTTCGGTTTTTCCCAGTCCGACGCCATTTTCGCCGCCACTTTCACGGCGCCGACGCCGACATTGACGGTAAAGCCGAGTTCCCGGTAAATCCGGTCCTTGATGGCCGCCGCCGCGTCCTCCGCCGGGCCGAAAAGCGATTCCGTCCCCGTCATATCGAGAAAGCACTCGTCGATGGAAAAAGGCTCCACCAGCGGAGAATATTCATCCAGCAGCGCCCGCATGGCGCGGCTGGCCCGGACATAGGCGCGGTAATCCGGCGGCACAATGTAAAGATCGGGACATTTCCGCCGCGCCTGCCACAGCACTTCCCCCGTGACGACGCCGGCTTTTTTCGCCGCCATGCTCTTGGCCAGAACGATGCCGCCGCCGTTCTCCCCTTCTCTGGCGACGACGGCGGGGATGGCGCGGTAATCGACGTCTCCCCCTTCCGTCAGGTGATTCACGGCGGACCAGGACAAAAAAGCGTTATTTACGTCTACGTGAAAAATGGTCTTCATAACGGTTTCCCCTGTTAGAGAACGTTTGTTCTTGCACCAATATAATAGCACATTTATTCTGAAAAGTAAAGGGGAAAAACGAAAAGATTAAAAAAAATTTCCCCGGCGGCGCCGAGGAAAGGACAAAAGAAAAAGAGCCGCTTTAACGGCGGCTCTCCGTTCCTTAAAACAGACTATCTTCTGATGTTCAGTTCTTTGATGATCTTGCGATAGCGGTCGATGTCTTTTTTCTTCAGATAGTTCAGCAGGTTTCTTCTCTGCCCAACCATCATCAAAAGACCACGGCGGCTGTGATGGTCCTTCTTGTGAACTTTGAGGTGTTCGTTCAGATAGTTGATTTTGTAGGTCAGAATCGCGATCTGAACTTCGGGAGAACCGGTGTCGCCTTCGTGGGTCTTGAACTTTTCGATCAGTTCGGTCTTCGCTTCTTTTGTCAGTGCCATGTGTGTTTCCTCCAAAAAAATTTTATTCGCCGTTAACTGTGTAGAGGGAGTGAAGGCCCCCGCAAAACAAAGTCACGGTACAGTTTTATATTATATTACAATTCAGCCGCGGTTGCAAGTGTTGTTTCGCCTTTTTTCAAAAAAAGATTGGGCTTTTTCTTTGTCCGCGGCGATGGCCGCTTTCAGTTCCTCCACCGACGCGAATTTTTTTTCACCGCGGAGGAAGGAAATGAGCGTCACGGTGACCGTTTCGCCGTAGAGATCGGCGGAATGATCCAGCAGATGCGCCTCAAGGTTCGGCGACTGCCCTTCGGCGATGGTGGGGCGGTGACCGACGCAGGCCACGGCGTCATACTTTTTGCCCTTATGGGAAACGGAAGCGACGTAAACGCCGGCGCCGGGCAGGGCCCGACCGGCAGGAAGTTCCAGGTTGGCCGTGGGGAAACCGATGGTGCGCCCCAGTTCCCGGCCGTGGACCACCTCGCCGCTGACGCTGTAAGCGCGTCCCAGCAGGCGGCCGGCCTCGGTGACGTTGCCGGAGGCGAGGAGCGCTTTGATCCGCGTGGAGCTGACGGCCTCCCCTCTGAATCGGAGCTGACCGAGAACGCGGACGTCGATGCCGCAGGCGGCGGCGAGCTCTTTCAGCGCCGCGGCGTTGCCGGCGCCGCCGCGGCCAAAGGTAAAGTCGTCCCCGATAAAGACCTTCTCACAGTGAAGCCGATTCACGAGGATCTCGCTGACGAACGCTTCCGGGGAAAGATCGGCAAAAGCCCGGTCAAAGGGCAGAATCAGCAGACCGTCGGCGCCGAGAGCGTCGATATGGCGGATCTTTTCCTCCCGGGAGCAGATCGCGGGGTAGCTCTCGCCGGAGAAAAAGCTTTTGGGATGGGGGGAAAACGTCATCACCAGCGAGAAAAGACCGGCTCTTTCCGCCTCCTTCACGCAGCGGTCGATGAGAGCGGCGTGGCCCAGATGGACGCCGTCAAAATTGCCAATGACCACGGCGGTACGCAGACCCGCGGGGAGCGGCGCTTCACCGCCGAAGACCTTCATTTTTTCCTTTCGGCGGCGGGGGGCGCAGAACAGCACTTCCGGCCGCAGCTTTTCACCGTTGACGCGCCCGACGGCGAACAGGCCGCCCCAGGGGTCGTAAACGGCGGCGGAACCGTCTTCCCAGCCGGCGGCGGCGATGGAACCGCCGTCCCGAATCGTTTTCAGTTCCAGACCGTCGCTGAGCTCAAAGCGGCGGCAGGACGTCAGCGCCGCTTCCGGCGGCATCACAAAGGAGAAATCCCCTTTGTCGCAGCGGCGTTTTAATTCCTCCATGGTCACGGCGTTTTCCAGGGAGAACATGCCTGCCCTGGTCCGTACCAGCCGGTCGATGACGGCGGCGGTGCCCATCGCCCTGCCGATGTCCCGGCCAAGGGCGCGGATGTACGTCCCTTTGGAACAGGAAACGGCGATACGGGCGCGATAACGCGCGCCATCAAAAAAGATATCTTTCAGAATAATTTCGTGGATTTCTATGGCCCGTGCCTCGGCTTCCACCTTCTCGCCGCGGCGGGCGCGTTTATAGAGCGGTACACCGCCGCGTTTGATCGCAGAGATCACCGGCGGGACCTGAAGCTGGGCGCCGGTCAGTTCCGCCAGAACTTTTTCAAGCAACGCCCTGTCGGGGACGAAATCGGGATCGGTCACGGTGAAATCGCCGCTGAGGTCAAGGGAAAGGCTGTCGACGCCGAAGACCACATCGGTCTCGTAGGCCTTATCGCCGCCCATCACGAGATCCTGAAGCTTCGTCCCGCGGCCGAGGCAGACGGGAAGCACGCCGGTGGCGGCAGGATCCAGCGTCCCGCCGTGGCCGATCTTCGTGCCGGGAAAACAGCGGCGGACGATGTTCAGGGCGTCGTGGGAGGTAAAGTCCTTCGGTTTATACAGATTGATAAAACCGTCCATCAGTTCGCCTCCAGACCGGCGCGGACGACGGCGAGGATCTCTTTGACGGCGTCTTCCAAACTGCCCGTAAAGGAGCATCCCGCCGCCGCCTTGTGGCCGCCGCCGCCGAAACGGGAAGCGGCAACGGTAACGTCATTGCCGCCGCGGCCGCGGAAACCCACTTTAACGCGGTCTTTTTCCATCTCCCGGAAGAAAACGGCGTATTCCACGCCGGTGATGCCGATGAGATGGTCGATGATGTTCTCAAAATCCGGACCGGTGGCACCAAGCGCGGCAATGGCATCGTGGTCGATGGCGGCATGGCAGAGGCGGCCGCCGCAAGAGAGTTCCGCCCGCTCCAAAACGGCCGCCAGCAGTTTTTTCCGTTTGAAAGTCACATTTTCCAGCACGTTCTCACGGATGGCTTCCAGACGCGGCTTTTCTTCCAGCAGAAGAGCGGCCATGCGCATCGTCCGCGGCGACGTAGAGGGATAGGTAAAGGAACCGGAATCGGTCACGATACCGGTATAGAGCGCTTCGGCGATGGCTCGCGTCAGAGGAACGCCCCATTCCGTCAGCAGAAAAGTGACGATCTCCGCCGTGGAGGAGGCGTCGCTCCAAACAAAGTTATAGTCGCCAAACCCCTCATTGCTGACGTGGTGATCGATATTGATCAGCGTCGGCTCCCCGCCGACGCGCTCCCAGACGCGGCCGCCCCGTTCCTTATCGGACATATCGAGACAGAGCACACCCTCATAGGGGCGGTGTTCCACCGCGTCCGGGGGAACGAGGCGGTCGGCGCCTTCCAAAAAGCGGTAGTAGGGCGGCATCTCTCCGTTGATGACGGCGGTGACCCGTTTCCCGGCGCTTTCCAGCCACAGCGCCATGGCGATGACGGAGCCGACGTTATCGCCGTCGGGAAGAACGTGACTAATGATCAGCAGGTCATTGAGATTCTCAATGGCCTGCTTCAGTGTTTCAATCGAATGATTCTGTTTCTTCATGTTGATTCTTCTTTTTATCGTTTTCCAGTATTTTCGCGATCCGGATCCCGTGCTCAATGGAATCGTCAAAGAGGAACACGAGTTCCGGCGTGTGGCGCAGCGACAGACGCCCGGCCAGCTCATGCCGGATGAACCCCGCCGAGCGCTTCATGGCCCGCTGGGTCTTGGCGATTTCTTCCTCGCTGCCCATGACGCTGTAATAGACCTTCGCCACACTGAGATCGTGGGAGACATCGACTTTGACGATGGAAACAAAGCCGATATCGGGGTTTTTGATTTCCTGAAACAGGATATCGGAAATTTCTTTCCGCAGTTCCTCGTTGACGCGGCTGTCACGGTGCTTGGCCAAAGCAATCCCTCCTTTTCAAAATCAGTTCAATCTTCAGATCGAGCGTTTCGTTTCCACCAGATCGTAGATTTCGATCTGGTCCTCGATTTTAATATCGTTGTAATCCTCAATGCAGATACCGCATTCGTAGCCGGTCTGGACTTCCTTCACGTCGTCCTTGAACCGTCTCAGGGAGGCCATGTCGCCTTCGTGGATGACGATGCCGTTTCTCAGCACGCGGGCTTTGGCGTTGCGGGTGACTTTCCCGTCGACGACGTAGCAGCCGGCGACGGCGCCGACTTTCGGCACCTTGATAACGTCGCGGACTTCGACGTGGCCGACGATGACTTCCTTGTATTCCGGATCGAGGAGCCCGCTCATGGCGGCTTTGATCGAGTCGATGGCTTCGTAGATGACGCGGTACATCAAAATCTCGACGCCGGCCGCTTCCGCGGCGCGTTTCGTGTGGGCGTCGGGACGGACGTTGAAACCGATGATCAGCGCGTTGGAGGCTTCGGCCAGTTTGACGTCGGTATCGACGATGGCGCCGACGCCTTTGTGGATGATATTGACGCGCACCTCGTCGGTGGAAAGGTTCTGGATCGACTGGGACAGCGCCTCGACGGAGCCGTGGACGTCGGCTTTCAGGACGATGTTCAGGTCCTTCACGGCGCCTTCGGAGATCTGGCGGAACAGATCGTCCAGAGAGACCATGGCGGTCTTATCCATATCGTGTTCCCGTTTTTCCCGGGCGTTGTGTTCGGCGATATAGCGGGCGTCCTTTTCCTCATCGACGCAGACGAAGATCTCACCGGCGGGAGGCACATCGGAAAAACCGAGGACTTCCACGGGCATCGAGGGACGGGCCGCCTTGGTTCTGCGGCCTTTTTCGTCGACCATGGCGCGGACCTTGGCGAACTCGGTGCCGCAGACGAGGATATCGCCGACGTGGAGCGTCCCCTTCTGCACCAGGACGGTGGCGACGGGGCCGCGGCCCTTATCGAGCTTGGACTCAATGACGGTACCGCGGGCGTTGCGGTTGGGATTGCTCTTCAGTTCCTGCATATCGGCGACGAGGAGCACCATTTCGAGAAGGTTTTCGATCCCTTCTTCCTTTTTGGCGGAGATCGGCACCATGATGGTGCTGCCGCCCCATTCCTCATCGACGAGTTCGTATTCCATCAGTTCCTGACGGATCTTATCGACGTTGGCGCCGGGCTTATCAATTTTATTGATGGCGACGACGATGGGCACGTCGGCGGCTTTGGCGTGGTTGATGGCCTCAATGGTCTGGGGCATCACGCCGTCGTCGGCGGCGACGACGAGAATGGCGATATCGGTGACCTGGGCGCCGCGGGCACGCATTTCGGTGAAGGCCTCGTGGCCGGGGGTATCGAGGAAGGTGATCTTCCTGCCGTTGATCTCAACCTGATAGGCGCCGATGTGCTGGGTGATGCCGCCGGCTTCCTTGGCGATGACGTTGGTGTTGCGGATGGCGTCGAGGAGGGAGGTCTTCCCGTGGTCGACGTGGCCCATGACGGTAACGATGGGCGGACGTTCTTCCAGGGTGCTTTCATCGTCTTCCTCATCGACGAGGATTTCCATTTTATCGTCGACTTTCACTTCGACGGTGATGCCGAATTCTTCCCCTAAGATCGTCGCCGTTTCGGCGTCGATCTCCTGGTTCACCGTGGCCATAAAGCCCAGTCCCATCAACGCTTTGATGAGCTCGGCGGCGGTTTTGCTCATGGCCTTGGCCAGTTCGGAAATGATGACGGTCTCGCCGATGACGACGGTCTTCGGCACCACCGGCGGCATTTCTTCCTTGCGGGCGTTTTTCTTTTTGGGACGGTTCGGCCGATTGCGGTACATATTCCCTTCCATGCCGCGCCGTTCCATATCCTTTTTGCGGGAGTCGTAACTGTTATTCTTTTTCTTCTGCTCAAAACGGCGGGAATCCTTTTTATCCGGCGCTTTTACATCCGGCGGCGGCGGAACGGAACCGAAACCGCGATCCCGCTGGAATCCCTGGCCGCCGCCCTGACCGCGGCCGCGGTTCTGCTGATTGTCGCGGTTCTGGTGACGGTTGTCGCCGCCCCGCGCCTGACCGTCGCGGTTCTGATAGCGGTTCTGGCCGTCTCGGTTCTGATAACGGTTCTGACCGTCGCGGTTCTGACCGCGGTTCTGACCGTCGCGGTTCTGATAACGGTTCTGGCCGTCTCGGCCCCGGGCCTGGCCGCCGCGGTTATCGCCGCGCTGGCCCTGAGAGCGGTCGTTCCTGTTGCGGTTGTTTTTGGCAAAAACGCCCTGCTGACGGGGCTGATTCGATTTGGCGAAGACCCCTTGCTGGCGCGGCTGATCGGTCCGGGCGAAAACGCCCTGCTGACGCGGCTGATCGGTGCGGGCAAAGACGCCCTGCTGACGCGGTTGCTCCGAGGCGGGTTTCCGCTCCGGAACGGGGCGGACGGCGCTTTCCTGTTTTTCCGCGGGTTTCGCTTCCTGCTTTTCCGGGGCTTTTTTCACTTCGTCGGCGGCGTTCTCCTTCGGTGCTGCGGGGGCGGCAGCAACCTGTTTTCGGGACGCGCTTTCCGTTTCCCGGGGCGCGGACGCTTTCTGCGCCTTTTCGGCCGGTTTTTCTTCGGCCCGGCGCTGAGGCTGTTCGGCGGCGTGAGCGGCTTTCGCCTCTTCTTTTTTCTGCTCGCGCTTTTGTTCTTTCTGTTCCTTTTGTTCAAGGATCAATTTTGGGCGCACGATATCACGGAGCATCTTTTCGTATTTTTCATCGACCGTGCTCATGTGATTTTTGACCTCGGCACCCATTTTGCCGAGACGCCGGATCACGTCCTTGCTTTCCATCTCCAATTCTTTGGCCAATTCGTAGACTCTTATTTTACCCATTCAAAAACCCCCGTTATTTAGTCATTTATTGCAGGATCTGACCTGCGATATTTTTATCCGAGATCAACACGACGTTTCTCGGCGATTTCCCGATGGCGGCGCCCAGCCGGTTCTTTTCCCCAAAGATGAGAAAAGGGACATGGTAACGGCGGGCCAGCCGTTCGAACTTTTCTTTGGCATCGTCCGGGGCGTCGGCGGCAACGACGACACAGCGGGCGTTCTTTTCCTTGATTTTCGCTTCCACGGTGTTCTCCCCGGAAACGGCCTTCCCGGCCTTTTGAGCGAAGCCGAGGAAGGTATATTTTCTTTCGTCATCTTTCGTCATGGAGCATTTCCTCTTCCAAACGGCGATAGACTTCCTCATCGCAGGACACATTGAGCGCCCTTTCCAGGCTCTTTGCTTTTTTTGCCCGTTTCAGGCAGGCCGGATCATTGCAGAGATAGGCGCCGCGTCCGGGCTTTTTCCCGCCGGGGTCCAGTTCCACGTTTTTCTCGGCGGTGCGGACAACGCGGATCAATTCCCGTTTCGGCTTCATTTCCCTGCAGCCGACACACATTCTCATCGGCGTCTTTTTCAAAGCTTACTCGCCCTCCTCCGGCGCTTCGCCGTCGGCGGCGGCGACTTCTTCCGCGATGACCTCTTCCATATCGACGATATCGTCTTCAGCGTCGTCCGCGGCTCCGCCTTCGATGTATTCTTCTTCGGCGTAACCGTCCTCAAACTCGTCTTCATAGACGTCGTCGTAATAGTCGTCGCCGGAGATCTCGTCTTCGTTCCAGCCGACTTCGGAAGCGGATTTAATATCGATCTTCCAGCCGGTGAGCTTCACGGCGAGGCGGGCGTTCTGCCCTTCTTTGCCGATGGCCAGGGAAAGCTGATAATCGGGAACGACGACGCGGGCGAATTTTTCCTCTTCGCTGATATCCACGGCCAGAACTTTGGCGGGGCTCAGCGCGTTGCTGATGAAGGTCGCCGGGTCTTCGCTCCATTTGACGATGTCGATTTTTTCGCCTCTGAGCTCATCGACGATGGCCTGAACGCGCATGCCCTTCGCGCCGACGCAGGCGCCGAGGGAATCGACGTTCTCATGGCGGCTGTAGACGGCGATCTTGGAGCGGCTCCCGGCTTCCCGGGCGATGCTCTTGATTTCCACGGTGCCGTCGTAGATTTCGGGCACTTCCTGCTCAAAGAGGCGTTTCAGCAGGCCGGGATGGGTCCGGGAAACGACGACCTGAGGGCCGCGGTTCGTTTTGCGGATCTCCACCATATATACTTTGAGGCGGTCGCCGTGGCGGTAGAGCTCCCCGGGCATCTGTTCACCGGGGGTCAAAATCGCCTCGGTCTTGCCGACATCCAGGTAGACGCTGCGGTTTTCGATCCGCTGGATCATCCCCGTCATGATGTCGCCTTCCATATTGATATATTCGTCATAGATCACCGAGCGTTCGGCTTCTCTCATCCGCTGCACGACCACCTGTTTCGCGGTCTGGGCGGCGATGCGGCCGAAATCTCTGGGGGTGACTTCCAGTTCGTAGATATCGCCGGGCTCATAGCCGGGGTTGATCTTTTCCGCTTCCTCAAGACTGATTTCAGCGTTGGGATCTTCCACTTCTTCCACAATCGTCTTACGGGAATAGACATGAAAATCACCGGTTTCCCGATTGATTTCTGTCCGTACATTCTGCGAAGAACCGAAATTCTTTTTATACGCGGAGACAAGGGCCGCGTCGATCGCGTCCAAAATGATATCGGCGGAGATGTTCCGCTCTTTTTCCAAATCTCTCAGCGCTTCCAAAAACTCGACGTTCATCAGATACCTCCTAAAACACGGACAAATTGGCTTTTGCGATTTTATCGTAAGGGAAGACCATGGGCTTTCCCTGTACATCGATGGTTATTTCTTCCTCGGATACTTCCGTTAAGGTTCCCACCCATTCTTTGCTGTTTTCAATCTTCGTATACGTTTTGACCCGGATCTTCTCACCGATCACGGCGCGGAAGTGGCGAACCGAGCCGAGGTGCCGTTCCACGCCGGGAGAGGACACTTCGAGGAAATACGGATCGCGGATGGGATCCAGCTCGTCGAGGGGTTCGTTGATCAGATTCGTCACGGCCTCACAGTCATCCAGGTCGATGACGCCGTCTTTGTCGATGTAGACGCGGAGGAACCATTCGGCGCCTTCCTTTTTATATTCCACATCGTAGATCTCATAGGGCGTCGGTTCCAAAAGCGGCTCCAAAAACCGCCAAACGGATTTTTCCACAGCGTTTTTCTTTTCCATAAACCTCACCGAAAAACATAAAGAAGAAAGTGGGCAAAGCCCACTTTCAAGAGTAACATATCAGCGTATTCAGTATAGCATCACGGTGCCCTTTTGTCAAGCAAAAAACGAAAAAAACCGGACAAAGTCAACATTTTGTTTACTTGGCCAAATCGCGATAGAGGAACGTCACGATATGACCGCGGGTACAGGGAGCGTCCGGCGCGAAGGTCGTCGCCGAGGTTCCGGCGGTGATGTTCTTCGCCACCGCCCACAATACGGCGCTGTAATAATAT
>CADBQN010000017.1 GCA_902796855.1 uncultured Bacillota bacterium | reverse complement strand
AGAAACACCCGGCGACGCACCCGACCGCCGCCGAAGGAACCAACGTCGCCGAAAGGTCCTCCCCTAAATCAACGCTCCGCCGTCGCGGGAAGGTCAGGAGACCTTCCCCTACATTGTACGACGTTACAAAACCCGTTGAACAGACCTTTTTACGTAAACATGACCTTTGATTGTGTAGGGATAAATCCGCGCGGAACAACGTTCATCACATGGTAGAAACACCCGGCGACGCACCCGACCGCCGCCGAAGGAACCAACGTCGCCGAAAGGTTCTTCCTAAAACCAACGCGCCGCCGCCGAGCGCCCCCGCGGGAGGAACCGTCCCCGCACCGTGTCGCTCGCCGCCCCAAAAATAAACGGAAAAAACGCGAAATATCGCAAAAACGGAAAAGCAATTTCCCGGAGCCTTTGCTATAATCATCATAGCGGCGGCGGCCCCTTCGCGAAGATCAGCGCACATATCTTTGCACCGTCGCCGCGAGACCCCAAAAGTAAGACGCTCCGGCGGAATGCCCTTTCCGTGCCGGAGCGTCTGTTTTTTTGATGCCGCGGTCGTTCTCCCCGCGCCGTTACACCTGCTTCAGGGCCTCTTCCAAAAGCTGGAGCAGCCATTCGCCGATGGTCACGTCGTCCTCCATGGTCAGGTAGCCTTCGGCGCCGTCGAAAAAGAGGATCCGTCCCGAGGCCGGGAGCTCGTCGTCTTCGAACCACAGCCGCAGCGCCGCCGGGCAGCGGGGGAACAGCGGAAAAACGGCGAAAAGGTCGGCCCTGTCTCCGCGGAAAACGGCGCTTAACGCTTCGCAGGCGGCGGCGGCGCGCGTCTCATCGACGCCGGCGAAGATCCGGGCGAGCTTCCGGTCGCAGCGAGCGTCAAAGTCGGCGCCGCGGATGGCGCCGTCCTTCAGCGTGCTGAGGCTCACGGCGTTCTCCCCGACGCCGCGGCCGTCGGCGATGTCGAGGTAGTGGAGGAGCACCAGCTCATACCAGAGATCCAGGGCGGGCGTCACCGTATAGTCGGGGAAGGAGACGCGGATTTCGCCGACGACGCCGTCAAAGCGAAAGGCGCTTTCCCCGGGGAAAAAGGGGATGCCGGTTTTGGCGGCGATGTCCGCCGGGTCGCGGCCCTCCAGCCGTTTTAGTGCCGATTGGCGCATCAGGGAAAAAGAGCGGTTTTCGTTCATGGCGCAGCCTCGCTTTCGTCCGGCCGGGGAGCCGTCCGCCGGTCCCCGCCGTTTGTTCCTTTCATTATATAGAATCCGCCGCCGCCGCGCAAGGCCTGCCGCCGCCCCGGACAAAAAATTCCCGCCGCCGCCGCGCCGCGCAACGTTACAAAACCCGTTGAACAGGCCTTTCCCCGTAAAACAAACCTTTAATTGTGTAGCGATAAATCCGCGCGGTACAACCTAACATGAACGGCACGCCCATCGGCGACGCACCCGACCGCCGCCGAAGGGTACAACGTCGCCGAAAGGAGTTCCCCCCAACGCAACGTCCCGCCGTCGCGGGAAGGTCAGGAGACCTTCCCCTACATTGTACAACGTGACAAAACCCGTTGAACAGGCCTTTCCCTTTAAAACAAACCTCAGATTGTGTAGGGATAAATCCGCGCGGTACAACCTAACATGAACGGCACGCCCATCGGCGACGCACCCGACCACCGCCGAAGGGTACAACGTCGCCGGAAATCGGTTCCGCCAAATCAACGCTCCGCCGCCGCGGGAAGGTCAGGAGACCTTCCCCTACATTATACAACGTTACAAAGCCCATTGAACAGGTCTTTCTCTTTAAAACAAACCTCAGATTGTGTAGCGATAAATCCGCGCGGTACAACCTAACATGAACAGCACGCCCATCGGCGACGCACCCGACCGCCGCCGAAGGAACCAACGTCGCCGAAAGGCTCTCCTCCCAACCCAACGCGGCGGCGCCGCCGTAACCTCGAAAAAAAGAAAGGGAACAGAACGCCGGGAAACGGTTTTTCAAAAAAACGTCTTTCCCCACCATAAAGGCGGTTTTATGCGTTTTGTTTTATAGGTTATATAAAACACGTTTTATATTTTCTCCCTTCCTGGCCTCTTTTTTTATCTTTTCATTTGTTCACATTTCTGGTAAAATTAGTTTATTAAAAAAACAGAAAGGAAGCTGAACATGAAAAAAACACTTCTCGTCCTATCGCTGTGCCTCGTCGCCGTGATGATGTGCCTCACCTTCGCCGCCTGCGGCTCTTCCGGTGATGACGCCGCCGCCGACGCCGACGCCGGTGCCGCCGGTCCCTACACCATCTATTCCGACAACGCTTTCGCCCCCTTCGAGTTCCTCGATGAGGAAACCAACGAATACGTCGGCATCGACATGGAACTCCTCGCCGCCATCGCCGAGGACCAGGGCTTTGAGTATGAAGTCAAAAACGAAGGCTTTGACGCCTCCATGGGCGCCGTTCAGAGCGGCCAGGCCGACGCCATGATCGCCGGGATGACCATCACCGAAGAACGCGCCGAGACTTTTGATTTCTCCGAAGGCTACTTCGAAGACGGCCAGATCCTCGTCGCTCCGGAAAACAGCGACGTTGCCGCCTGGGAAGACCTCTCCGGTAAGAAATTGGCCGCCAAGACCGGCACCATGGGCGCCGACTACGCCGCCGCCAACGCCGACAAATACGGCTACACCGTGGAATACTATGAAGATTCCCCGACGATGTACACCGCCGTCACCAACGGCGCCAACGCTGCCTGCGTTGAAGACTACAACGTCATCTGCTGGGCCATCGAACAGGGCGAAGTCCAGCTCGCCACCGTCGGCGACATTGTGAACCCCGCCTACTACGGCTTCGCCGTTAAAAAGGGCCAGAACGCGGAACTCCTCGATATGTTCAACGCCGGTCTCGCCAACATCAAAGACTCCGGCAAATACGACGAAATCCTCGCGAAATACGGCTACGGCGAATGATCCTCGCCGTCCCGCTTTCGCGCTGACCTCGTCCGTCCGCGCCGCGGCGTGAACCGCCGCGCCCATGCCCGGTCTTTCCGGGCGCAAAACAAAACGCCATGCCAAACCGGCTGAAACCGGGCGATCCGCGCGCCATTCTGCGCGGGTCGCCGCGTTTTGCGAAAACGACCTCCGCGGCGCTCCCCGAATGCCGGCGGGAGACGCCGCTCCCCACGATCCGCGTGATCCGCTTCCGGCATGAACCCTCGAAAGATAAAGGAAGAGAAAATGAATTTTGAAAAAGTCCTGTCGAACGCAACGCCCCTCCTGCTTGAGGGGCTGAAAATAACCTGCCTGATCTCGGTGGTCTCCATCGCCATCGGCATCGTCATCGGGCTCGTCATGTGCCTTTTCGGCATGAGCCGCTTTAAAGCGCTGAGGGGTATTTCCGCCGCCTATATCTGGCTGATCCGCGGCACGCCCATGCTGGTCCAGGCCCTTGTCGTCTATTTCGGCATCCCGCAGATGATCAACCTCTTCTGGCCGGGCTTTACCCTGAGCAGCATCACCGCCGGGATCATCACCCTGAGCCTCAACGCCGGGGCCTACCTGGCGGAGATCTTCCGCGGCGGCATTTCCGCCGTCCCCAAGGGCCAGGTGGAAGCCGCCCGCAGCCTCGGCCTGCCCTATTCCAAGACCTTCTTCAAGATCATCCTGCCCCAGGCCGTGAAGATCGCCATCCCGTCCATGGTGAACCAGTTCATCATCACCGTTAAGGACACCTCGATCCTGTCCGTCATCGGCCTGCCGGAGCTGGCCAACAAGGCCAAGGTCTACGCCGGCTCGTCCTACCTCTATTTCGGTACCTATACCCTGCTCGCCGTCTACTATCTCGTCATCATCTCGATCCTGATGCTCATCGCCAAATACGTGGAGAAGAAATTCAATTATGAAAGAAAAAGTTAAAGTCCGCAACCTGCACAAATCCTTCGGCAGCCTCGATGTCCTGAAGGGCATCGACATCGACATCAGCGAAGGGGAAGTCGTCTGCGTCATCGGCCCCTCCGGCGGCGGCAAATCGACGTTCCTGCGCTGCCTGAACCGGCTGGAAGACGCCACCAAGGGCGAGATCATCGTCGATGATATCCCCATCACCGATAAAAAGACCGACATCAACAAGATCCGGGAGCGCATCGGCATGGTGTTCCAGAGCTTCAACCTCTTTTCCCACCTGACGGTGCGGAAGAACGTGATGCTCGCGCCGGTGGAGCTGAAAAAGATGTCCAAGGAAAAGGCCTCGGCCCGCGCCGACGAGCTCCTTGCCCGGGTGGGCCTGGCCGACAAGGCCGAAAGCTATCCCCATCAGCTTTCCGGCGGTCAGCAGCAGCGGGTGGCCATCGCCCGCGCCCTGGCCATGGATCCCGATATCATGCTCTTTGACGAGCCCACCAGCGCCCTCGACCCGGAAATGGTCGGCGAGGTGCTCCTCGTCATGAAGGAGCTGGCCAAAGCCGGGATGACGATGATCGTCGTCACCCACGAAATGGGCTTTGCCAAGGACGTCGCCGACCGCGTGCTGTTCATCGCCGACGGCGTCATCTGCGAGGAAGGCACCCCCGAGGAGCTCTTCGGCAGCCCCCGTCAGGAGCGGACGAAGGACTTTCTGAACAGCGTTTTAACCTGAAAAAGAGGATGGCGCGGGGCTCTCTCTCGCGCCTGTTTACGATACGGAAGGCATCATCATGAAATCAAAACTCGGCATCCGCAACAGAAAAGTCGCCGTCATCGGCGTGGGCTTCGTGGGCTCCTCCATCGCCTACGCCCTGGCCCTCCGGGACATCGCCCGGGAGATCGTCCTCATCGACGTCGATCACAAACGCGCCGAAGGCGAGGCCAAGGACATCCGCCACGGCCTTTCCTCCATGGGCACGCCGGAGCTGTACGCCGGCGATTACGACGACTGCGAAGGCTGTGACCTCATCATCATCACCGCCGGCCGCGGCCGCCGCCCCGGCGAGAGCCGCTTCGACCTCGCCGGCGACAACGTCGCCATCATGAAGGAGGTCATCGAAAAGATCCGCCCCCACTATACCGGCGGCGCCGTGATGATCGTCTCCAACCCCGTCGATATCCTGACCTATAAAGCCGCCCAGTGGCTCGGCCTCCCCAACGGCATGGTCTTCGGCACCGGCTGCATCCTCGATACGAGCCGCTTCATGCGCTCCATCGCCGATTATCTCGAGGTCAGCACCGGCGTTGTCCACGGCTACATCGTCGGCGTCCACGCCGACCGCCAGGTGCCGGTCTGGAGCCACGCCACCGTCAGCGGCTTCCCCATCGCCGCTTACTGCAAAAACGTCGGTCTGCCCTGGGGAAAAGAGACCGAGGAGGCCATCACCAAAGCCACCCGGGCCATGGCCGCGGAGATCATCCGCGCCAAGGGCAAGACCCAATACGGCATCGCCACCTGCGTCTGCAAGCTGGCCTACGCCATTTTGAACCAATACCCGACCATGATGTCGGTCTCCTCGGTGCTGGAGGGGGAATACGGCGTCGAGGGCGTCGCCCTCTCGGTGCCGTCGATCATCGGCCCCGCCGGTGTCCAGCAGCGCATCGAGGAGCATTGGAGCGCGTCGGAGCGGGAGGGCTTCCTCGATGCCGCCGCGAGCCTCAAAGAACTGCTGAAAGGCGTCTGAATCCAATCATCCGCCCCCAAAGGGGCGTTCCCCGTGCCCGTCGGAAAGGAGGGGACCAAGGTATGGCCGCGAGTCAACAGAGCCGTGAGCTGATCCGGCTTTTCCGTGAGGAAAAGCGCTTTCATACGCAATATAAAGAAGGCCTCCGCGCCCTGCTGGAGCCATACGGCCTCTCGCTTTTGGAGGCGGAGATCCTCTTTGCCGTCGTCAACGACGCCGAGACCAACACGGTGACGCGGCTCTGCGCCGACATCGGCAAGACGAAGGGCGTCGTCAGCCGCGGCTGCGACCACCTCTGCGGCCTGAACTACCTCCGCGCCGAGGCCGACGCCAACGACCGCCGGGTGGTGCATTTCCGCACGGCCCGGGCGTCCCGTTCCCTCATCCCGGTGCTGGCGAAATACCTGGAGATCATGGAATACGTCCGGGAGCGCCGCCGCGCCCACAGCGGCGACGAGCTCTTTTTCCTCGGCCGGGTGGAGCGGAAAAAAGGCCAGCTCTATCCGATCATCGAGGAAGAGCCGTTCTCCGAGGGCTTTCCCTTTCTGCCCTTCGTCGCTTACGACGAGTTCCTGACCACCTTTGCCGAGACGTGCCTCGGCGGCGAGGCGGCGGCGGCCTGCGTCTCCGTCTTTTCCCGCGCGGCGCTGAAACAGAACGGCGTCCCCGACGAGGGCATTTCCGGCTCCTTCCCCGGCGCCGACGGCGTCTACACCCTGAACTACGTCCCCATCACCGGCGACAGCGGCTCCCTTTCCGTCACCAGGGACGCGCCGCCGCCGTCCCCCAAAAGGAGGTCATCACGGTGAAACCGACGCCGCAGCGGCTCAACGACATCATCACCGCCGGCTTTTACCCGGTCTTTGCCGTGTTTTTGGTCTGGCTCTGGTTTTTCGACCGCGCCGAACTGCCCAAGGCGGTTCTGGTCTGCGGTCTTTCTTTCGTCGCGGTGTCGCTGTTCCGCCGCGTCTATAACGCGCCCCGCCCCTACGAAAAGGACCCCTCCCTGCCGCCGCCGAAACCCAACGCCAAGCGGGGGCAGTCCTTCCCCAGCCGCCACGTGTTCTGCTCCTTCCTCATTGCCGCCGCGGTCAGCCGATACAGCGCCGCCTGCGGCGTCCTGCTGGCGCTCTGCGCCGCCGCCCTGGCGTATCTCCGCGTCCGCCTGCGCTGCCACAGCGTTGCCGACGTCACCTGCGGCGCCGCCCTCGGCCTCGCCTGCGGCTTCCTCGGTTTCTATCTCCTCTGACCGCGCCGCGGCTTCAAAAAAGCGAAAATCCCCGAACTTTCTCGGGGATTTTTTGCTGTCTTTGCGGTCTCAGCGGAGACCGTATTTTTTAAATTTCCGGTACAGCGTCGTTCGGGAAACGCCAAGTTCCTCGGCGACGCGGCTGGCGTTAAAGCGGTGCTTCGCCAAAAGCTTCTCGATCCGTTCTTTTTCCGGGTCTTTTGGTGCCGCCGTCCTTTCCGCTGTCTCCGGCGGCGCGGTCTCGCCGCCGGGTTTCGCCGTCACGGCGTCCAGAAGGTATTTCGGCAGATCCTGAACGGTAAAAGGCCGGCCGTGGGCGATGAAAAAGGCCCGTTCCGTGATGTTTTGCAGCTCCCGCACGTTCCCCGGCCAGTCGTAAGCCAAAAGGCAGTTCATAAAAGCCTCCTCGGCCACGGTTTCTCCTTCGTCATAGCTCCTGTGGTTATGGAGAAAGTGATGAAAGAGGACGGGGATATCCTCTCTGCGCTCGCGGAGGGGAGGGATGTGCAGGTTGATGACGTTGAGGCGGAAAAAGAGATCCTGGCGGAAATTCGCCATTTCCACCTCTTTGTGCAGGTCTTTGTTGGTGGCGCAGATCACTCTGGCGTCGATGGGGACGCTTTTTGCCGCTCCGATCCGCGTCACGGTGCGTTCCTGAATCACTCTCAGCAGGGTAATCTGCTGTTCCATCGGCATATCACCGATTTCGTCCAAAAAGATCGTGCCGCCGGTGGCCATCTCGAATTTGCCGGGCTTGCCGCCTTTTTTCGCTCCGGTAAAGGAGCCTTCGGCGTAGCCGAAAAGCTCGCTGGCGATGAGATCTCTCGGCAGGGCGCCGCAGTTCACGGCGATGAAGGGGCCGTTTCTCCGGTTGCTGGCGTTGTGGATGGACTGGGCGAAGAGCTCCTTGCCGGTGCCGCTTTCGCCTTCGATCATGATGTTTCCCTCGCCGGCGGCGACTCTTCGGGCCAGCTGGATGGCGTCCCGGATCATGGCGCTGTCGCCGATGATCTCCTCAAAGTGATATTTGGCCTGGGCACCGCTGAACTTGTTGATGAGGTGCTTCATCTCCGCCATGGGCTTCAGGATCAGCAGGCCGCGGCCGGGTTCCCCGTCGCCTTCGATGTGGGAACCGGAAACGAGATAGGCGACGTCGCCGCTTTCCGCGGCAAAGGTGATTTCCGCGTTTTTAAAGTCCTCCTTTTGACGGAGCATGCGGTAAATCGCCGAGTTCTTTTTTTTCAGGGCGTGTTCCCGAATGGCCGCGCTCAGGCTGTTTTCGCCGGGGCTCAGCGCCGCGTTGGAACCGTAATTCAAAAAGAGGGTCTCGCCGTTTTCCGATACGAGGATCACGCCTTCGGAAATATTGTTCAGAGTCGACTGCAGATAGCTGTTCACCGTAGAGAGCCGCCGGTTGGCGTCGCTCAGTTCCAGCATGCGTTCGCGCACCTTTTCCTCCATTTCCGCCCGGTACCATTCCGAGGCCTTTTCCGCCGATTTATAGGAGGAAATGTCGCGGCTGATATCCTGATATTCCCTGATGTTGCCTTCGCTGTCGAAAAACGCGTAGCCCAGGACCTCGATCCAAATGATCTCCCCGGCTCCGTTGATGACCCGGCAGGTATAGCGGTAATAGGGGTTTTCCGGCGTCAGCCGCTCCGACTGTTTGTAGATCCTCGGCCTGTCTTCCGGGAGCACATAGGACATTGCGTCGGTATGCAGCACCTCTTCCCGGCTGCATCCGTAAAAATCGCAAAAGGCGTTGTTCACATAGGTGATGCCGAACTCGGCGTCGTCTCTTTCCACGGGCTCGCTCATGGTGTCGAGAATGCTGAGATATTGCTTTTCCCGATAGCGCAGTGCGTCAATTTCCCGGCGCAGTGCCGCAATTTCTTCCTCTGTTTTGTTTTTTTCCGCCATGTCTTTTCCCTCCCGCGGTCACCGTCCGTTACAAAGCGTAACTGTTAACGATACATTTTGTAACGATTAAGGTAACAATCTGTTACGCTCATTTTACCATAAAAAGACCGGAGCTGTCAAACCGACGGCCCGAAAAACGCTGCCGTTTTTTCTCGCGGCCTTATGCTGGAAGTTTATTTTTTCCCCTCCCGGATCATTTTTTGGCACGGATTTTGCATGTCTATTTGGCATCAAACATATTCAGGAGGTTCTTATGTACGAAGACAAAGTCTTAGGTTACAGTGTGCTCACAAAAGCGGACATTGAAGCCATTCACGAGGCGACTTTGGAAGTCATGGCCCACGGTGTCAATATCTTCGGGAAAAAAGCCCAGGAAATTTACGCCGGCGCCGGCTGCGAAGTCGACGCGGCAAACAACATCGTGAAGTTCCCGGCGAACGTCGTCAACGACGCCATCGCTTCCACGCCGGCGGAATACACCCTATGCGGGCGCAATCCGCGGTACGATACGGTCATCGGCGGTGATAAGGTGGCGTATACCTGCTTCTGCACCGGGGTGGAAATGATCGATTATGAAACCGGGGCAAAACGCCCCAGCAATTTAAAGGACGTCGGCGATATCTCCCTTTTCTGTGACGCCCTGCCGGAAATCGACATACTCACCGTGCCCGTTGCCGCACGGGACGTCACCGCGGAGATCAAGGATATCTATGAAGCCGCCGCGGTGCTCCGCAACACGGAAAAGCACTATCAGCACGACGCCGAGAACGGCAAAAACGCCAACGCAGCCATTGAAATGGCCGCCGCCATCGTCGGCGGCAGGGAAAAACTGCGGGAGCGGCCCATCATTACCCTGGGCGCCTGCGCCAACAGCCCGCTGCAGCTCTTTGAGCACGTCGGCGAAATCCTCATCACCACCGCCGAAGCCGGCCTGCCGATGAATCTGCTTTCCATGGGTCTCTGCGGCGCCACAACGCCGATGACCCTGGCCGGCACCCTCGTCTGCACCAATGCAGAGATTCTCGCCGGTCTCGTCCTGACCCAGCTTGTGAACAAGGGCAATCCCTTCCAGTACGGCACGTCCACAACGATTATGGATATGCAGTACACCACTTCCCCCGTAGGCGCGCCGGAGTTCGCCATGAACAGCGTCGCCGTCGGGCAGCTCTGCCACTATTACGGCATTCCCAGCTTTGTCGGGGCCACGTAGGCGGACAGCAAACTGATCGACGCCCAAATCGGTCACGAAAAGACGCTGACCAGTGTGCTGCCGCATCTCGCCGGCTGCAACATCCTTTACGGCATGGGCATGGTTGAGATGGGCCTCGCCATGAGCTACGACCAGTTGGTCATCGACGCCGAGATCGTCCGCATGAACCGCCGCGTGGAGCAGGGTATCCCCGTGGACAAGGACACGCTCGCCGTCGATCTGATTAAAAAGGTCGGTCCCGGCGGCAATTTCCTGTCGGAAATGCACACGGTCCAATATATGCGCCAGGAAGGTTCCATAAGCAAATTGTTTGACCGTCAGATGCCCGATAACTGGGAAGCGGCCGGAGCGACAGACCTTCGCCAAAGAGCCCACGTCAAGGCCGAGGAAATCATCGCCAATCACCGCATCGACGCTCTGCCCGATGACGTCAACGAAAAGATCGACGCCATCATCGAAGCGGCTCAGGCCGAGGCAGACGCCGAAAAATAAAAAGAAAAACGTTCCGAGGTGAAAAAAATGAGTGTAGAAAAAAGCAATGCCGGATCCTCCGGCGGACAAAAGCTCAGCGCCGTCGATCTGTTTCTCGGTATTCTGGTTATCATGCTGTTCCTCGATTCCGGGACTTCCGCCTCGGCGTTAGGCGTCAGCACCGTTACCTGGTATCTGATTTTAGGCGTCTTTTTCTTCCTGCCGCTGGGGTTGATCACGGCGGAACTCGGCGCCGCTTATCCCGCCGACGGCGGCCTGTACCACTGGGTCAAGATTTCCCTGGGTGCCGACAACGCATCCAGAACGGTCTGGTATTATTGGGCGAACCTTGCCGTGTGGGTCGCTTCCGCCGCCATTTTCATCATGGACGTCATCAGTGAGACCGCCGCTCAGCTTTTTGGCATTGAGATTTCCTTCGTCGTTTACCTGCTGCTGTCAGTGGCTTTGTGCTGGGTCTATGTCATCATGGCCAATCAGCCGCGGGAGGAATCGACGCGTTCCCGCAATCTGGGAGGCATCGCGAAGCTCAGTGTTTGCGGGGCCCTGGTGTTTTGCGCCGTCGTTTACCTGGTTAAAACCGGCGGGCAGCCTGCCACCGCGTTCCACGCTTCGGATTTTAAACCCACCATCGGCACCGCTTTCGCCTTCTTCCCCGCGCTGATTTACAACATCTTGGGGTTCGAGGCCATCAGTTCCATCGGCGGCAACCACATCAAGGACCCCGGTCGGGACCTTCCCCGGATGATTGTCATCGCCCTCGCTGTGATGGTCCTCATTTATATGCTGATTTCCGTCTGCATCTGCGTTGTGACGCCGTGGCAGGAGATCGACATCATCAACGGTATCCCCAACTGTTTCTTAACGACTTTCGACGGGACTTTCGGCACCGTCCTCTATGTCCTCGTCGTTCTCGTGTTCCTCTATACTCTGCTGATGCAGGGACCGGCGTGGTTGCAGGCTTCGGGATTCATGTCCATTGAATCCGCCGCCAACTATGAACTGCCGGCGTATTTCGGCAAAACGACGCGGAAGGGCGCGCCCCTCGGCAGCAATGTCCTGATGGGAGTCGTGGCGACGGTCCTGATTCTGGCTTACGGTCTGATCACCATTTTCGCGGGGAACGGTGCCAGCGAGCTCTTCTGGACGCTGTTCTCCTTCACGAGTCTGATCTTCTTCATTCCCTTCCTCTTCTGTCTCCTGGCCTTTATCAGGCTGAGAACGATCGACAGGGAAACGCCGCGTCCGTACCGCTTCCCCGGTTCCGACGCCTTCGGGAAAGGTGTCGCCGTCTTTTTGATGCTGGTCATCCTGTTCACGATGATGCTCTTCTTCTGGGTGCCGGGACAGCCCATCGATGTTATCTCCTCGGTAACGCTGGGGATCGGTTTTGTCCTTTGCGTCATTCTCGGAGAGGTCTTCAACATCAATCGGCGCAGGAAAGAAAAAGCAGGAAAGTGACGAACGGCGTGCGATGCAATCTGAAATCAAAGAAAGACAAGAGGTGATATAATGTCAAAAGAAACGATCGTCAGCGCGGCGATTGCCGCCATGAAAAAAACCGATGAGAAAGAAGCCGTCGCCGTGATGAAACAGGCCATCACCTAAGGACTTGATCCCGTGGAGGTGCTTTCGGAGGGGTTCTCCGTCAGCATCCGTGAAGTCGGCGATCTGTTCAGCCGCGGCCAGGTGTTCCTGCCGGAGCTGATGCTCGCCGCCGAGGTGATGAAAGCGGTGTCCGCCGTGGCAGATGAGGAAATTGCCAAATCCGGCAAGACAGCGGAAAAATACCATGATCCTGGCCACGGTGGAAGAGGACGTCCGCGACATCGGCAAAGGTATCGTCGCTTCCATTATCAAGACCCAGGGCGTGGATGTCATCGATCTCGGCCGTGATGTCGCCGCCGACGAGGCCGCCGACCTTCAGCGCTGTCTCTGCGAAACGGTGATGCCCATCCTCTACGGCGGCATGACGAATCTCGGTTCCTACACACGGCCGACGGTCCTGTGGAGAACTGGGCGGAGCTTTTGCCCCAGGGCAAAATCAAAGAAGCTCTCGCCGCTCAGGAAGAAGCCGTGGAGCACGCCGTGAAGGACATCACTTATATCGCCGACGGTATGTACGCCGCCGGCGCCGACGGCATGAACTTTGATACCTGCGGCGCCTCCGGCGACGCCGATTTCCTCGCCGCGCTCAGGGCCACGGAAAGCATTCGCAAAAAACACCCCGATATGGGCGTGGAAATGGGCATGGCCGGTGAGTTCGTCCTCGGCATGCACGGCGGCCTCACCTTTGACGGGAAGCGCCTCGCCGGGATGTACCCCCACGAACAGGTGAAAATCTGCGAAGCGGCGGGGGCGACGATTTTCGGCGCCGTGGTCAACACCAACACCAACGAAAGCCTGCCCTGGAACCTCGCCCGGGTCTGCACGTTTATGAAAGCCTGCACCGACGCGGCGACCATTCCCGTCCACGCCAACGTGGGCATGGGGGTCTGCGCCGTACCGATGACGGACTACCCCGCCCTCGACGCCATCAGCCGCATTGACAAAGCGCTGGTGGAAATCGCGAACGTCGACGGGTTTTAGGTAGGCGTCGGCGACCCCATCGCCCTGGAATGCGGTCATGAGATCGCGGCGGGTATGTGCGGCATGCGCGGTGCCGGAGATCTGGTTCTGCGCGTACAGCTCGCCAAAGGGCTGAAAATCAACGAAGCGAAAAAATATGTCGCGGAAAAGCTCGGCGTCAGTGTGCTCGACCTCAGCGACTGTTCCGTCATGACCGAACTCAGGGAAAAGCTCGGCATCGGCGTGATGCAGCCCGTCGACGAAACGCCCAATAACATGGAAGCTAAATTCCTCATCGCGGACATTCTCGGTCTGCCCATCAACAGCGTGGAACGGTTTAAAGAACGGGCCGGTCTGAAAAAATAAAAGAGAAAGGGGAGGGAACGATGGCAAACCAACACGACCACTATCTTCCGAAGACCAGAGCGGAACTGGAACGCAGGATCTCGCTGCTGGAAAGCGAGGATTATGAGTACCCTCCCCGTCTCAAAAAAGGCGACTGGATCGGCATGCTCATCGTCGCCGTCGTCTGTT